>NZ_BAAAHH010000022.1:0-117174 GCF_039525175.1 Actinocorallia libanotica
TCCCCTTGGAGTGGGACCCTGCAGTTCGTTCTGCGCCTTTCGGCGTTTCCCTCGCTGCGATGTCTCTAATTTAGCAGATCCCCGCCGACTGTCAATTCGGCTCGTTTTCCGCCAGCCATTCCAAAAAAGGAAATGCAGTAGCATACCTTTGTTTTTCCTGGCTTTTGCCCACCGGCCGGCCGCCGCGATCTCAGACCGCTCAGGCGTCCCGCGCCCCGGTTGGGCACAAGAGAGAACTCTACGCTCTCCCCCGGGGTGAGTCAAACCAAACCAGTAGACCGCTCTCAGACGATCGGCGGGCGCCCGGTGCGGGTCATCCGCCAGGCCGTCCGCCAGCTGATGGGCCGGCGCGGCCCCGCGTCGTTACGGCAACCTTCCGCGAAGCCCTTGAACCAGGGCTTCAGAGCGTCCATCTTACGTTCGCGCAGGACCGTGATGCCCACCCAGTCGGCGAGGTAAACCACCGCGATCGGCCAGGGCAGGTTCCGCTTGGCCAGCCACACCCGGTTGCGCGCGTTGTACCGGTAGAAGGACGCGTGCCGTGTCGCCAGCGTCGGCGGGTGGCACATCACGGATTCCGCGTCGTAGACGATGCCGTAGCCGGCGTTCAGCACCTGCCAGGCGAGGTCGGTCTCCTCGTGGGCGAAGAAGAAGTTCTCCGGCAGCCCGCCGCCCGCGTCGAAGGCGGCGCGGCGGACCGCGCTCGCCCCGCCGAGGAACGTGGTGGCGGACGAGGACCGGTCGGGGTCCCCGGCCCGCAGCCGCGGCACGTGGCGGCGCTGGCCGGGACCGCCGTCCGGGTCCTTGATCTGGAAGGACACGATGCCCAGGCGCGGGTCGGCCTCGAACATCGACTGGAGCCGCTTGCCCAGTTCCAGCGACGGGTAGTGCCCGTCGTCGTCCAGGAAGATCACGATGTCGCCGGTCGTCTCCAGCACGCCGCGGTTGCGTCCGGCGGGGACGCCGATGTTCTCGGGCAGCAGCACCGTCCGGATGCGCGCGTCGTCCACCGGCGGCGTCCAGTCGCCGCGCACGCCGTTGCCGACGATGACGACCTCGACGTCCACGTCCTTCTGGTTCAGCGCGCTGCGCAGCGCGCGCTCCAGCTCGACCGGGCGGTTGCCCATCGTCAGCACCACGACCGAGAGCTTCACGAAAACCTCTTCTACTACTTCAGCCGCCGCGAGGCGACGATGCTCACGAAGTGCAGGACCGTCTGCAGGACCGCGACCGCGGCCACCGCCACCAGCAGACCCCTGGTCACCGACCACTCGACCGGCGACCCGAAGTAGCTCCCCAGACCGGTCTCCGCGGCCTTGTAGACGGAGAGGCCCTCTTCTCCATGCTCGGGCAGGTCGAGAACACGGTCCAGCACCGCGGCCGCGAGGATCAGCAGGGACAGCTCGACCGCGCCGATGATGCGGTGGAACTTCACCAGGGACGCCGCCTGGCGGGCGAGCGCCAGCCAGGTGGAGGTGGGACGCAGGGCACGGTCGCCGCCGGGCGGGTCGGCGGGCAGCCCGGACTTGGCGCGGGCCACCACGACGTTGTCGGTCTCGGCCTTGATCAGAGCGACGCCGAGCGCGCCGAGCAGGCCGAGCATGATCCAGCCGCCCTGGCCCCAGGGGAGGTCGAACTGCTTCTCGGCGCGGAGGCCGAGACCGATGACGACCGCGACCTCGGAGAAGTAGTGGCCGAGCCGGTCCAGGTAGACGCCCGTGATGGAGGTGCGGCCGGTGATCCGGGCGACCTCGCCGTCGGTGCAGTCCAGCACCAGGTAGAGCTGGACGAGGAACGCGCCGACGATCGCGCTGACCAGGCCGGTGCCCCAGGCGAACGCGACGCCCGCGCCGAGCCCGGAGAGGATCATCAGGTAGGTCAGCTGGTTGGGCGAGAGCCCGACCCGGAGCGAGATCCAGGTGAGGAACGGCGACAGCGAGCGGGCGTAGAGCCGTCCGGCCCAGTGCTCCTCGTTGCGGCGGTCCTTCAGGCCGGGGGGCTGGCCCTTCTCCCGGATCTCCTTGAGGCTGTAGGTCCTGGGGGGCATCTCAGCTACCGAACTCCTGTAGGTACTTGCCCACCGCGGTGCGGATCTTCGCCTCGTCCAGGTTGAGGTACTCCAGGACGGTGTAGCGGCCCGGCCGGGTGGACGGCGCGAAGGCGACGGCCTGGGCGAACTGCTCGGCGTTGAGGCCGACGTCGCCGGGGACGAGCGGCAGCCGGTGCCGGCTCAGGCAGTCCGCGACGATCCGCGCCCGCTGGGGGTCCTCTCCGAGGTACTCCCGGCGCAGGAAGTGGCAGAACAGCGCGCCGAGCCCGGCGAGCTCGCCGTGGTTGGCGGTGCCGGGGAAGAGCCGGTCGACGGCGTGCAGGATCTCGTGGTCGCCGCCGCTGGCCGGCTGGGAGGAGCCCGCGAACGACATCGCCATGCCCGACAGCACCAGGCCCTCGGCCAGGACGGTGAGGAACGCGTCGGACTCGATCGAGGCGGGCTGGTGGATCAGGGCCTCGGCGGCGGTGCGCGCGACGGTCAGGGCGAGCCGGTCGATGGGCTCGCCGGTCTCGGCGTGCGCCAGCTCCCAGTCCGCCACGGCCGACAGGTTGCTGACGACGTCGCCGACGCCCGAGCGCACCAGGCCCTCGGGCGCGGCCCGCACGTAGTCCAGGTCGACGATCATGGCGATCGGCATGACGACGCCGAAGGAGCCCTTGCCCTCGTCGTGCTCCAGGGAGGCGACCGGCGAGCAGATGCCGTCGTGCGAGAGGTTCGTGGCGACCGAGACCATCGGGATGCCCGCGAGGGTCGCCGCGTACTTGGTGGCGTCGATGGTCTTGCCGCCGCCGATCGCGACGACCGCCTCGTACGAGCCGCCGCGCAGCCGGCTGCCCAGCTCGACGGCGGCGTCGACGGTGCCGCCGGGCACCCGGAAGACCTCGCACTCGGCGAGGGACGGCCGGACGTGCTCGGCGATGACGTCGCCCTGGCCGGGCCCGACCGCGACGGCGACGCGCCCCTCGGTGGCGATCCGCCGGTCGGCCAGCAGTTCGCCGAGGGACGCGATGGCTCCGCGCCGCACGTCGATCGACAGCGGCGCGGTCAGCATCCGCGTCAGTAGTGGCACGCGATCTCCCTGGCCTTCGCGAGGTCCTCGTGGTTGTCCACCTCGACCCAGGAGACCTCGCCGATCGGGGCCACGGCGATGGTGCCGCCCCGGTTGACGTACTCCTGGTAGCCGTCCTCGTAGTAGAGGTCGGTGTCCTTCTCGAAGGTGGCCTTGAGCGCGTCGGCCAGCGCCTCGGCGGCGGCCGGCTCCAGCAGGGTCGCGCCGATGTACTCGCCGGCGGCGTCGGCGGGGTCCATGAGCTTGGTGATGCGCTGGAGGGTGCCCTCCGGGGAGAGGATCACCTTCATCTCCTCGTCGGCGAGCTTCTTGACGTCGTCGACCGCCAGGAGGATGGACGCCTTCTCGGGGTCGCGGGCCGCCAGCAGCGTCTTCTCGACGGAGACCGGGTGGACCGTGTCGCCGTTCACCATGAGGACGCCCTTGGCGAAGTGCTCGCGGGCCAGCCACATGGAGTAGGCGTTGTTCCACTCCTCGGCCTTGTCGTTGTGCACCAGCGTGATCCGCACGCCGTACTTCTCCTCGAGGGCGGCCTTGCGCTCCTCGACGGCGCCGGCGCAGTAGCCCACGACGATGACGACCTCGCTCAGCCCCGCCGCGGCGAGGTTGCGCAGCGAGATGTCCATGATGGTGGTCTCACCATCGACCGGCACCAGTGCCTTGGGCAGGGTGTCGGTGTACGGGCGCAGGCGGCGCCCCGCGCCGGCCGCCAGAATCATGCCGATCATGCGCCGGCCTCCTCTTCCAGATCAACTTCGGCCCCTGTGCTGCCGCGCTCGGTCTCCAGCCAGGTGCGAACGCTCTCCCACCCGAACAGCACGCCCAGGTACACGGCGAGGACGGCGTAGGCGGGGGTGGCGAACCCGACCGCCGCGGCTCCCGCGGCGATCAGCATCCGGCCGTCCCAGCCGAGTCCGGCCTGGTACACCCAGTCGGGCGGCCACAGTCCCTGGCGGGTCCGGTAGACGGTGTCGTAGTGGTGGTAGACCAGCACGGCGAGCAGTGTGTAGACCAGCGGGCGGGGAACCCCCTGGTCGAACCCGAGCACGGCGAGGTAACCATACTCGATGGCCCTGATCGCCGGGGGTACGAGCCAGTCGAGCCTGCCGCCGTGCGGGTGCGCGGAGGTGGGGCCGGCCAGCAGCGTCAGCAGGACGGCGGGTGCCAGCAGCAGCGGGAGGGAGTCCGTCCGGGCGCCCGCGACCAGCAGGGCGGCCGTCAGCGCGCCGGCGGCCAGGACCGGTGCGAGCGGCCCGATCCGCCCGCCGGCCAGGCGGCCGAGGGCGCGGGAGACCGGGCCGTCGTCGCGGTAGGCGCACTGCTGGGCGGTGCGCGCCGCGGCGCGCGCTTGGGTGTCGGCGACGGTCATGCCAGGGACCTCAGAACGCGTCCGGAGAGGGTGTAGGCGGCGGCGAGGCCGCCCCAGGCCAGCAGGGCGAGGAAGGTGACGCGGGCGTCGAAGAACGCCGCCGTCAGGGCGATGAGGGCGAAGCGCTCACCGATCGGCAGGATGATGATCTTCTTGGCCCAGCGGGCGCCCGGGACGCGCTCCAGCGCGGCGCTCGCCCGCACGGCCAGCATGCCCAGGCCGCCGCGGCGCGGGGCCGGGCGGGCGGGCGGGTCGAGCAGGCTGTCGTCGGGGACGTCCAGCGGGAGCTCCTTGATCGGCGCCGGGGGCGCCGCGCCCTTGTGGACGGCGAAGCTGAAGTCGACCATGTGGCGGCAGGTCTGCAGGATGATCACGGCGCAGGCCAGGCCCCAGACGTCCCCGGGACCGGGGTGGGCGGCGCTGTAGCCGACGGCCAGGCCCGCGTACGCCAGGTACTCCTTGGCCCGGTCGAAGGTGGCGTCCAGCCAGGCGCCCAGGGTGGAGAACTTGCGGGTGTAGCGGGCGACCTGGCCGTCCACGCAGTCGAAGACGAAGGCGAAGTACAGCAGGATCCCGCCGGTGACCAGGCCCGTGCGGGTGCCCGCGGCGAACCACAGGGCGGCGACCGCGGCGATCGCCATGGAGATGCAGGTCACCACGTTGGGGGTGAGCCGCATCCGCGCCGCCCAGCGGGCCAGGTACTTGGAGTAGCTGCTGACGAAGTACGTGGTGAAGAAGCCGTCGTTGGACTTCACCGCCGCGTCCAGCCTGACCCGGTCCTCGTCGACGGCCTCCACGGCGCGGCGGGCGGCGGCGGCCTGCTCGGGCGCCAGGACGCGTTCGCAGACCAGGACGTCGACGTTGCGGGCGGCGACCGGCACGCCGGCGCGGGCCAGCGCGACCAGCAGGAGCCCGGCGGCGTCGTCGCCGCGCGGCGCGGTGGAGCCCAGCACGGGGTCCTGCGCGACGGCGCGGTCGAACTCGTCGCGCGCCTCGTTGTCGACGAAGACCTCGAGGCCGTCGGCGGAGCGGCGGCCGAGCTGGCGGACCGGCACGTCCACCCTGGGCAGCAGGTCCACCAGCATGGTCAGCCGCTCGCACAGCTCGGCGAGCAGCGCGGTGTCGACGACCTTGAGCGCGCCGCGGAACACCCCGCCCGGGTCGGTGACCTGGTGGAAGGGCGACCCCGCCGAGACCACCCGGCGGCGGGCGATGCGCACGGCCGGGCGGGCGCCGGTCACCGGCTGCTTGGCGGTGACCGCGGTGGTGGTCTTGTCGCGCAGCAGGCGGATCAGCAGCTCCTCGCTGACCACCAGGTCGGCGTGCGCGAGGTAGAGCTCATCGGCGGCGCGCGCCAGTTTCCCGATCTCGAACAGGTCGGTCGCCAGGTCCGGCGACTCGACCACCTTGCGGCCGTTCTTGCGCAGCACCGAGGCCGCCTCGGGCCGGGCGACCACGCGCACGTCCGATACGTTGTGTGCCGCCAGCTGCCCCAGCAGCCGGTCGAGCACGGTCACCCGGTCGTCATACGCGAGCTCGGCTGTCGGGTCGTCTGGCTCGGTGGCCAGCACCACGAACGTCACTCGCGGCCTCCAACACAGCAGATCACAAAGCCCTCAGCCTAGTGGGTGCGCGGGAGGGGAGCGGAGGAGTACCAGGTGAAAACAACCGGTGTGATCCTCGCCGGGGGTGTCGGCCTGCGGGTCGGCGCGGGCCGGCCGAAGCAGTTGATCGAGGTCGGAGGCCGTCCGCTGCTGGCCTACCCCGTGGAGGCCTTCGCCACCTCGGCGCTGCTCGACCGGGTCATCGTCGTCATGGCCTCGGGGCACGTGGCCGAGGCCGAGAAGATCGCGGCCCCCTACGGCGGGCGGGTCGAGGTGATCGAGGGCGGCGCGACCCGTACGGCCTCCACGCTGCGGGCGATGGAGGCGACGCGGAACGAGCCGGACGACGCGTGCGTCCTGTTCCACGACGCCGCCCGCGCGTTCGTCGGGCACGACGTGCTGGAGCGCTGCCTGGCGGCCCTGGAGACGTACGAGTCCGTCGCGGTGGCGCTGCCCGTCACCGACACCGTGGTGGCGGTGGCCGACGGGCTGGTGCGCGACATGCCGCCGCGGCCGAGCCTGGTGCGGTTCCAGACCCCGCAGGGGTTCCGGTTCGCCACCCTGCGCGCCGCCTACGAGCTCGCTCTGAAGGACCCGGAGTTCGTCGCCACCGACGACTGCGGCGTGGTGCACCGCTACCTCCCGGACACGCCCATCAAGATCGTGGCGGGCGACGAGCGGCTGCTCAAGGTCACCGAGCCGCTCGACCTGGTGCTGGCCGAGCACCTGGCGGCTACCCGCACAGGTTCTGCGTAGCGGTCTTCGTCTCGAAGTCGGGGGCCGCCCGCTCGGCGGCGGTCTCCACCTTCTTGGGCCTGGCCCAGTCGCTGCCCACGACCAGCTCGATCCCGTCGCCCAGCGCCGCGGCCTTCTGCAGCTGCGCGAACGGGAGGGAGGCGGCCAGGGTGCGGGCCGAGTCGGCGCGGGCCGGGCCGTAGCGGATGACCGTGGGCTTGATGTTCGCGCGCTGCACGACACCGGTCACCCAGGGGGCGCGGAAGCCGACCGCGGTCAGCGCGGCGCTGGCCTTCTTGGCGGCGCCGGTGACGCCGGTGCCGTTGCGCACCCGCACGGAGATCTGCTCGGGCGCGACGGTCAGCGGCTCGGCCGTGGGAGTCGCGGCGGGCTCGGGGTCGGCCAGCGGCTCGTCCCGGTCGATCTTGCGGAACAGGCTGCGCGCCTCCCCCTCGTCCCACAGCACGACGGACTGGTTGACCCCGCCGAGCAGCGCGGTGCCCGCCGGGTCCTTCAGGGGCACCTTCACGAACCGCACGTCGTCCAGCGACAGGTTCTTGAACTGGTCGACCAGCTTGGGGGCGTCCTTCTTCAGCCCCGGGTCCACCCGGACGGCGCCGAGCATGGCCTCCAGCACCTTCGTGCCCCGCACCGGGTCCTTGATCTTGCCCAGCGACTGCTTCAGCAGGGAGGACAGGAACAGCTGCTGGCGCTGCATCCGCCCGATGTCCTCGCCGAGCCCGTGCCGGACCCGCGCGTAGGCCAGGGCGGTGGCGCCGTCCACGTGGTGGGTGCCGGGGCTGAGCTTCAGCCCGCTGGCGCGGTCGTCGATGGCCTGCTCGGTGCAGACCTCCACCCCGCCGACGGCGTCGACGACCTTGAGGAAGCCCAGGAAGTTGACCTCGGCGTAGTGGTCGATGGCCAGCCCGGTGTGGTCCTCGATCGTGTCCTTCATCAGCTGCTGGCCGCCGTAGGAGTAGGCCCAGGTGAGCTTCCCCTGCTGGGCGGCGACCCGCTCGCCCCGGGCGTCCTTGTGGGCGGGGATCGTCACCAGGGTGTCGCGCGGCAGGCTGACCATCGTCACCTGGTCGCGGTCCTCGGAGATGTGCATCAGCACCATCGTGTCCGAGCGGGCGCCCTTCTCGCGGCCCAGGTGCAGCCGCTTGATGTCGGCCTCGCTCATGCCGTCGCGCTTGTCGACGCCGGCGAGCAGGATGTTCATCGAGCCCTTCGGCCCGGAGCCCCCGTCCAGGTCGATGTCGACGGTCTGGATCCGGCCCTGGAGGAACTCCTGGAAGCCCCAGGCGGTGCCGGAGGCCAGGAGCACCACGGCCGAGACGGAGGCGGTGGCGATGAGGTTGCGGCGGCGGCGCACGGCCTCGCGGGCCGAGCCCGGCCCGCCCGCCCTGCGGCGGCCCCGCGGGGGGTCGAGCTTCACCTTCGGCGCGCGCTCGCTGTCGACGGCGACGGCGTCCCAGCTGCCGCTGTCGTCGGCCACGGGCCCGCCCGGGCCCTCGGCCCCGGCGGGTCTGGGGCGGAAGTACTGCTCGATCGGGTCGTCGTCCCCGGCCATGTCCAGCCCCCTTCGCTCCGCCCCGACGGACGGGAAACCCTCCGATCGTGGCCTGCGGACCTGGCTGGATACGTTACCGTGGCGCCGTCATGAATCAGTCTCTCCACGCTGACGGCGAGCCGCGCACCACGTGGCCGGCCGTGTCCGTCGTCATGCCCGTGCTCAACGAGGAACGCCACCTCGAGGATGCGGTCAACCGCATCATGGCGCAGGACTACCCGGGCGAGCTGGAGCTCGTGCTCGCCCTCGGTCCCTCCAAGGACCGGACCGACGAGATCGCAGGCCGCCTCGCGCAGCGCGATCCCCGGGTGATCCTCGCGCGCAATCCCACGGGCCGCACCCCCAACGGGCTGAACATCGCGATCAAGGCGTCGCAGTACTCCATCATCGTCCGGGTCGACGGGCACTCGCTGCTGCCCGCCGACTACATCCGGATCGCGGTGGAGACCATGGACGCCCACAACGCCGACAACGTCGGCGGGCTGATGGCCGCCGAGGGCGTCACCCCGTTCGAGAAGGCGGTGGCGCGGGCGATGACGTCGAAGTTCGGCGTCGGCAACGCCCGCTTCCACACCGGCGGTGAGGCCGGCGAGGTGGAGACGGTCTACCTCGGCACGTTCCGGCGCAGCGCGCTGGAGCGGGTCGGCGGCTACGACGAGACGTTCGTGCGCGCCCAGGACTGGGAGATGAACCACCGCATCCGCCAGTCCGGCGGGCGCATCTGGTTCACCCCGGCCATGCGCGTCACCTACCGGCCCCGGCCCGACCTCAAGCAGCTGGCCAAGCAGTTCTTCTACACCGGCCGCTGGCGCCGGGTGGTGGGCCGCGAGCACCAGGGCACGCTGAACCTGCGGTACCTGGCGCCGCCGCTGGCGGTCGCCGGGATCCTGGTGGGCACCGTGGCCGGGCTGGTCGGCTTCTGGCCGGGCTGGATCCTGCCGGTCGGCTACTTCCTGACCGTCCCGGTGGGCGGCACGCTGCTGACCGGCGAGGACCTGCCCTGGAAGGCCAGGCTCTGCCTGCCCTTCGTCTACGCCACGATGCACATCTCCTGGGGCCTGGGCTTCCTGACCAGCCCGCCCGGGCTGGGGCTCACCAAGGACCGGTGAGCCCCCCGCGCGGCTAGGGGCGGCCCAGGGCCCGGTAGGTCCAGCCGGCCGCCCGCCACTGCTCGGGGTGCAGGGCGTTCCTGCCGTCCACGATGTTGCGCATGTGCACCTGGGCGCCCAGCACCTCGGGGTCGAGGTCGCGGAACTCGCGCCACTCGGTGAGCAGCAGGACGACGTCGGCGCCGGCGGCCGCCTCCAGCGCGGAGTTGCCGAAGCCGAGCGACGGCTGCGCCTTGCGCGCGTTGTCCAGGGCCTGGGGGTCGTAGACGGTGACGTCGCCGCCCTGGAGGCGGATCTCGGCCGCCACGTCGAGGGCGGGCGAGTCGCGCACGTCGTCGGAGTTGGGCTTGAACGCCGCGCCCAGCACGCAGACCTTGCGGCCGCGGAAGGATCCGCCGAGCAGGACGCGGGCCAGGTCGACCATGCGGATCCGGCGGCGGATGTTGATGGCGTCCACCTCGCGCAGGAACGACAGCGCCTGGTCGACGCCGAGCTCGCCGGCGCGGGCCATGAACGCCCGGATGTCCTTGGGCAGGCAGCCGCCGCCGAAGCCGAGGCCGGGACCGAGGAACCTGCCGCCGATGCGGTCGTCGTGGGCCAGCGCCTGGGAGAGCTTGGTGACGTCGGCGCCGGTGGCCTCGCAGACCTCGGCCATGGCGTTGATGAAGGAGATCTTGGTGGCCAGGAAGGCGTTCGCCGAGACCTTGACCAGCTCCGAGGTGGCGAAGTCGGTGACCACCAGCGGGACGCCGTCGGCGAGCTGGCGGGCGTAGACCTCGCGCAGGACGTTCTCGGCGCGCTCGGACCGCACGCCGATCACCAGCCGGTCGGGGCGCAGGGTGTCCTGGACGGCGTAGCCCTCGCGCAGGAACTCGGGGTTCCAGGCCAGTTCCACCTCGGGCGAGGGCGCCAGCCGCGTCAGCAGCTCGGCGACCCGGGTGGCGGTGCCGACGGGGACCGTGGACTTGCCGACGACCAGGCACTCGCGGGTCAGCAGCGGGGCGAGCGCGGTGATCGAGGCGTCGACGTAGGAGACGTCGGCGGCGTACTCGCCGGGCTTCTGCGGGGTGCCCACGCACACGAAGTGCACGTCGCCGAACTCGGCGATCTCCTCGTAGGAAGTGGTGAAGCGCAGGCGGCCGTTCTCCAGGTTGCGGCGCAGCACCTCGGGCAGGCCCGGCTCGTAGAACGGGAGGTCTCCGGCGGCCAGCCGCTCGATCCTGTCGGGCAGCACGTCGATGCCGAGCACCTCGAACCCGAGTTCGGCCATGCACGCCGCATGGGTGGCGCCCAGGTACCCGGTTCCGATGACCGTCAGCCGCTTCATCACCACAAACCTCCTCAATTCTACTGGCGGGTAGCATGCCTGCCATGAGCTCTGACTATCCCGCCTATGCCCCGTCCGAGGAACACGAGCTGCTCCGCCGGACGGTCCGCGAACTCGCGGAGACCAAGATCGCGCCGCACGCCGCCGAGGTCGACGACCAGGCGCGGTTCCCGCAGGAGGCCCTGGACGCGCTGGTGGCAGGCGACCTGCACGCCGTCCACATCCCCGAGGCCTACGGAGGCAACGGGGCCGACGCGCTGGCCACCGTGATCGTGATCGAGGAGGTGGCGCGCGCCTGCGCGTCCTCCTCGCTCATTCCCGCGGTGAACAAGCTCGGCACGGTACCTGTTCTGTTGTCCGGCGGCGAGGACCTCAAGCGGAGGTACCTGGCGCCGGTGGCACGTGGTGAGGCTATGTTCTCCTACGCTCTGTCCGAGCCCGATGCCGGGTCCGACGCCGCGGGCATGAAGACCCGTGCCGTGCGCGACGGCGACCACTGGGTGCTCAACGGCACCAAGATGTGGATCACCAACGCGGGGGTGTCGGAGTACTACACCGTCATGGCCGTGACCGACCCCGGCGAGGGCGCCCGCGGGATCTCGGCGTTCGTGGTGGAGAAGTCCGACCCGGGCGTCTCCTTCGGGGCCAAGGAGCGCAAGCTCGGCATCAAGGGCTCCCCCACCCGCCAGGTCATCCTGGAGGACGTGCGCATCCCGGCCGACCGGATCATCGGCGCCGAGGGCACCGGCTTCAAGACCGCGCTGGCCACCTTGGACCACACCCGCATCACCATCGCCGCCCAGGCCCTCGGCATCGCCCAGGGCGCCCTGGACTACGCCATCGGCTACGTCAAGGAGCGCAAGCAGTTCGGCAAGCCGGTCAGCGACTTCCAGGGCGTGCAGTTCATGCTCGCCGACATGGCGATGCGCCTGGAGGGCGCCCGCCAGCTGACCTACCACGCGGCGATCAAGTCCGAGCGCGCCTTCCACGGCGAGGAGATCCCGGACCTGACCTTCGTCTCCTCGGCCTGCAAGTGCCTGGCCTCCGACGTGGCCATGGACGTCACCACCGACGCCGTCCAGCTCCTCGGCGGCTACGGCTACACCCAGGACTTCCCGGTCGAGCGCATGATGCGCGACGCCAAGATCTGCCAGATCTACGAGGGCACCAACCAGATCCAGCGCGTCGTCATGGCCCGCCAGATCCTCAGGTAGCCGCTCCGCCCGTCCCGGCCGCCATCGCCCGCCGCGCGGCGAGCGCGGCCGGGACCTCGTCGACGATCACCGCGTCGGCCGCCGCGTACTTCACCAGGTCGGCGGGCTGCGGGCACCAGACCATGACCTCCAGGCCCGCCTTGTGCGCGGTCTCCACGCAGTCGGCGAACGGGCGCTGCTTGGCGGCGGGCTCGCAGGAGCCGGTGTGCAGGGCCACCGCCTGCAGGCCCAGCCCGGCCGCGGCGGCGACGGCGTGGCCGATGGGGAACCAGAGCCAGGTCAGCAGGCCGCGCGGCACGCCCGTCCCGGCCAGGGCCAGCAGCAGCGCCGGATCGAACGAGGTGACCAGCAGCGGCCTGCGGCGCGCCTCCTCGCGCAGCACCCGCTCCAGCAGGGGCGCCGTCCGCGGGTCCAGCGCGTCCTCCAGCACCGTCTTGACGTCCACGTCGACGCCGACGTGCCCGGGCAGCGCCTCGAACACCTCCTCGATCCGCGGCAGGCCGCCGCACGGCCCGTCGACGAGGAAGGAACCGTCCTCGGACGTGTGGTCGTGCCGCACCACCAGGCCGTCGTCCGCGGCGCGCTGGACGTCGAGCTCCACCCAGTCCGATCCCAGGTCAACGGCCCGCAGCAGGGACTCCAGGGTGTTCTCCCCCGGCCCCGAGCCGCAGCCCCGGTGTCCGATGATCGTCGGTGTGCCGTCAAACATCATGGTGCGCCCCCACTAAGCTGCTCGATGTGAGAAGTCCTGGTCAGATGCCTGTTGTCGGAATGGTGGGCGGCGGTCAGCTCGCCCGGATGACCCAGCAGGCCGCGATCGCGCTCGGCGTCCGGCTGCGGGTGCTGGCCGGCGCCCCCGACGAGTCCGCGGCGCTGGTCTGCGCCGACGTGCGGCTGGGCTCGCACGAGTCCCTGGCCGACCTGCTCGCCTTCGCCGAGGGCTGCGACGTGGTCACCTGGGACCACGAGCACGTGCCGGGCGAGCACATCAGGGCGCTGGAGGAGGCGGGAGTGGTCTGCCGGCCCGGCTCCGCCGCCCTGCTGCACGCCCAGGACAAGCTGGTGATGCGCGAGCGGCTGTCCGCCCTGGGCGCCCCCTGCCCCGCCTTCGCTCCCGTCCACGCCGAAGACGATGTCACGGCCTTCGCCGGAAAGCACGGATGGCCGGTCGTCCTGAAGGCGACGCGCGGCGGCTACGACGGCAAGGGCGTGTGGGTCGTGGACTCCGCGGCCGAGGCCGCCGCCCTCCTCCCCGAGCTGCTCGCGGCGGGCACCCCGCTGATGGCCGAGGAGCGGGTGGACTTCCGGCGGGAGCTCGCGGCGCTGGTCGCCCGCTCCCCGCACGGCCAGGGCGCCGCCTACCCGGTGGTGGAGACCGTCCAGCGGGACGGCATCTGCGTCGAGGTGATCGCCCCCGCCGCCGACCTGGACCCCGAGACCGCCGCGCACGCCCAGGAGCTGGCCCTGCGGCTGGCCGAGGAGCTCGGCGTGACGGGACTGCTGGCGGTCGAGCTGTTCCAGACCGCCGAGGGCGTGGTCGTCAACGAGCTGGCCATGCGGCCGCACAACTCCGGCCACTGGACCATGGACGGCAGCCGCACCTCCCAGTTCGAGCAGCACCTGCGGGCCGTGCTCGACCTGCCGCTGGGCGACACCGCCACCAGCGCCGCCTGGACGGTCATGGGCAACCTGCTCGGCGGGGAGGATCCCGACCTCTACCCGCGCTACGAGCACGTGATGGCGCACGACCCCGGCGCGAAGATCCACTTCTACGGCAAGGGCGTCCGGCCCGGCCGCAAGATCGGCCATGTGAACGTGACGGGAGAGGACCTGGAGCGGATGCGGGCACGGGCGGCGCACGCCGTCGACTACCTGCGCGATCCGGGTTCGGTCTACCCCGAGGAGAGGGAGAAGTGATGGCTCCGCAGGTCGGCGTGGTCATGGGCAGCGACTCGGACTGGCCGGTGATGAAGGCCGCCGCCGAGGCCCTGGCGGAGTTCGGCGTGGAGTTCGAGGCCGACGTGGTCTCGGCGCACCGCATGCCGCACGAGATGATCGAGTACGGGTCCTCGGCCCGGGAGCGCGGGCTCAAGGTGATCATCGCGGGCGCCGGGGGCGCCGCCCACCTGCCCGGGATGCTGGCCAGCGTCACCCCGCTGCCGGTGATCGGCGTCCCGGTGCCGCTGAAGTACCTGGACGGCATGGACTCGCTGCTGTCGATCGTCCAGATGCCCGCCGGGGTGCCGGTGGCCACGGTGGCCGTGGGGGCCGCGCGCAACGCGGGTCTGCTGGCGGTGCGTATCCTTGCCGCGGAGAATTCCGAACTCAGCACGAAAATGCTGGAGTTCCAGCAAGATTTGTACCGTCAGGCGAAAGCCAAGGGAGAACGGCTGCGGGAGGGTCTGTAGGCGGCCTCCGCCCCGGGAACTCTCTACTCGACGGGAATGTCCATGAACCGGGGTGACGTTCTGTTCTCGTCGCACCTCGTGTGCGGACACTCCGTGACCGAAGGGCTGGTCGTTCTACTGTGAGCCTCCTGGTGGATCTCTGGGCGCGGCTGCGCCGCATGGCCCGCGAGCTTGCCAAGTTCGGCAGCGTCGGCGCCCTCTCCTTCGTGATCACCTTCGCGTTCTTCAACGTGTTCCACACCGCGCTCGCGATGGGGCCGCTGACCTCGACCACCCTGGCCACCGTGATCGCCACCACGTTCGCCTACTTCGCCAACCGGTACTGGACGTTCCGGCACCGCGAGCGCAGCGGCCTCGGCCGGGAGTACGTGCTGTTCTTCGTCTTCAACGGGGTCGGTCTGGTGATCACCCAGATCTTCATCGCGTTCGGCTACTACGTGCTGGACCAGCGGTCGACGATCGCCTCCAACCTGGCGCTGATCATCGGCACGGGCGCCGCCACGGTCTTCCGCTTCTGGTCGTACCGCAAGTGGGTGTTCACCGCCCCCGAGCCCGCCGTCCACACCGTCCAGCCGGGCGTTCCCGCCCCGCAGCCCTTCCCGGCCGGGCAGAGCGGCACCGTCACCCCCGGGGTGCCCGCTCCCGGCCGGCACCGCGGCACACGGACGGGCGCCACCGTCCGGCCCGGTCGTTGATCAAGCCAGGTCCCTGATCAAGCTTGGTCGTTGATCAAATCCGGTCGTTGATCAGACCGGACCGCTGACCACCCGCTCGGAGGCCAGCTGGGCGTCCTCCTTGCGGCGCATCAGGTAGGCGAACAGCGCGGGCTTGGGCTGCACCAGCTCCAGCCTGCCGCCGTCCACGGCCGCCAGGGAGCGGGCCAGGTAGAGCCCGAGCCCGGTGCCGCCGCCGCCGCTGACGTTGCGTTCGAAGATCTTGCGGGCCAGTTCCGGCGGGACGCCGGGGCCCTCGTCCCCCACCTCGACGATCACGTTCTGCCGGGTCAGCAGGGTGTGGATGGTGACCGTGCCCTCCCCGTGCATCAGGGAGTTGTCCAGCAGGGTGGCCAGGATCTGCGACAGGCAGCTGGGCGTCACCACCGCCACCAGGTCGGGCTCGCCCTCGATCCGGATCTGCCTGCCGTCCTTGGCGAAGATCGGCCGCCATTCCTCGACCTGCTGCTCGATCACCAGGTCGATCGCGGTCGGCACCGCCTGGCCGGTGCGGTCGTGCCGCGCCCGGGCCAGCAGCTGCTCCACCACCGCGACCAGGCGCTCGGCCTGGGCCAGCGCCGCCTGGCCCTCCTCGCGCACCACGTCGGGGTAGTCGGCCGCCTCGATCATCTCCTCCAGGCGCATGGTCAGCGCGGTGAGCGGGGTGCGCAGCTGGTGGCTGGCGTCCGAGGCGAACTCGCGGCTGGCCGCCAGCAGGTCGGCGATCCGCACCGCGCTGTTGTCCAGGACCTCCGCGACGGTGTCGACCTCCGGGATGCCGTAGCGGCGGCGCCGGGGCCGGGCGTTGCCCGTCCCCAGCCCGGCGGCGGTGTCGGCCAGGTCGACCAGCGGCAGGGTGAGCCGGCGGGCCAGCAGGATCGCCATCCCGGTCGCGATCGCCACGCCCAGCAGCACCAGGCTGGCGATCAGCAGCAGCTGCCGGAGCACCTCGTCGCGCACCTCGGAGTACCGCCGGTGGACGGTGACCGTGACGTTGCCCCGGCTGCTGGTCGAGGACATGACCGGCCCCGTCAGCGGCGGGCCCGCCGTCTCCACCGTGTTGTCGGGGAGCCTGATCTCGACGCGGAGGTTCGGGTAGGCGCCGGAGATCTGCGCCGGGTCGGGCCTGCGGCCCTGGCCCAGCGGTACCTCCACCTCCTTGACCAGGCTGGCGGCCGCGGTGTCCAACCCCTGCTTGGCATCGTCGTAGATGAGCTTGCTGACCACGTAGGCCAACGGGATGCCGAGCAGCAGGATCGCCGTGACCGCCACCCCGAGGGTGGACAGTACGAGTCGGCGTCTCATTCATCCCCCATGGCCGGCGGAGGCGGCCGGCCTCGTTCTCAGTCTCCGCGTTCGAACCGGAAGCCGACACCCCGCACGGTGGTGATGTACCTGGGGCTGGCGGCGTCGTCCCCGAGCTTGCGCCGCAGCCAGGAGATGTGCATGTCGAGGGTCTTGGTCGAGCCCCACCAGTTGGTGTCCCACACCTCGCGCATGATCTGCTCGCGGGTGACCACCTTGCCCGCGTCGCGCACCAGCACCCGCAGGAGGTCGAACTCCTTGGTGGTCAGCTGGAGCTCGTTCTCGCCCATCCACGCCCGGCGGGACTCGGCGTCGATCCTGACCCCCTGCACGATCGGCGTCTCGGTGCTGCCGCGGCGCAGCAGCGCGCGGACCCGCGCCAGCAGTTCGGCCAGCCGGAAGGGCTTGGTGACGTAGTCGTCGGCACCGGCGTCCAGGCCGACCACGGTGTCGACCTCGTCCGCCCGGGCGGTGAGGATCAGGATGGGCACTCCGTGCCCCTCGGAGCGCACCCGGCGCGCCACCTCCAGCCCGTCGAGCTCGGGCAGGCCGAGGTCGAGCACGATGAGGTCGACGCCGCCGCCGAGGGCCCGCTCCAGAGCCTGGGGCCCGTCGGGGCTCACTTCGACGTTGTAGCCCTCCCTGCGCAGCGCACGCGCGAGAGGCTCGGAGATGGACGTGTCGTCCTCGGCGAGCAGTACTGAGGTCATGCACCGATCGTAGGACCATTCATGAACGTTTCCTGGGCAAGCACACAGGCTTGACCTGCGGTTTGCCACTCGTAGTACAAACTCAAATACGAATCATCCCACTCTTGTGGAGGAAAACCCCTATGTCCCGGACGCCGGTGCAGCCGCAACCCGAGGTGGCGCGGGCGGCGGGGGTCATGCTGTTCGGCGGCGTCCTGATGACCCAGATCCTCGGCCTGCCCCAAGGATTCGCCATCGAGGGCTATGTCGGCGTTTTCATGATCTTCTCCTGCGTCATCGCCTGGGCGGGCGCCGTCTGGCTCCTGATCGAGGACGCCAGCCGCGCCTGGTGGTACGCCCTGGCCAACGCGGCGCTCACGATCCTGCTCTGCCTGCTCACCCTGCTGTTCGGCCTGCCGGTAGTCGACGAGCCCCTCAGAGGGTGGTGGGCCGCCCGGCACAACATGCTCCTGCTGTTCTTCTCGGCCAACATCGTCGTCCTGGCCGCCTGGGTCCTGGGAGGGCGGCGGAAGAGCGCGCACACGCCGGTCTCCTCGGCCCGCGAACGCGCCTACCGACAACGCCGGACCGATATGTGACGCACATCACCCCAAGCCACAGAAGGCCTGGAGTGCCGCGTTTTCCGGGCCTTTACCCACCGCGCTCCGCCCGGGGCCGGCGCCGGGAACCGCCGGGGGTCTGGCCAGGCAAGGCAAGCCTCATGTAACTTAGGGATGCCTAACCTAATGAACCTGGCCGCCGCCCCCTAAGGACCCGCGATGTACGTGTGCATCTGCAACGCCGTTACCGAGGACGCCGTGCACGACTGCCTCGCGGCCGGCGCGCAGACCACCCGCGCGGTGAAGGAGGGCTGCGGCATGCGGCCCGGCTGCGGCTCCTGCACCAGGCGCATCACGGCCATGGTGAGCGAGTGGCGGACCGCCTCGGAGCTCATGGACGCCCTCACCGGCGGCCCCGCCACCCTGCAGCCGGTCCCCGCCGCCGCGGAGGAGCGCGTCCCGGAGATCCCGCCGGCGACCGCGGCCGAGGCCGAGGAACCCGCCTCCGCCCGGCCCCCGCACCAGCGCCGCACCCGCAAGGGGGTGAAGCAGCCCGCCGCCTGATCCTTCCGCCGGCCGCGGGCCCCCTGCGCGGCATCCGAGCCTGATGGCGACACGCCGTCGGGCTTGTCGTGCTGCCTATGAAACGTGCTTGGATGTACTCATGGAAGGCGATAAGGAAATCCTCGCGCTGCTCAACGAGCAGCTCACCGCGGAACTGACGGCGATCAACCAGTACTTCCTGCATGCCAAGATGCAGGAGAACTGGGGCCTGGTGAAGCTGGCCAAGCACACCTATGACGAGTCCATCGACGAGATGAAGCACGCCGAGGTCCTCACCGACCGGCTGCTCTTCCTCGAGGCGCTGCCCAACTACCAGAAGCTCAATCCGCTGCGCATCGGGCAGACGGTCAAGGAGCAGCTGGAGGCCGACCTGACCGTCGAGATGGAGGCGGTCGTCCGGCTGCGCCACGGCATCGAGGTCATGCGCCGCAAGGGCGACGTCACCTCCGCCCGCATCTTCGAGCACATCCTGGAGGACGAGGAGTCGCACGTCGACTACCTCGAGACCGAGCTGGGCCTGCTGGAGAAGCTCGGCGAGCCGCTGTACATCCAGCGCTTCACCGAGCCCAGCTGACCGGGACCCCTCCGTTATCCGCGCGTGACACCCTGGATGGTCCTGATCCAGACGGCGGAAGGGGTGGCCGGTCATGACCGAGCACTTGGAGGTCGAGCTCAAGTTCGACGCGGACAGCGGGTTCGCCCTGCCGGATCTGACCGATCTGGCGGAGGTCGGCGAACCCGTCGTCCATGAACTGGAGGCCGTCTACCACGACACCGACGACCTCAGGCTCGCCGCCCGCAAGCTCACCCTGCGCCGCCGCACCGGCGGCACGGACGCGGGGTGGCACCTGAAGATCCCCGCGGGGCCCGACGCCAAGCGCGAGCATCGGGCTCCTCTCTCCGAGACCCTTCCCCCGGAGCTGGCCGGACTCCTGCACGCCCACACGCGGGGCCGCCGGACGGGCCCGGTCGCGACGCTCTCCACCGTGCGGACCGTCCGCGAGCTGCGCTCCCCCTCGGGCGAGGTGCTCGCCGAGGTCGCCGACGACCTGGTCACCGGGACGATCGCCGGGACGCCGGGAGGCTCGTCCTGGCGCGAGATCGAGGTCGAGCTGGTCTCCGGCGACCCCGCCCTCCTGGACCGCGTCGGCGCACGGCTGCGCGAGGCCGGAGCGCGCCGGGCCGCGGGCTCCTCCAAGCTGGGCAGGCTGCTGGCCGACCGGGTCGCCGCCCCGCCCTCCCCGGCCGGCTCCCGCGCCGGAGACGTCCTGCTGCGGCACCTCGCCGCCCAGGTGGAGGACCTGCTGTCCTGGGACCCGCGGGTGCGGCTGGAGCAGTTCGACGCCGTCCACAGGATGCGCGTGGCGGTGCGCCGGCTGCGCAGCGTCCTGGCCGGCGGCAGGCCCCTGCTGGACCGCGCGGTCACCGACCCGCTGCAGGCCGAGCTGCGCTGGCTGGCCGCGGTGCTGGGCGAGGTCAGGGACGCCGAGGTGCTGCACGAGCGGTTCGGCGCGCGGCTGGCCTCGCTGCCGGAGGTCTGCGAGGCCGACCCGGCCTGGCTGCGCCGGATCAAGAAGCGCGAGCGCAAGGGCTACACCGCCGTCCGCCGGGAGCTCTCCGGCGAGCGGTACTTCGCCCTCCTCGACGCCCTGGACCGGCTGCTGGCCGCCCCGCCGTTCACCAGGCGCGCGCACCGCGCCGCCGAGGGGGAGCTGCGCGCGCTCCTCCGCCGGAGCTGGAAGCGGCTGGAGAACGCCCACGCCGCGATCGGCGAGGCGCCCACCGCGGAGGAGGCCGACGAGGCGCGCCATGAGACGCGCAAGGCCGCCAAGCGCATGCGCTACGTGGCGGACGCCGTCCAGGAGGCGCTCGGCAAGGACGCCAGAGCCGTCTCCAAGGCCGCCAAATCCCTCCAGGAGGTCCTGGGCAGGTTCCAGGACGGCGTCATCGCCCAGGAGCAGCTCAGGGCCGTGGAGCCCGCCTCCGTCGATGAGGCGTTCGGCCTCGGCGCCCTGTACGGGCTGGAGCGCTGCGAGGCCGAGCGGGCGCGGGAGGAGGTCGAGGCGGCCTGGACCGACGCCCGCTCCCGCGTCCTCCCCCGGCTGGGCTAGGTCCCGCCGCGCCGGTCCCCCCGCCCGGCGCGGACGTCGTGGCGCTCCACCGAGACGACCGCCCCGTCCGCGCCGGGTGCGCGGTGGAAGACCCAGAAGGACGCCTTGGGCAGCGACGGGTCCGCCGGGAGCCGGTCCGGCGGGCACGCCGCCCGCGCCAGCACGGGGACCAGTTCCCCGTGCGTGCACACCACGAGCCCGTCGTGCTCCTCGCCGGGGGAGCCGAGCAGTTCGCGCAGGCGCGCGGCGGCCCGCTCGGGGGTGGTGGAGGCCAGGGTGAAGGACTGGTCGGCGACGAGCGGGACGTCCAGCGCGAACGCGTAGTCCAGCAGGCTCTCCAGGCACCGGGCGGTGGCCGAGCTGAACGCCCGCCGCGGCGCGTAGGAGTGCAGCAGCCGCGACAGCACGGCCGCCTCCTCCCGGCCTCTGTCGTCCAGCGGGCGGACGAGGTCGCGGTCGTGCCAGTGCCGCTTCTCCCCCGCCGGGGCGTGCCGCAGGACGATCACCGGGCGGGTGTGTTCCGGCAGCTCGGCGTAGGCGGCCAGCACCCCGGCGTCGTGGGCGTAGGTGAGCCGGTCGCGGGCCTCGGCCAGCGGCACCCACTCCCACCGGTCGACCTCGTCGCCCGCCGAGAAGGGATCCGCCGCGGCGGCCTCGGCAGCCCAGTAGTCGACGCGCTTGGGCCCCCTGGCCGTCTCGTACTCCACGGACGGCAGGCGCGGGCCCAGGCGGGGCGTCACCCCCGTCTCCTCGGCGGTCTCGCGCACCGCGGTGCGCAGGGGGTGCTCGCCCGCCGCGGCCTTGCCCTTGGGAAGGCTCCAGTCGCCGTACCGGGGCCGGTGGACGAGGGCGACCTCGCGGCCCGCGGCGCCGGGACGGCCCAGCACCGTCCCGGCCGCCCTGATCACCGGGGGGTCAGCCGCCATCCACGGTTCTCCAGCGGCGCGAACGCATCAGGTGCGTCTGGATGTCCAGGGCCGGGGCCTCGGCGTCGCCGTTGTGGCGGGTCCACACCCCGTCGCCGTCCAGCCACCAGGAGGAGGTGTCGGCGGCGACGCCCTTGTCGAGCAGCCGGAGCAGCTCGTCGCGGTGGACCGGGTCGTTGACCCGCACCAGCGCCTCGACCCGCCGGTCGAGGTTGCGGTGCATGAGGTCGGCGCTGCCGAACCACACCTCGGGCTTGCCGCCGCACTCGTAGGCGAAGATGCGCGAGTGCTCCAGGAAGCGCCCCAGCACGCTGCGCACCCGGATGTTCTCCGACAGGCCCGGCACTCCCGGACGCAGCGCGCAGATGCCGCGCACCCAGACGTCCACCGGCACTCCGGCCTGCGAGGCGCGGTAGAGCGCGTCGATGACGACCTCGTCCACGAGGCTGTTGCACTTGAAGCGGATGTGCGCCGGGCGGCCCGCGCGGTGGTGCCCGATCTCCCGTTCGATGCGCAGGACGAGGCCGCTGCGCAGGGTGTTGGGCGCCACGAGGAGCTGGCGGTAGCTGACCTGGCGGGAGTATCCCGTCAGGTGGTTGAACAGCTCGGTGACGTCCTCGGCGATCTCCAGGTCGGCCGTCAGCAGGCCGAGGTCCTCGTACAGGCGCGCGGTCTTGGGGTGGTAGTTGCCGGTGCCGATGTGGCAGTAGCGCCGCAGGCTGCCGTCGGCCTCCTGGCGGACGACCAGCAGCAGCTTGCAGTGGGTCTTGAGGCCGACGAAGCCGTACACCACGTGGCAGCCGGCCTGCTCCAGCTTGCGCGCCCACTCGATGTTGGCGCTCTCGTCGAACCGCGCCTTGATCTCGACGATCACCACGACCTGCTTCCCGGCGTCGGCGGCGTCGATGAGCGCGTCCACGATCGGGGAGTCGCCGCTGGTCCGGTAGAGGGTCTGCTTGATCGCCAGCACCCTGGGGTCGGCCGCCGCCTCCTCGACCATGCGCTGCACGCTGGTGGCGAAGGAGTCGTAGGGGTGCTGGACGACGATGTCCCGCTCGCGCAGCGCGGCGAAGACGCCGCCCTCGGTGGGCAGCGCCGCCTTGGACGGCACGAACGGCGGGTACTTCAGCTCGCTGCGGTCCAGGTCGGCGATCTGGTGCAGGCCGCCGAGGTCCAGCGGGCCCGGGACGCGGTAGATCTGGCGCTCCTCCACGCCCAGCTCCTCGGTGAGCAGCTCGAGGACCTCCGGGGAGATGGACTCCTCCACCTCCAGGCGGACCACCGGGCCGAAGCGGCGGCGCAGCAGCTCCTTCTCCAGGGCCAGGAGGAGGTCCTCGGCGATGTCCTCGTCGACCTCGAGGTCCTGGTTGCGGGTGACGCGGAAGGCGTGGTGCTCCAGGACCTCCATCCCGTTGAACAGCTGGGTGAGGTGGGCGGCGATGACGTCCTCGAGGGGGGTGAAGCGGTTGGGCGAGGCCTCCATGAACCGCGGCAGTATCTCGGGGACCTTCACGCGGGCGAACAGGCGCGCCTCGGTGTCGGGGTCGCGGACGACGATGGCGAGGTTGAGCGACCGGCCGGAGATGTAGGGGAAGGGGTGGGCGGAGTCGACGACCAGCGGGGTGAGCACCGGGTAGATCCGCTCGCGGAAGAGCCGCCGCAGGTGCTCGCGCTCGGCCTCGGCCAGCTCCTCCCAGCGCAGGATCTCGATGTCCTGCTTGGCCAGGGCGGGCAGGACGTCGTCGCGGAAGCAGGCGGCGTGGCGCAGCATCAGCTCGTGCGCGATGACGGCGGTGCGCTCCAGCACCTCGCGGGGCTGGCGCCCGCTGGCGGAGCGGACGGCCAGGCCGGTGGCGATCCGGCGGAGGAGGCCGGCGACCCGGACCATGAAGAACTCGTCCAGGTTGGTGGAGAATATGGCGAGGAAGCGTGCGCGCTCCAGCAGCGGGAGGGTCTCGTCTTCGGCGAGTTCCAGCACCCGCTGGTTGAACTGGAGCCAGCTCTCCTCGCGGTCCAGGAAGCGATCCTCAGGAAGGGGTTCGTCTCGGGAGATCTGTCCTGGAATGGCGCTCATGATGGTTGATGGTCCCCCTTGCAGATGAACAGGCGGTGGACTCGGGGTTTCTGGAATTTTTCACTGCCGTGCGGCGCGCCGCACGACGTACGGTTGGATGATGCCCAGTCCCCGCACCGGTCTACGCACGATGCGCACCAGTTCGTAGGCGGGATCCCCTTCCAGTTCCGCGGCGAGGGCGGGATCGGCCACCAGGGTGCCCGGCCGGGCGATCGAGGTGAGCCGCGAGGCCATGTTCACCGTGGTGCCGAAGATGTCGCCCATCAGGGGCAGGACCGGCCCGTAGGCCATGCCCACCCGCACGTCGGGCACCTCGGTCTCGTCCCGGACCGCCTCGGAGATCGCCATCCCGATCTCCACGCCGACCCGCGCGTCGTCGGCGGCGTACAGCACCTCGTCCCCGAGGGTCTTGACCAGCCGCGCCCCGTGCGCCGCCACGATGTCCGAGGCCGTCTCCTCGAAGCGCTCGACCACCCGGCCCAGCTCCAGCTCGCTCAGCTCGCGGCTCATCGCGGTGAAGGAGACCATGTCCGCGAAGCCCACCGCCACCGGGCCGCGGCCCGGCAGGTCGCCGTCGGAGGCCGAGGCCAGCGCCCGCGCCACCGAGGCGGCCAGCTGCCGCCGCCAGGCGTGGAGCACCAGGGGCTCCATCTCGGCCAGGTAGCCCTCGCTCAGCAGGTTGGTCCCGGGGTCGGCGCCCAGCAGCATGCCGGTCTGCCACTCGGCCAGCCGCGCCATCGTCTGGCCCAGCGCCCGGGCCTGGCGCAGCACGAGCTCCTCGGACATCCCGCGCCCCATCAGCCCCTGGATGCGCTTCAGCGCCTCCAGGTCGCTGTCGGAGAAGGCCGGCACGTCGTCGCCGGGGCCGGCGAAGCCGAACGAGCGCCACAGCCGTTCGGCGAACTTCCTGGAGACCCCGGTCAGCTCCGCGGCGTCCACCCTGGTGTAACGCAGCTCACCGCCCAGGAGGAGCTCTTCCAGCTCCTGCGGCCCTCGCACCTGCCCGGACATCCTTCAACTCCCCGATTCCACGACCGATCGTCACGGCCGCGCGACAAAGGTTATGTGATGGTTGTCACTACTGTCCCGCTCGTCTCGGATTCCGGACATGAACGACATCACCAGCGGTGAAAGCACGTTCTCCGGCCGCCGTCCCGACCACCAGCCTCCCCTCGGCGTCCACGTCAACGGCGGTGCCCGTCACGGAGTTCCCGCCCGGCAGCTCCATCCGCACCTCCCGGCCGAGAGTGGCCGAGTGCTCGCGGTAGGCCGCGCGCAGCCCGCTGCCGTCCGGATCGCCGTCCGCGGCCCGCCACTCGGCGTACCGCAGCGCCAGCTCCCGCAGCACCGCCCGCAGGACGATCTCCCGGTCGACGACCGCGGCGGTCTCCAGCACCAGCGAGGTCGCCGTCGGCACGGGCAGCTCGTCCTCGCGCAGCGACACGTTCATCCCCACCCCGACCACGACCGCGCCGTCGACGCGCTCGGCCAGGATCCCGGCCAGCTTCCGCTCCCCCACCAGCAGGTCGTTCGGCCACTTCAGCCCGGCGCCGACGGTGGCGCCGCCCGGCTCGTCGCCGTAGTCGCCGCGGCCCGCGGCCGCGGTCACCGACCGGATCGCGGCCGCGGCCGCCACCCCGGTCAGCAGCGGCAGCCAGCCCAGCCGCGTCGCGGGCACCCCGGGACCGGGCCGCAGCAGCACCGAGAACATCAGCCCCGAGCGCGGCGGCGCGTTCCAGGCGCGGCCCAGCCGCCCCCGTCCCGCCGTCTGCGCCTCGGCCACCAGGACCGTCCCCTCGGGGACCTCGCCGCCCCGCGCGGCCTCCGCCCTGACGCGCTCGGCCAGGTCGGCGTTGGTGGAGCCGGTCTCCTCCGTCACCCGCACCTCGCGCCAGAACGAGCCCTCCCGCACCAGGGCGCGGTTGAGCGTCCGCTCGTTCAGCGGCGGCCGGTCGAGGTCGGAATACGCGTCCATGGCGTCCATCCAATCCCACCCGTCCCCCTCCGCGGGGCACGGGGGCTCGGTCAGCCGGTGTTCTGCAGGCCCGCGGCGACGCCGTTGACCGACAGGAGGAGGAGGTTCTCCAGGTGCGGCCGCTCGGCCTCGGGCACCTCGCCGGAGCGCAGCGCCTGGAGGGCGCGCAGCTGGAGGTGGCTGAGGGCGTCGACGTAGGGGTTGCGCAGCTCCACCGCGCGCGAGAGCACCTTGCGGTTCTCCAGCAGGCGGGTGTGGCCGGTGACCGACAGCACCAGCTCCAGCGTGCGGTCGTACTCGGCCATGACGACGGCGCTCAGGTCGGGGCGGTCGCCCAGGGCCAGGTAGCGCTCGGCGATGTCGCGGTCGGTCTTGGCCAGCGACATCTCGGCGTTGTCGATCATCGCGGCGAACAACGGCCAGGACGCGTACGCCTCGCGCAGGTCCGGGTCGCCGGCGACGGCGGCCAGGCCGGAGCCGAGCCCGAACCAGGCGGGCAGGTTGACCCTGGTCTGGGTCCAGGCGAACACCCAAGGGATGGCGCGCAGGTCGTCCAGGGAGCTCGCGCCGGTGCGGCGCGACGGGCGGGAGCCGATGCGCAGCTCGCCGATCTCGGCCAGCGGGGAGACCCGGGAGAACCACTCGGCGAAGCCGTCGGCCTCCACCAGGCCGCGGAACGCCCGGTGCGCGGCCTCGCTCAGCCGGTCGGCCAGCGGCCGGAACCGCGCGGCGGCCTCGCGCGCGGTGCGCTCGACCTTCGGGGTGGAGGCCAGCAGCACCGCGTTGGTGACCTGCTCGACGTGGCGGCGCGCGATCTCGGGGTGGCCGTACCGGGCGAAGATGACCTCGCCCTGCTCGGTGACCTTGAACCGGCCGGCGACCGAACCGGGCGCCTGGGCCAGGATCGCCCGGCCCGCCGGGCCGCCGCCGCGGCCCAGCGAGCCGCCGCGGCCGTGGAAGAGGGTGAGCGTGACGCCGTTGGCCTCGGCCCAGCCGGCCAGCGCCTCCTGGGTGTCGTACAGCAGCAGCGTCGCGCTGGCCGGGCCGAGGATCTTGGCCGAGTCGGAGTAGCCGAGCATGACCTCCAGGCGCCGCCCCGTCTGGGCGAGCCTGCGGCGCACCGGCGGCAGTTCGAGCGCCTCGTCCAGCACCGCGACGGCGCGCTCCAGGTCCTCGCCGGTCTCGAACAGGGGCACCACGTCCAGGACCGGCGCCTCCGGGCCCAGGGACGCCGCCAGCTCGTAGACCGCGGCGATGTCGGCGGCCGAGCGGGAGAAGGAGATGATGTAGCGGCTGCAGGCCTGCTCGCCGAAGCGCTTCTGCGCCCAGGCGACCACCCGCATCGTGTCGAGGACCTCCTCGGTCTGCGGCGAGAGGGCGCCTCCCGCCCGCACCTCCGCCAGCGCCTTCTCGTGCACCGCGGAGTGCTGGCGGATCTCCAGCTCGGCCAGGTGGAAGCCGAAGGTCTCCACCTGCCAGACCAGGTGCTGCAGCTCGCCGTAGGCCTGCCGCTCCGCCCCCGCCGAGGCCAGGGAGTCCTGCAGCAGGACCAGGTCGTCCAGCAGCTCCTCGGGGCCGCCGTAGCCGAGGTCGGCGTTGCGCGTCCGGGTCGCCCTGATGCGCTCGGCCGCGTACAGGAGGTACTGGCGGTGCGGCTCGCCGGGCGAGCGCGCGGCGATCTCGCCGAGCAGCTCGGGGTGGGCGGTGCGGGCCGTGCCCAGCGCGCCCTGCAGCTCCGCCGACGGCGGGGTGGTGTCCTGGTGGGCGGTCAGCTGCCGCCCGATGCGGGTGGCGGCGTTCTCCAGCGCGATCAGCACGTGCTGGGACTGGATCTTGAACGCCTGGCGGGTGACCTGGGCCGTCACGTACGGGTTGCCGTCGCGGTCGCCGCCGATCCAGCTGCCGAAGCGCACGTAGGCGGGGGCCAGCGGGGGCCGGGTGGCGCCCTCGTCGCGCTCGTCCTCCCCCTTCAGCACGGTGTCCAGCGAGCGGTAGATCCGGGGGATCACCCGGAAGATCGTCTCGTCGAAGGCGGCGAGCGCCACGCGCACCTCGTCCAGCGGGTCCATCTGCTGGTGCCGGCGCTGGGCGGTGCGCCACAGCAGGTCGATCTCCTCGCGCATCCGGCGGCGCAGGTCCGCGCGCTCGCTGTGGGCGGCGGAGTCGTCGTAGGCGTGCAGCAGGTCGCTGACGCGGGAGATGGAGGTGACCACCGCGCGGCGCCGCGCCTCGGTGGGGTGGGCGGTCAGGACCGGGCGGAACTCCAGCCCGGCGACGGCCTCGGCCGGGTCGTCCAGCTCGGCGACCGCGGCGGCGAAGGAGGCGCGCTGGGGCTCGCCGCCCGCCACGTCCCGCTGGCGCAGGGTGCGGATGCGGTGGTGCTCCTCGGCGAGGTTGGTCAGGTGGAAGTAGACGGAGAAGGCGCGCGCGACCAGCTCGGCGCGCTCCAGCGGCCAGCCGGCCACCAGCTCGGCCACCCGGTCCCCCGGCAGCTCGCCCTTGCGGGCGGCGATCACGGAGCGGCGGAGCTCCTCGACGTCGTCCAGCAGCCCCTGACCGCCGTACTCCACCAGTGCCCGGCCCAGCAGGGAGCCCAGCAGGCGCACGTCCGCGCGCAGCTCTTCGGGCAGGTCAAGGCGGATCTGCGTGGCAAGTCTCTCGGTCACGTAGGCATCCTACCTAGGAATCAATTGGTCTATACCAGTCACTTCGCCCCCCAGTGCGCAGACCCCGAGAAGCGTCCGGTTACTCTTGCGCGCATGGCGATGGAAGCGGTTGAACCCCCGGTCGAAAAAATCGACATACACACCACGGCGGGAAAAATCGCCGACCTTGAGCGACGCAGGTACGAAGCCGTGCACGCGAGCTCGGCGGCGGCCGTCGAGAAGCAGCATGCCAAGGGCAAGATGACCGCCCGCGAGCGGGTCGAGGCGCTGCTGGACGAGGACTCCTTCGTCGAGTTCGACGAGTTCGCGCGGCACCGCTCGACGATGTTCGGGCTGGAGAGCAAGCGCCCCTACAGCGACGGCGTCGTGATCGGCTACGGCACGGTGGACGGCCGCCAGGTCTGCGTGTTCTCCCAGGACGTGACGCTCTTCGGCGGCTCCCTCGGCGAGGTCTACGGCGAGAAGATCGTCAAGATGCTCGACATGGCGCTGAACACCGGCTGCCCGATCATCGGCATCAACGAGGGCGGCGGCGCCCGCATCCAGGAGGGCGTGGTGGCCCTGGGCCTCTACGCCGAGATCTTCAAGCGCAACGTGCACGCCAGCGGCGTCATCCCGCAGATCTCCCTCATCATGGGCGCGAACGCCGGCGGCCACGTGTACTCCCCCGCGCTGACCGACTTCATCGTCATGGTCGACCAGACCTCCCACATGTTCATCACCGGCCCCGACGTGATCAAGACGGTCACCGGCGAGGAGGTGACGTTCGAGGAGCTGGGCGGCGCGCGCACCCACAACAGCAAGTCCGGCGTGGCCCACTACATGGCCCCGGACGAGCAGGACGCGATCGACTACGTCAAGGAACTGCTGTCCTACCTGCCCTCGAACAACATGTCCGAGGCGCCGGAGTTCGAGCCGGCCGCCGAGCTGGAGGTCCTCGCCGAGCTCGACACCCTCATCCCGGACTCGGCCAACCAGCCCTACGACATGCACAAGGTCATCGAGGCCGTGCTGGACGAGGGCGACTTCCTGGAGGTCCAGCCGCTGTTCGCGCCCAACATCGTCGTCGGCTTCGGCCGCGTCGACGGGCGCAGCGTCGGCGTGGTGGCCAACCAGCCGATGCAGTTCGCCGGCTGCCTGGACATCGACGCCTCGGAGAAGGCCGCGCGGTTCATCCGCACCTGCGACGCCTTCAACGTGCCGGTCCTGACCTTCGTCGACGTGCCGGGCTTCCTTCCGGGCACCGACCAGGAGTGGGACGGCATCATCCGGCGCGGCGCCAAGCTGCTGTACGCCTACGCCGAGGCGACCGTCCCGCTGGTCACGGTCATCACCCGCAAGGCGTACGGCGGCGCCTACGACGTCATGGGCTCCAAGCACCTGGGCGCCGACGTCAACCTGGCGTGGCCGACCGCGCAGATCGCGGTCATGGGCGCGCAGGGCGCGGTCAACATCCTCTACCGGCGCGAGCTCGCCGCCTCCGAGGACCCGGACGCGCGCCGCGCGGAACTGGTCACCGAGTACGAGGACACGCTGGCCAACCCCTACATCGCCGCCGAGCGCGGGTACGTCGACGCGGTCATCAAGCCGTCCGAGACCCGCGTCCACGTCATCAAGGCGCTGCGCGCGCTCAAGGACAAGCGCAAGACCCTGCCGCCCAAGAAGCACGGCAACATTCCCCTGTAGTCGTTCCGTGGGCGCCCCGCCGGAGGTTGAAGCATGAGTGAGCGGCCGTTCCTTCAGGTCGTCAAGGGGGACGCGACCCCCGAGGAGATCGCCGCGCTGGTCGCGGTGCTCTCCGCCCGCCCCTCGGGGGCGGCCGCCCCCGAGGCGCGCCGCCCGTCGGCCTGGACCGACCGCTCCCGCCTGGCGCGCCGCCCGCTCCGCTCCGGTCCCGGGGCGTGGCGGGCGAGCGCCCTGCCGGGCTGACGCTCCGGATTCGCGGAAACGCGGGGAGCAAGTAGCCGCCGGAGAAGCCTTGGTGGACATAGGGTGGTCTTCTCATGGCCACCTCGGAGTTCCTACCGCAACCGGCCCGCTACGCGATCTTCGTCGACGCGGGCTACCTTTACGCTGCCTCCGGCGCGCTGCTGCTGGAGGCCGGTTCCCGGCGCGAGTACCGGGTGTACGCCGAGAAGCTGATCCGGGCGCTGACCGAGCACGCCGACGAGCAGATCAACGGCGAGCTCCTGCGCATGTACTGGTTCGACGCCGCCCCCCGCAAGCAGCCGACCGTCGAGCAGCGGGTGATCGCCAACCTGCCGCTGGTGAAGCTGCGCCTGGGCAACCTCAACGCCCAGGGCCAGCAGAAGGGCGTGGACGCCCAGCTGCGCGCCGACCTGGAGACCCTGGCCCAGCACCGGGCGATCACCGACGCGGTGCTGCTCGCCGGGGACGAGGACATGCTGCCCGCGGTCGAGGCCGCCCAGGGCTACGGGGTGCGGGTCCACCTGTGGGGGGTGGAGCCCACGCACGGCTCCAACCAGGCCGAGTGGCTGGTCTGGGAGTCCGACACGGTCGAGGTGCTGCTCGCCGACTTCCTGCGCCCCTATTTCGTCAAGGTCGGCGGGATGGCGGTGCCCGCGCCGCCCGCGCCCGCCGTGCTGAACGGGCCGCGGCCCCCGGTGCCCTCCCCCGCCCAGGTCTTCGCCGGGAAGGTCGCGCCCCCGGCGCCCGCGCGGGTGGGCACCGCGCCCCCGGCGGGCACCGCGGCCGGCGCCCCGGGGACGGCGGTCGCCAAGGCGCCCGCCGAGAGCAAGCTGGGACCCGACCGCAACCAGATGCTGGAGATCGGCGAGCACGTCGCGCAGAAGTGGGTGTTCGAGCGGGGCCGCGACAACATCCGCGACCTCCTGCCGGGGCCGATCCTGCCCCCGGTCATCGACAAGGAGCTCCTCATCGACGCCGAGAAGGTGCTCGGCCGCTCCCTGCGCCCCTACCAGGAGGCGCGCACCTGGCTGCGCGACGGCTTCTGGGAGCGCGTCTACCGCGAGTTCGGCATCGGCATCGGCAAGTCCGACTCCTGACACCCGGCCGGAGCCCTTCCCGTCCCCGGACCCGTCCCGGAGCCTTCCGGCCGCGGCGCGGCTCGGAGTTTTTCCCGCTCATGGCGGTACGGAGCGTGTCCGTGGCGCTACATTCTGGCGGATGGAGACTGCGGGTATTCGGCTCGCGGCGGCCGCCGCGCTGAGCCTCGCCGCCCTCGCGGGCTGCGAGGGCGTGCGGTTCCGCGGGGACGGCGCGCCCGCCGCGGAGCTGGTGGGGCTCGGCGCGGCGGTCCCGCACCCGGTGCCGCCCGCTCCGCGGGAGGACGCGCGAGGCGGAAGCGGCGGCGCCGCCTCCCTCCCCGCCGAACGGCTCCTTCTTCCCGGCCCTCCCGGCGACGGGGGCCTGGACGTGCTCGATCCGCGCGCCCTCGTCCGGCTCGCCCGGGTGGCGGCGCCCGCACCGGTGCGCAGCGTGGTCCCGGCGCCGGACGGGCGTACGCTCTGGGCGGTCGGCCCGCGGACGCTCCTGCCGGTGGACCCCGCCACCCTGCGCGCCGGACGGCCGGTGCGCGTCCGCGCAGCCCGGCACCTGCTGTTCGCCCGGGACGGGAGCACCGCCCTGCTGCTGACCGCCCGCCGCCTGGAGCTCCGCGACCCCGAGACGATGGCGCCGCGCTCGTCCCTTCCCCTGCCGTGCGCCCCGACCTCCGTCCCCGGCCTCACCGCCGACGGCTCCCGCGTCGTCACCGCGTGCGGGCGCACCCTGCTCGGGATCGACTGGGCGGCCCGCTCCGCCGAGACGGGCGTCAGGCTCCGCGGGCGTGGGCGCGCGGCGCCAGCTCCTCGATGAGGGCCTCGGTCTCGGGCTGCAGGAGGTCGAGGTCGGCGCGGCCGCGGAGCTCGTCCACGGCGGCGCGGACCGCGGTGTGGTCGCCGGTGGCCTGGGTGGCGCGCAGGAGGTCGCGCCACAGCACCTCGTCGTCGGGGGCCAGGCGCAGCCCGGCGCGGGCGGCCTGGACGGCGCCCCGGACGTCGCCCTCGGCCGTCCGCAGCTCGCCCAGGCGGTGGGCGGCGTCCACCACGCGGGCCACGGTCTCGTACTCCAGCTCGTCGGCGGCCAGCCAGGAGTAGCGGCCCTTCGGGCGGCCCTCCAGCAGCGGGCCCCTGACGAGTTCGAGCGCGTGCGACAGGTACGCCGCCTCCGAGGCGGGCTCGGCCGCCGAACGCCACAGCAGGAAGCGGAAGTGCTGGAGGTCCACGCGCACCTCCGAGCCGAGCCGGAGCCTGCCCCGCTCGTCGGAGTACAGGTTCGGCCTGCCGCGGGAGTCGCGGCCCAGCCAGTCGGCCGCCATCGCGATGGTGGAGTCGCGGACCCCGGCGGTGACCCCGCGCGGCCAGACCGCGCCGCTCAGCACCGTGGGGTGCACCCCGCCGGGGTGCGCCGCCAGGTAGACCAGGACCTCGGCGCACAGGTCGCGGCGGGTCTCGTCGACCGTGCCGGGCGCCTCCACCGTGGCGCGGCCCAGCATCCTGATGCCGGCCGAGTGCCGCTCCACGCCCGCCGGCGGCTCCGCCGGCACCGCGGGCAGCGGCACGCCCTCGGTGCGGCCCGCCGTGCGGAACAGGCCGGCGACCGCGTGGTACTCCGGTTCGGAGATGCGCTGCGCGGTGACCTGGAAGCCCAGGACCCCGGCGTCCAGCTCGCCCTTCTCGTCGATCCGCCACTGCCAGGTGGCGTCCTCGACCCGGCCTGCGACCAGGTATCCGGCGGACAGCCGCTGGCCCGTCCGGGCCAGTGCCACCAGCCGCGCCGCGTCGGCCTTGGACGGCTGGTCGGCGACCACCAGGTAGTGCGGCATCCACGCCTCGCCGGACACGCCGCGGCACCGGCCGGTGAGCACCGAGTCGGCGCCCGCGGCGTACAGCGCCTGGCGCACCTCCGCCGTGCGCGCCTCCAGCTCGGGCAGCGCCTCGGCCAGCGACGGCACACACCGGATGCGGCCGGGGGCGATCTGCTGCAGCTCGCCGCCGAAGCCCACCAGGGTCAGCCGCATGTGGTCCGACCAGCTGTTGGTGGCCAGTTCCACCGCCATCGCGGCGAGCGCCGCCTTGCGCTGCTCGGGCGGGCCGTCCACGGCGATGAGGCCGTGCGCGGCCTCCAGGTCGGCCAGCACCCTGCCGCTCTCGTTGACGCCCAGCGAGATCAGGCCCGGGTAGGGGGCGAGCACGTCGGCGAAGTCCCGCTCCTTCAGCGCGTCCAGCGCCGCGGTGTGCAGCCGCCACACCTGGCCGCCGTCGTGCGGCTCCCACGGGCTCGGCGGGTTCTCGTCGGCGGGCGCGATCCACAGGTCGAGGGTCCGCGTGCCCAGGTGCGCCCCGTAGACGGTCGGCGGGGTGCGCCGCTGGGCGGCCAGCCCTTGGGACAGCAGGCGCAGGCCCAGGTCGAGCGCCCGCACGCCCTCGGGGTCCGCGCCGATCCGCAGCGCCTGCTCGGCCAGCGCGCTCGCGCCCTCCGGACGCGCGATCATCTCTCCGGGCCTGCGCCGCATCACCTGGGCGCGGCGGCGCATGCCCAGGCCGGTGAGCAGGCCGGCGGCCAGCAGCGACGTGCCGGCCAGCGCCTCGGGCCAGGGGAAGGGCTGCTCCTGCGGCTGGACCTCCAGGACGGGTGTCGGCGCGGGCGACTGCTGGGGCCGCTGCTCGGCGTGCACCTGGCCGGGCGCCTCCGGCTGCGCCGGACGGGGCGTCTGCGCGGCGGGGCCCTGCTGCTCGGCGGGGCCCTGCTGCTCGACCGGCGGGTCGGCCTTCTTCTCCTCCTTCTGCGGAGCGGGCTTCGGCTGGGCGGCCGGCGGGGCGGGATGGCCGTCGCGGAAGTACTCCCGCAGCTGGGACTTGGGGATGATCTCGGTGTTGCGGGCGTCGGAGGGCATCTCCATCACCCAGCCCGGACGGATCAGGCTCGCCTTCTGCAGCCGCGAGCCGTCGGGCTGGACGTGGCTTTTGTTGAGCTCGAAGATCTCCTTGTAGCGCCGCCCGTCGCCCAGGCACTTCTCGGCGATCTCCCAGAGGCTTTCATGGTGGCGCCCGTGCGGCGGCTGCACCGTGTAGATCTTGGCGGTGGTGCCGTCCCGCTCCTGGGGGGACGCGGCGGGCCGCTGCCCCTGCGGACCGCTCTGCGCCTGCGGCGCGCGCAGCTCCTCGTGCGCGGCCATCTGCGTCACCCGGTACTGCTGGGGCTGGGCCTGGGGCTGGGTGAACGCGGGCATGATGGCCGTCGTCGCGGTGAACAGCAGCAGCACCGCCACCACCAGCTTGTGCACGACCGCCTGGGTCGCCCCGGCCAGCGGCACCCGCGCCGGGACGCCGATGCCGCGCACCCCGGCGTGCAGCTCGACCAGCAGGCAGACGACCAGCTGCAGCCAGGCCAGCCAGACGCCGAGGGTGACCACGTAGAGGATCGTCTCGGTGTCGAGCGGCTCGGTGAACACCGAGCCGTCGGGCACCTCCTCGGGGAGCGGCGAGCCGGTGAACCTCAGCAGCGCCGCCGGCACGCCGACCGCGAGCGCGAGCAGCGCCAGCAGGGCCAGGAGGCCGGCCACCACGTCGCCGACGCTCCGCTGCTCCCGCGCCGCCACGGGCCGCCTACGATTCACTCAGTCCGCCCCGTCTTCCGGATGTGCCGCGGCCTCGACCTCGATGGTAAACGCGTTCACCCCGATCAGGCCGAGGAAAATCGTGTCCACCTGCTTGGCGACCTGGACGGTGACCTCGTCCGCGCCGGTCAGCGCGCAGCCGCCGTCGTAGCCGTTCGCGTCGAACGTGCCGACGAACTCCAGCGCCCGGCCGCAGGCGTCACCGGCCAGGACCGGCTCTCCGGTGTCGCGCAGCACCTCGACGTCGATCTCGTCGGCGCCCGCGCGGGCCGCCTGCTCGGCGATGTCCAGGGCGCGCTGGCGGGCGTGGATGGCCAGTCCGCCGTCGAACAGCAGGCCCGCGAAGAGCAGCACCATCGGCGTGAACAGCACGGTGAACATGCTGAACGTGCCGCGGTCCCGCGCCCGCTCCGCCTTCCCGCTCATTCGGGTACCTCGCAGGGTGCTCCGCCGCAGTCCATGCGGCGGTAGGTGTCGATGGGCGCGGACGCCGTCCCGGTCTTCTCCGGGTTGCCCGCGAACGGCACCAGGTCCAGGCCGGTCAGGTCGGTCTGGCAGGTGACGGTCACCGTGACCTGGCCGCCGGGCTCCCAGCCGCCGAGGTCGACCTCCGTCTGCGCGGCGTCGCCCAGGCAGAAGGTGGCGCCGCCCAGCGACTGCTCGACGGCCTCGACGGCGAACGCCTGGGCGTCGCCCTCGCTGCGGGCGACCGAGGCCGCCCTCGCGCCGTCGCGCGCGGCGCCGTCGAGCTGGCTCTGCACGTTCACCAGCCGCCCGACCAGCGCGAGGAAGAGGAACAGCAGCACCAGCAGGGGCGTCAGGAGCGCCAGCTCCAGCGTCATGCCGCCGCGGTCTTCGCGTCCCGGGCGCCTCATCCGGCGTCCTCCTCGCAGACCTTGGCCTCGCCGACGTCCGGGCGGAAGCACTCCACCGGGCCGACGGCGCGCTTGGTGACGGTGAACGTCATTCCCGGGACCACCGCCTTCGCGGTTCCGGTCACCTCGAAACCGCGGTCGTAGACGCCGTCTCCGTACGGAGTGACGCCCGTCAGCAGCAGTGCTCCGGGGCCGAGCTGGGCCACCGTGTTGCGGGCCGCCGCGTCGCCGACGCCCTCCCAGCCGCCTCCGGGACCCGCCTCGCGGGCGGCCCGGGAGCCCGCCTGCGCCGCGGCCAGCGCGATGTGGTTGGCGTGGTAGACCATCATGAACTGGATGCACAGCAGGATGACGAGCAGGATGACCGGCGTGAGCAGCGCCCACTCCATCGCGGTGGCGCCCCGGTCCTTCCTCGCGGGGACCGCCATCGGGTTACTGGGTCTGGATGTTGTTGGCGGCGCCCGTGATGGCGGCGCGGATGGTGACCGCGATGGCCAGCGTGATCGCCGCGATCAGGCCGGTGATGATGGCCCATTCGATGGCGGACGCGCCGGCGCTGCGGTCCTCCTCGTCGCGGAGGCGGTCCATCCGGACCGCGAGCATCGTGCGCAGGTACGCCACGGCGGGGTGCTGGAGCGGGTTCACGGCAACCTCCTAGAAACTGATGACCTGGACGGCCGACGGGTAGATCAGGAAGACGAGGAAGCCCAGGCAGAACGAGAGCTGGGCGATGAGCATGGTCTGCGAGTTCTGTCCGGCCCTGCCTTCGATGGCGGAGATCTCCCGGCTGCGCATCGATCCCGCCCGCGCCGAGAGCGACTGGCGCACCTTGGCGCCGTCGTCGGCGACCAGCGCCAGCGCGGAGGCCAGGTCGGCCAGCTCCGCGACGTCGATCTCCTCGCCCAGCACCCCCAGCGCCTGCCAGGGCGTCATGCCGGCGATGCGCGCGTTGGCCAGCGCCTCGCGGATGCGCAGCATCGGCCAGCCGGAGCCGACCTGCGCGGCGGACATCAGCGCCTCGGGCACCCCGCGGCCCCCCGCCAGGTTCATCGCGACCAGGTCGAGGAACGCGCCGACGACGTGCCGGAAGTCCTCGCGGGCCTCGGCCGCGGCCTGCCTGAGCTGGAGGTCGGGGAAGAAGAACGCGACGCCGGCGAAGGCCAGCCCCACCCACAGCGGGATGCTCAGCGAGATCCCGCCCGCGAACATCACCAGCACCATGAACACCGGGGTGAAGGCCAGCGCCACGATCGGCGTGAGCACCTTGCTCGCCAGGTACGTCTCGTAGTCGCGGCCCAGGATCGCCAGGTCGGCGCGGGTGCTGCGCAGCTCCCAGCCGCGCTCCTCGCAGAACCGCGCCAGCGAGCGGCCCAGCTCCGTCTGCACCTTGTCCGTGCGCTTGGGCGGTTTATCTTCCGCCTCTTCCTGCTTGGCGGGCTTGGCGGGGACCGGGGGCCGCACGGGCGTCCTGCCGGGCTGGGCGCGCCGTGCCGCCTCGTCGTACTCCGACAGCCGCGCCCGCAGGCCGCGGCGGGCCGGGAAGAGGGCGCGCAGCAGCGTGAACAGGCCCAGACCGACGACGGCGCCGGCCAGCATCGCCCCGGTCACCGGCCCACCCCCGCGTCCATCGCGGCCCTGCCGCGCAGCGGCCGCTCCGCCTCGGCGGCGACCGGCTCGGCCGCGCCCAGCAGCCGCTGCGGCAGCTGGAACTTGGCGAGGCGGCGCAGCCAGAAGAACCCGAGCGCGTACAGGCCGACCACCGCGGCCAGCACGACCTGGCCCAGGAACGTGCCGTAGGGCGCCACATAGCCGGGGTTGAGGACGGTCAGCGCGAGCGCGAAGCCGACCGAGAAGATCACGACGATCTGGACGCTGCGGCGGGTGGAGGCGCGGTAGGCGGCCACGCGGCGGCGCATCTCCAGCTCGGTGCGGGCCGAGGTGGCCAGCGCGCCGAGCATCTCGCGCAGGCCGGGCCCGCGCAGCCGCGCATTGAGGATCAGCGCCGCGACGATGAGGTCGGCCGAGGAGTCATCGAGGTCGTCGGCGAACCTGCGCAGCGCCTCGGGCAGCGGGACCCGGGTGTGCATGCGGTCGACCAGCGCGCGCAGCGGCGGCTGCAGCGCCGGGGCCGCGGCCCTCACCGAGGAGGGGATGGCCTGCTCCAGGCCGACCGCGCCGGCGATGGTGTCGCGCAGCGACTCCGCCCAGGACGCCAGGCCCTCCAGCCGCGCCATGGAGCGGCGCTCCTCGGCCGCGCCGCCCGCCACGCTCTCCCAGCCCAGCACCAGCAGCGCGATGCCGGCCGCCACCACCACCCAGCGGGTGACGACCAGCGCCCCCAGTCCGGCGATGATCGCGATGCCCGTCCGGGTGGTGACCGCCTTGATGAGCTCCTCGCGGGAGCGCGGGGTGCGCCGGCCCGGCCGGGCTGGCATGCCGCGCACCGCCATCACCAGCAGCACCAGCCCGGCCGCGGCGACGCCGCCGGCGAACAGGGCGAGGAGGACGTCCAGGTCGAGGATCACGACCACCCCACCGCCCCGGCCCGGTCGTAGCCGAACTCGGCGAGCTCGTCGGCGCAGGCGATGGGCGCGTGGACCCTGGCCAGGCCGCCGGAGTCGGGCGCGAAGATCTCCGACGACAGCACGCGGCCGTCGCAGCCGGTCACCTCGCGGACGCTGGAGACGAACCGGCGCAGCCGCCCGCCCCGGTGGTAGTCGTTGCGCTTGTCGATGAAGACCACGAAGTCGATGGCGCCCGCGATGAGCATGTGGGTGGCCTCGATCGGCAGCCGCTCCTCGGACTGGATCGCGTAGGTGGCGATGCGGTTGAAGACCTCCATCGAGGAGTTGGCGTGGATCGTCGACAGGGAGCCGTCGTTGCCCTGGGTCATCGCGTTGAGCATGGTGACGATCTCGTCGCCCAGCACCTCGCCGACGATGACCCGGGAGGGGTTCATGCGCAGCGAGCGGCGCACCAGCTCGGCCATCGAGATCGCGCCGTGGCCCTCGGAGTTGGGCAGCCGCTGCTCGAAGGCGACCACGTTGGGGTGCAGCTCGGGGAACTGCTCCAGGCCCAGCTCCAGCGCGCGCTCGACGGTGATGAGCCGCTCGTGCGGCTGGATCTCGTTGGCGACCGCGCGCAGCAGCGTCGTCTTGCCGGCGTTGGTGGCCCCGGAGATCATGATGTTCTTGCGGGCGGCGACCGCGGCGCGGAAGAACGCCGCCAGCTCCGACGAGACCGTGCCGTTGCCGACCAGGTCGTCCAGGAACACCTTGCCCAGGCGGGCGCGCCGGATGGACAGCGCGGGCCGCTGGGTGACGTCCATGACGGCCGAGAGCCGGGAGCCGTCGGGCAGCCGCAGGTCCAGCTGCGGGTTGGCGGTGTCGAACGGGCGCGAGGACAGGCCCGAGTAGGCGGCGAGGATCTGGATGAGCTCGACCAGCTCCTCGTCGGAGTCGGCGACCGGCTCGGCCATCACCTCGCGGCCGTCGGAGTAGGACAGGAACACCCGGTCGCAGCCGTTGATGTCGATGTTCTCGATCTCCTGGTCCTCCAGGAGCGGCTGGAGGCGGCCGACGCCGAACAGCGCGGCGTGGATGCCGGCGGCGTACTCCTCCTCCTCTTCGGCGGTCGGCGGGCGGCGCCCGTAGCCGATCTCCGAGCGGGCGTGCTCCTCCAGCACCTGGGCGATGAGCGCGCGGGCGAACTGCCGCTCGTCCTCGGCCGACATCGGCGGCAGGCCCGAGGCGGCGTCGAGGCGGCGCTGGTGGGCCAGCCGGTCGCCGACCTCCTGGCGCAGCCGCTTGACCAGGACGTGGTCCATCTAGCGCCCCCTCCGCTCGCCCATGATCTGGTGCGACCCCGACTGCCGGGGATCCGGCCGGGCGAAGCCCTGGGGACCGGTGGCGTGCCGCGGGTCCGCGACCACCGAGGGGGACGGGGCCTGCTGCGCCGGGCGCTCCAGCACGGGCCGCTGCATCAGGTTGCCGGCCAGCTCGCGCGCCGAGCGGATGAGCAGCGACTTGTCGAGCCTGCCGCCCCACTCGCCGCGCAGCATCTGCGCGCCCTTGGGGTCGTAGGCCAGGCCGCCGAGCACCGCGGCGGGCAGTTTGGACTGGGCCAGCACCCGCTCGACCTCGGTCAGCGAGCCGCGGTAGCCGCGCGGGTCGGCGACCACCACCACGCCGAGCCTGGCGCGCTGCTGCGGCAGGTCGGCCGACAGCTGGGAGAGGCGCTCGCGCAGGTGCGCGACGTGCTCCAGGGTGGCGTGGGTGACCAGGACGACGAGGTCGGCCTCGCGCAGCAGGTCCAGCGGCGCCGAACCGGGCCCGAGCCTGCCGCAGTCGGCGAGCACGTCCACGCCCGGCAGGATCGCGAACGAGCGGCCCAGCGGGCTCCACAGCCAGTCCAGGCCCTTGGACTGCTCGGCGTTGGTCAGCCCGACCAGCACGTCGAGGCCGCCGACCAGCCGCTGGGTGTGCGGGGCGATCTGCTCGGGGCGCAGGCCGCGGCGGGCCTCGGTGGCCAGCGAGAGCATGCCCTTGGCCGGGTCGAGCATGCCGTGCTCGCCGGGCAGGCGGTAGACGAGGTCGCCGCCCGCCGGGTCGCACTCGGCGACCATGACGGGGCGGGGCCAGACCGCGCCCAGGGCCACCGCGGCGGTGGTCACCCCGGGCGCGCCCTTGTCGGCGGCCAGCGCGATCAGTGCCACCGGCTCACCCGCCCGGCTTGGTCTTGGTCTGGGGCTTGGCCTGCGGCACCGGCACCGTGGTGCCCGGCGGGACCACCGCGACCGCCACGTCCCCGGCCGAGGCGGCCTGGGTGACGGCGGGCGCCTGCTCGGGCAGCACCTCGACCGAGACCCTGACCTCGGTGGAGGCCCTCGTGGTGTTCACCAGCTTGGAGTCGCCGGTGTCCGAGCCCGCCACCTTGCGCACCACGGCGTCGGGCGCCAGGAGCGTGCCGGCCTTGATGCCGGACTCGCGCCCGCCGACCGCGTACAGGGCGACGGTCTGGCCCGGCTGCAGGCCCTCGCTGGGCACCTGGCCCGCCTTCAGCGAGAGGCCGACGACGAGCCGTCCCGTGGTGGTGGCCTGCTCGGCGCTCACCATGTTGTTGGTGAGCAGGGAGCCCGGGGTGAGCGGCACCTTGGCGTAGGCCTGGGCCACCTTGTCGCGTTCGCTCCAGCGCACGTACGGGATGCCGGTGTCGCCGATGGACACCTCTTTGAGCGCGTTGGCCGGGATGCGCTCCCCGGCGGCGACCGCCCTCTCGACCGCGATGGCCGACACCCGGTCGCCGCTCTGGATGACGAGGTAGGCGCTGGCCAGCGCCCCGCCGAGGATGAGCAGCACCGCCAGCGCCGCCAGGGCGGGCTTGCGCTCGCGCGGCGGCACCGGGAGCCGCTGTCCGGCGGAGGCCGCCAGGCCCGTGCCGAGCCCGCGGGGGCCGGTGTTGTTGGTGCCGGTCGGCTGACTGGGCTGACTGGTCCTCATCGCTCTGGCCACTCCGGGGGGTATCCGAGCACTCTGCAAAACGGCCGGAGCGACCATGCTTGCGGTCTTGACAACGTCACGTCAATGGATTCCAGTACCTGACGCACTCTCGTAACCGAGTGTAGGAAATTGACCGGTTTTCTGCGCTTGGCGCGATGGTACCCCGGATATGCGTGCGAAGTGCGTGATCAAGGTGCATGCAGGGCACGGCTACCCTTTTCCCCAGAGATCAAACACCGTTTCCCGGACCGACGACCACCGCCGATACGTTTGATCTGACTGGAGTCTGACCGCAGATTCGCCATGAGTGCTGAAGTCGGCCGTCCGGAAGGCTCCTCATCCACGGACTGACGTGCGCTGACACGCCCTATTGGCGGCCGAACGTGCGCTGACGCGCACCGAACGATCCACAGGACGGCGTTCGGGGGCCCCCGCGCGCACGGCTCCTGTGGGACTCTTGATCCGGCCTTCCGTCCCCCGGCGAAGCGGAGTGGTGCGTGCGGATCTCGTTGACGGCGCTGGACGGCGCCGGCCCTCGTGACGTCCTGGTCAGCGGCGACGCGGACGCCTCGGTGGCGGCCGTGGCACGGACACTGGCGGGGCTGCTGGCGCAGCCGGGGCACCAGGCCTCCGCGGGGGAGCGCAACGTCGTCTCCCTGCAGCAGGCGATCTACGCGGACGGGCGCATGCTCGACCCCACCGCCCGCGCCGCGCGGGAGTTGCGCGACGGCGCGATCATCACGCTGGACGCCGCCACCGTCCCGGCGACGCTGACGTCCGAGCCCGACGGGCTGGTGGAGGTGCGCGTCGTCGGCGGGCCCGACGCGGGCCGGGTGCACCGGCTCGGGCCGGGTGCCGCGCACCTCTCCGCGGGGGTCACGGTGACGGTGGGCCGCTCGGGCACGACGGTGCGGGCCGCCCCCGGCGCGACCCTGGACGGCGAGGAGCTGGACGGCGAACGGGAATGGCCGCAAGGCGCGGTACTCGTCTGCGGCAATTCCGTTCTGTCCCTGATGCCGAACAGTTCACCCGACACCCATCTGGAACCGCTTCCACAGGGAATGGCGTTCAACCGGCCGCCCCGGATAGCGCCGCGGAACCAGCCCAAGCGGATGAAGGTGCCCCACCTTCCGGAGAAACAGGGAAGGGAAAGGCTGCGCCTTTTCGGCGCCCTGCTCTTCTCGGTGTTCGGGCTGGTCATGGCCTGGGTGCTGGGCCAGTGGTACTGGGCGCTCTTCGCGCTCGCCTGGCCGCTGATGATGGTCGCCGAGTGGGTCGGCGACCGCCTGTACGGCAGGAAGTCCTACAAAAAGGCTTACAAGGAATACCAGCTTAAATCCGCCTATTTCTCCAAGGATCTGGAGGAGCTGCGGCGCGCCGACGAACGCGACCGGCGGGCCGCCCATCCCGACCCCGCCGAGGTCCTGCTCACCGCCACCGGGCCCCGGCGGCGGCTGTGGGAGCGCCGCCTGGGCGACCCCGACACCCTCCACCTGCGCCTCGGGCTCGCCGACCTGCCCGCCGCCATCGAGCTGGAGGGCGCCGAGGAGGACGTCCGCGAGGCGCTCGCCCGCGGCGAGCAGGAGATGCCGCCCGTCGCGCGCAGCGTCCCGGTGCCGCTGCCGATGACCGAGTACGGCGTCCTCGGGCTCACCGGGCCGCGCGAGCGCTCCCGCGAGGTCGCGCGCTGGCTGGTCGGGCAGGCCGCGGCGCTGCACAGCCCGCGCGACCTGTCGATCGTGGTGCTGGCCGCCGACGACGCGGCCGAGGAGCACTGGAACTGGGTGCGCTGGCTGCCGCACTGCGCGCCGCGCGAGGGCGAGGAGTGCGTGGCGCTGGTCGGCGCCGACCCGGTGAGCACCGCGGGACGCATCACCGAGCTCGCCATCAAGATCACCGAGCGGCGGCGGGGGCGGCAGCAGAGCGCCTTCGACGCCTCGGCACGGCCCAGAGCCGAGGTCCCCTACAACATCCTGCTCGTCCTGGACGGCGCGCGCTCCCTGCGGCGCGCGCCCGGCATGCCGCAGGTGCTCAAGCACGGCCACGAGTACGGCGTCCACGTCGTCTGCCTGGACGACGAGGAGCGGCTGCTGCCCGAGGAGTGCACCGTCGTCGCCTCCTGGGCCGATGCCGACCACCTGCGGCTGCGCGGCCACGGCCTGGAGGCGCTCGGCCCCGTGCTGGCCGACCGGGTGGGCGTGCAGTGGGCCGGGCGGCTCGGCCGGGCGCTGGCGCCGATCAAGGACGTCTCCCGCGAGGACACCGCCGAGGCGCTGCCCGCCTCCGCCCGGCTGCTGGACCTGCTCGGCATGCCCGACCCCACCGCCGCGCACGTCCTGGACGGCTGGCGGCGCGGCGGGCGCGCCACCCGGGTGCCCGTCGGCGTGGGCTCCGGCGGCCCGTTCGAGATCGACCTGAGCGCCGACGGGCCGCACGGCCTCGTCGCCGGCACCACCGGCGCCGGCAAGTCCGAGCTGCTGCAGACGCTCATCGCCGCCCTGGCGGTGCGCAACCGCCCGGACGAGATGACGTTCGTCCTCATCGACTACAAGGGCGGCGCCGCCTTCAAGGACTGCGCCGCCCTCCCCCACACCGTCGGCATGGTCACCGACCTCGACGGCCACCTCACCGAACGCGCCCTGGAGTCCCTCGCCGCCGAGCTGCGCCGCCGCGAGCACCTGCTCCTCCGCGCCGGCGCCAAGGACATCGAGGACTACCAGGCCGCCCGCACCGCCCAGGACGCCGCGCGGGGCGAGGAGCCGCCCGCGCTGCCGCGGCTGGTGCTGGTCATCGACGAGTTCGCGGCGATGGCGGCCGAACTGCCGGGGTTCGTCGACGGGCTGGTGGACATCGGGCGCAGGGGGCGTTCGCTGGGCGTGCACCTCATCCTGGCCACCCAGCGGCCCGCGGGGGTGGTGACCGCCGAGATCCGCGCCAACACCAACCTGCGGATCGCGCTGCGGGTCACCGACCCCGAGGACTCCACCGACGTGCTGGACGGGCCCGTCGGGTCCGGGATCGCCAAGGCGACGCCGGGGCGCTGCTTCGTGAAGTCCGGCGCGGGCCCGGTCGCGGCGGTGCAGTCGGCGCGGATCGGCGGGCGGCGCGGCGGCGGCGGCCGGCCCACCGAGGCGCGGACGCTCGGCTGGGCGCAGCTCGGCCATCCGCTGCCCGTCCCCGCCGACCAGCAGGACGAGCAGGTCACCGACCTCGCGGTGCTGGTGCGGGCGGTCGCCGAGGCCGCGCGCAAGGCGGGGATCCCGCCCCAGCCGAGCCCGTGGCTGACCCCGCTGCCCGACGCGGTCGGGCTGTCCCCGCGGCCCGCCGCCGGGGGCTCGGTGGTGCGGGTGCCGCCCGTGGAGTTCGGCGTCACCGACCTGCCCGCCGCGCAGAGCCGCGCGCCGCTCGCCCTGGACCTGGAGCAGGACGGCCACCTCTACCTCGCCGGTTCCGCCCAGTCGGGCCGCACCACGGCGCTGCGCTCGCTCGCCGGGGCGCTGGCCGCCTCCTGCACCCCCTACGACGTGCACCTGTACGCGATCGACTGCGGCGGCGGCGGGCTGGCCCCGCTGGCCGCGCTGCCGCACTGCGGCGCCGTCGTCCCGCGCGAGTCCCACGACCGGGTCGAGCGGCTGCTGAACGCGCTGAACGCCGAGGTGGGGCGGCGCCGGCAACTGCTCGCCGAGGCGGGGTTCGCCTCGCTGGCCGAGCAGCGCGCCACCGTCTCGGCGGGCGAGCGGCTGCCCTGGACGGTGCTCCTCCTGGACCGCTGGGAGGGCTTCACCGCCGCCTTCGAGCACTACGACTACGGGCGCCTGGTCACCGGGCTGCTGCGGCTGCTCCAGGAGGGCGCCGCGGTCGGGCTGCGCGCCGTCTTCACCGGCGACCGCACGGGCCTGACGGGCCAGGCGGCGATGGCCTTCGACCGGCGGCTGATCCTGCGCATGTCCGACCCGTCCGACTACGGCTACGCGGGCCTGCCCGACGCGCACATCCCCGCCCACATGCCGCCGGGGCGCGCCCTGCGCGTCACCCCGAACGCGCCGACCCTGGAGTCGCAGATCGGCATCCTCGGCCGCGACCCGTCGGGCGCCGCCCAGGTCGCCGCCCTGCAGGAGATCGCGGCAGCGGCGGCGGCCCGCTACGGCCGGGTGCTGCCGGGCCCGCTGCGGGTGGACGAGCTGCCCGCCCGCGTCACCTCCGAGGAGGCCCTGGCCCTGCGGCCGGACTTCCGCCCGCCGTCGCCGCTGTGGTGCCTGGTCGGCGCGGGCGGCGACACCCTCTCCCCGGCCGGCGTCGACCTGCTGGAGGAGGGCCCTTCCTTCATCGTGGCCGGGCCGCCCCGCTCGGGCCGCTCCACCACCTTGGCGACCATCGCCCGCAGCCTGCTGGAACGGGACGTGCCGCTGCTGGTGATCACGCCGCGCCGCTCTCCGCTGCGGGAGCTGCGCGGCGTCCCCGGCGTGCTGGCGGTGCTGGACTCCACCGCCGAGGAGCCCGAGGTCGAGGCGCTCACCGCCGCCGAGCACCGCTTCGCCGTCCTGGTGGACGACGCCGAGCTGATCGACGAGACCGAGCTCGGCGACGCCGTCCAGGCCCTGCTGCGCAGCGCCCGCGACGGCGAGCACGCCGTCGTCCTGGCCGGCACCACCGAGGACCTCAGCCGCGGCTACCGCGGCTTCATCGCCGACGCCCGCAAGACCCGCACCGGCCTCCTCCTGGGCGTCCAGTCCCCCGACGACGGCGAGCTCTTCGGCCTCCGCCTCCCCCGCAACGCCTCCTACGCCGGCCCCCCGGGCCGCGGCCTCCTCATCCTCTCCGGCACCCCCACCCCCGTCCAGGCCGCCCTCCCCCCGACCCCCGCCGAAGACTGACCCATGCCCGGAAGGGCGAGTCGTGACCGGAAAACCGGCCCACGGCCGGAAGACCGGCCCGTGGCCGAGAGACCGGTCCGTGGCCGGGAGACGGCTCGTTGACCTGAAGGCCAACCGTGACCAGGAGACCGGCCCATGGCCGGAAGGCCGAGCCGTGGCCGGAAGGGCGAGCCGTGGCCGGAAGGGCGAGTCGTTGGCCGGGAGACCGAGTCGTGACCGGAAGACCGGCCCGCGGCCGGGAGACGGCTCGTTGACCTGAAGGCCAACCGTGACCAGGAGACCGGCCCATGGCCGGAAGGCCGAGTCGTAGCCGGAAGAGCGAGTCGTTGGCCGGAAGGGCGGGTCGTGACTTTGGGTATCGCAAAGAACGCGTAGAGCGAAGAGAGGGCGCTTACACTCGCGGGATGGACCGTCTCGAGGCCTCGTCCTTCCAGATCGACGAACGGATGCGCCGGCATCTCGCCGGGCTCGCCGCGGAGCGGGGGATCTCCGTGCAGGAGCTGCTGGAGAGCGCCTTCGGCCGGCCCGCCGAGCCGGATCTGGCGGAGCTGGAGGAGCAGCGGCGGCGGCTGTACGACTTCCTGCTCGCCGAGTACCGCGCGAACGTCGACCCCCGGGGCACCCGCGCCGACTGGGAGCGCTGGCTCGCCGAGGGCACCCCGGCCGCGGAGATCCCCGCCGACGCGGAGCGCCGGTGATCCCGCACATCCTGGACCACACGGCGCTCGCCGCGATGGGCAGCCGCCACATGGCGCAGATCATGGTCGAGGCCGCCAAGGAGCCCGGCCGGCCGCTGCTGGTGCCCGCCCTCTGCCTGGCCGCCGCGACCGCGCGCCGCCCCCGCCTCGGCGAGTTCCTCCTGACCCTGGACAAGCTCCGGTTCCTGCCCCTGGGCGGCGTCGAGGGGCACTGCCTCGGCGAGCTCCTGGAGAGCGGCGTCGACTGGGCCTTCGCCCACGCCGCCTTCGAGGCCCGCCCCAAGGCGGACTCCCCCGAGGGCCGGCCGGTCTGCACCGCCCTCCCCGCCCGCTACGCGGGCATGGGCATGACCATCCGCGAGATCATCCCCTGACCCTCCCCGCCGCTTCCGAGGGGAGCGACCGCACCCGCCCGGGCCGGATCGCGGACAGAACGCTCCAAGCCGTCAGAACGCCCCTGCCACCACGAAGTCTCCGACCGTCAGGAACCTCCGCCACCACGACGCCTCCGAGCCGTCAGGACGCTTCAGGCCGTCAGGACGCTCCAGGCTGTCAGGACGCCAAGACGCCCCGGGCCGTCAGAACGCCGCTGAGCCGTCAGGAGGCCGCTGAGCCTCTGGGGCGTCAGCGGGTGGCGGCTTCGATGTTCTGCTGGGAGCGGCGGACGTCGGTGGCGCCTTCTTCGAGGGCGAGGGCCATCTTGTCGAAGGCGCTCTTGGCCTCGGCCCAGGCGGTGCGGAAGCGGTCGGCGCCGGGGCCCCACCAGATCTCGGTGGAGCCGACGGTGCGGCCGTTGAGGTCCTTGATGAGGGCGTCGAGGTTCTTGGAGTGCCGGGAGAACAGGCGGGCGAGTTCTTCCATCTGGCCGATGTTGCCGCCTCTGCGGTCCGCACCCATGGGTCGTCCTCTCGCTCGTCGAGCCGGATTGCCGGTGTACCTCCCACAGCTCACACCACTTCGGCCACGACAGGGCGGGACCGGGACGTCCGCATCCGGCCAAAACGTCGTGAACCCCCTGAGTCACCTGCAGAAGCCCCGAAATAAGGAGGCGATTATGCAGCGGAAAATCCGATTCCCTAAACTCGCGTTTCGACGGGTCGGGTCAGGGGTGATCCCTCAGACGGTTCTCATGGACGGAGTCGTACGTTGCGGAAAGTTCTCATCGCCAACCGGGGCGAGATCGCGGTGCGGGTCGCGCGTGCCTGCCGGGACGCGGGGCTGGGCAGCGTCGCGGTCTACAGCGAGCAGGACCTCGACGCCCTGCACGTGCGCGTCGCCGACGAGGCGTACGCGCTGGGCGGGCAGACCGCCGCCGAGTCGTACCTGAACGTCGAGAAGCTGCTCAAGATCGCCTCCGACTCCGGCGCCGACGCGGTCCACCCGGGCTACGGGTTCCTGTCGGAGAACGCCGACTTCGCCCAGGCCGTCACCGACGCCGGGCTCATCTGGATCGGGCCGCCCCCGGCCGCGATCACCTCCCTGGGCGACAAGGTCCAGGCCCGGCACATCGCGCAGAAGGTCGGCGCCCCGCTGGTGGCGGGCACCGCCGACCCGGTCTCGGGCGCCGACGAGGTCGTCGCGTTCGCCAAGGAGCACGGCCTCCCCATCGCGATCAAGGCGGCGTTCGGCGGCGGCGGGCGCGGCCTGAAGGTCGCCCGCGCCCTGGAAGAGGTGCCCGAGCTGTACGAGTCGGCGGTCCGCGAGGCCGTCGGCGCGTTCGGCCGCGGCGAGTGCTTCGTCGAGCGCTACCTCGACAAGCCCCGCCACGTCGAGACCCAGTGCCTGGCCGACAGGCACGGCAACGTCGTCGTGGTCTCCACCCGCGACTGCTCGCTGCAGCGCCGCCACCAGAAGCTGGTGGAGGAGGCCCCCGCGCCGTTCCTCAGCGACGCCCAGCTGGAGCTGCTGTACTCCTCCTCCAAGGCGATCCTGAAGGAGGCCGGGTACGTCGGCGCGGGCACGTGCGAGTTCCTCGTCGGCCAGGACGGCACGATCTCCTTCCTGGAGGTCAACACCCGCCTGCAGGTCGAGCACCCGGTCACCGAGGAGGTCACCGGCATCGACCTGGTCCGCGAGATGTTCCGCATCGCCGACGGCGAGGAGCTGGGCTACGGCGACCCGGAGATCCGCGGCCACTCCATCGAGTTCCGCATCAACGCCGAGGACGCCGGACGCGGCTTCCTGCCCGCCCCGGGCACCATCTCCGCGATGGAGATCCCGACCGGGCCCGGCGTGCGCCTGGACTCCGGCTACGTCGCGGGCCAGACGGTGCCGCAGTCGTTCGACTCCCTGGTCGCCAAGCTGATCGTCACCGGCGCCACCCGCGAGCAGGCCATCGAGCGGGGCCGCCGGGCGCTGGCGGAGTACGGCATCGAGGGCATGCCCACGGTGATCCCCTTCCACCGGGACATCCTCACCCAGCCCGCGTACACCGACGCCCCGTTCTCGGTCCACACCCGCTGGATCGAGACCGAGTACGACAACAAGATCGAGCCGTACGCCGGTCCGGCCGCCGAGGCCGATGAGGCCGGCGAGCGGGAGAAGGTCGTCGTCGAGGTCGGCGGCAAGCGCCTGGAGGTCGTGCTGCCCTCCGGCCTGGGCGCGGGCGCCGCGGCTCCGGCCGCCGGCAAGGCCGCCCCCAAGCGCGGCGGCAAGAAGAAGGGCGCCGCCGCGGCCGCCAGCGGCGACTCCCTGGTCTCCCCCATGCAGGGCACCATCGTCAAGATCCTCGTCGAGGACGGCGCGGCCGTCGCCGAAGGCGAGACCGTCGTGGTCCTGGAGGCCATGAAGATGGAGCAGCCCCTGACCGCCCACAAGGCCGGCACCATCACGGGTCTGGCCGCCGAGGTCGGCCAGACCGTCACCAGCGGCGCCGCCATCTGCGAGATCAAGGACTGACGGCTCCCCCGTCCTGTCCGCGAAGGCCGGAGGCCCGTGCTCCCCGCACGGGACCTCCGGCCTTCGGCCGTCCGGGACCCGGCCGTCCGGGACCCGGGCGTTCGGGACCCGGGCGTTCGGGACCCGGGCGTTCGGCCGTTCGGCCGTCCGGGCGAAAAGATCTTGAAAGAATTCCGTGAGGGATGTCGAGCCGGGCCGGACGGCTCCGACTCAGGGGTGAGAGCGCGCCGGAGGGGCGCGCCGAGAGGAAGGCCACCGCGATGAAGTACCTGCTGATGATCTACGGGAACCAGGAGAAGTGGGACTCGATTCCGGCGGAGGAGTGGCCCGAGGCGATCGCCAGGCAGGACGCGTTCAACCGGAAGTACCGCGAGACCGGCGAGCTGGTGGGCGCGTACGGGCTGGCGGACGCGGTGAACGCCCGGCTGGTGCGCCGGGAGAACGGCGCCCCGGCCGTCACCGACGGCCCCTACCTGGAGACCAAGGAGTACATGGCCAGCTTCTACCTGCTGGACTGCGAGAGCGAGGAGCGGGCGCTGCAGATCGCGGCGGAGATCCCCTCCGCCGACCAGGACGCGGTGGAGTTCTGGCCGGTCCTGCACGAGGCCCCGGCGGACGCGTGAGCGGCGCCCCCGGCGTCGAGGACCTGCTGCGCGAGCTGGCGCCGCAGGTCCTCGTGGCGCTCGTCCGCCGGTACGGCGGGTTCGACCTGTGCGAGGACGCGGTCCAGGAGGCGCTGCTGGCCGCCGCGCTGAGCTGGCCCGCCGAGGGCGTTCCGGACAACCCGCGCGGCTGGCTGGTCACCGTGGCCTCCCGCAGGCTGGTGGACCAGGTGCGGGCCGAGCGCTCCCGCAGGCTCCGCGAGGACCGCGTCGTCCTGGCCACGCCGCAGTCGGAGCTGCTCGCCCGCCCCGCGGACGCCGACCCGGAGACCGACCGCGACGACTCCCTGACGCTGCTCTTCCTGTGCTGCCATCCGGCGCTGTCCACGCCGAGCCGCATCGCCCTGACCCTGCGCGCGGTGGGCGGCCTGAGCACCGCGCAGATCGCCGCCGCCTTCCTGGTCCCCGAACCGACGATGGCCCAGCGGATCAGCCGCGCCAAGCAGAGCATCAGGACCTCGAACCTGCCCTTCCGCCCGCCGGAGGCGGCCGAGCGGGCGGAGCGGCTCGCGGAGGTGCTGCACGTCCTCTACCTGATCTTCAACGAGGGCTACACGGCCTCGGACGGCGACTCCCTGACCGCCCCCTCGCTGTCGGGGGAGGCCATCCGCCTCACCCGCCTGCTGCGCCGCGCCCTCCCCGAGGACCCGGAGGTCCTGGGCCTGCTCGCCCTGATGCTCTTCGCCGACGCCCGCCGCCCCGCCCGCACCGCCCCCGACGGCTCCCTGGTGCCCCTGTCCGAGCAGGACCGCTCCCGCTGGGACCGCGCCCTGGTCGACGAGGCCGCCGCCCTCCTGACCCGCGCCCTGGGCGGCGCCTCCCCCCTCGGCCCCTACCAGCTCCAGGCCGCCATAGCCGGGGTGCACACCGAGGCCGCGGACCCCTCCGCCACCGACTGGCCCCAGATCCTGGGCCTGTACGACCTGCTGGAGAAGATCGCCCCCAACCCGGTCACCTCGCTCAACCGCGCCGTCGCCGTCGCCATGGTCCACGGCCCCGCCCCCGCGCTGGAGCTGCTCGCGGCTTTGGAGGCCGACGCCCGCCTGTCCCGCGGCCACCGCCTCCTCGCCACCCGCGCCCACCTCCTGGAGCTGCAAGGCGACCTCACCGAGGCCGCCTCCGCCTACCGCGCCGCCGCCCACCGCGCCCTCAGCGCCCCGGAACGCCGCCATCTCCTCACCCGCGCCGCCCGCCTGTCCCCGAAGGCCTCCTGAGCGGTCAGAGCCGCCTTCTGTGACCAGGCATACCCGGCTTTGACGTCCGCCCAGGATTGAACAGGACAAAACCGAGCAACATGGACATATGGCGCTCACGCGGGTGTTCTCTCTGCTCATCGCCCTGATCGCGGCACTCCTGCCCGTCGGGGGTGTGCACGCGCGGGCGGCGGCGCAGCCGGACCCGTCGGTCATCTCGGCGCTGCGGAGCGAGCGGTTCTATGCCGCGCCCGGCCAGACGACACTGGACGCGGCGGGCGTCGCGCGGGTGAAACAGGCGGTCAAGGACTCGCCGACGCCGGTGTACCTGGTGGTCACCGGGGACATGGGCAGCGCGCAGACCTCCAACCAGTACCTGGCCGAGATCGCCAACGCCATGGGCAGCACCGGGGTGTACGGGCTGCTGTCCGGACGGCACTTCGCCGCGGGTTCGCTCGGGCAGACCGGGCTGAGCCGCGGGGAGGCGGGGCGGCTCGCCTCGGAGGCCGCCAGCGAGCACCGGGGTCAGCCCGCCGACGGGCTGGTCTCCTTCGTGGACTCGGTGAACGTCGCCTCCGGCCAGCGGCCCTCCACCGCCAGCAGCGCGCTCACCTACGGGTTCCTCGGCGTGCTGCTGATCCTGGTGGTCGGCGGGTTCTTCTACGTCAGGGCGAGCAGGCGCCGCCGGGCCCGGGACGAGCAGCGGCAGCTGCAGGAGCTCAAGCAGGGGGTGGAGGAGGACGTCACCCGGCTCGGCGAGGACATCGCGGCACTCGACCTCGACCTGAAGAACCCGAAGGTCGATCCGGCCGCCAAGGACGACTACGTGCGCGCCCTGGACTCCTACGACCGCGCGAAGGCCGCCACGCAGTCCGCCCGCACGTCCGAGGACATGGAGCAAGTCACCCACGCCCTGGAGGACGGACGCTACTACATGGTCGCCGTCCGGGCCCGGCAGGCGGGCGAACCTGTGCCCGAACGCCGCCCGCCCTGCTTCTTCAACCCCCAGCACGGCCCGTCCGTCCGCGATGTGCTGTGGGCCCCCATGGGCGGCCAGGCCCGCGAGGTGCCGGCTTGCGCCGCGGACGCCGAACGGGTGGAGCACGGCGCCGACCCCGAGGCCCGCATGGTCGAGGTGGCCGGGCAGCGCCGCCCGTACTGGGAGGCCGGCCCGCAGTGGGCCCCCTACGCGGGCGGTTACTACGCCGGTTACGGCGGGTTCGGCATGCTCAACTCCATCCTCATCGGCACCGCGATCGGCTCGATGTGGGGCGGCGGCTTCGGCGGCATGGGCTACGGCACCGTCGACCACGGCGGCGGCTTCGGGGACTTCGGCGGCGGTGGCGGCTTCGGCGACTTCGGCGGCGGCGGTGGCTTCGGGGACTTCGGCGGCGGAGACTTCTGAGGAACCCCCTTGCATAGTTAGTTATCAGTCACTAACCTTCCTGGCATGAGCCCGAGGATGAGCGCGGAGGAGCGCCGCCGTTCAGTGATCGCCGCGGCGATGAGCGAGTTCGCCCGCGGCGGCTACGAGGGCACCTCCACCGAGTCCATCGCCCGGCGGGCCGGGGTCTCCCAGCCCTACCTCTTCCGCCTCTTCCCCAACAAGCGCGCCATCTTCCTGGCCGCGACGCGGCTCTGCCTCGTCCGGACCCGCGACACCTTCACCGAGGCGGCCGAGGGGGTGCCGCAGGAGCAGGTGTACGGCGCCCTGGCCGCCGCCTACTTCGCACTGATCGCCGACTCCGACCTGCTGATGATGCAGATGCAGGTCCAGGTCGCCGCCTTCCAGGCCCAGCAGCGCGGCGACGAGGAGTTCGGACGGCTCGTCCGGCGCGACTGGGACGAGCTCTACGACACCCTCCACCTGCTGCTCGGCGGCGACCCCGAGACCACCGCCGCCTTCATGTCCTCCGGCATGATGATCAACACCTGGGTGGCCCTGGGCTATCCGCTCGAAGACCGCGTCTGGAACGGCCTGCGGCTGTCCGCCGACTGATCCCCGCCGGCCCCGTCCTCCCTTTTTTTGCCGGCGAAAGTTATTGGTCAATCACTACCTTAGCGATCCCGCACCCGGAAGGAGCCTCATGTTCACGACTCTTCTGCTGCTCGCGGTCCCCGCGCTGGGCTTCCGCCTCCTCGGCGCGCTCGGCGTCGGCAGGTTCGCCGACCCGCGCGCCTGCGCCGCCCACGGCCTGGCCGTCATGCTCTTCTTCACCGGCCTCGCGCACTTCCTGCCGGAGAGCGTCACGGCGATGCCCGGCCACGACGACATGGTGGCGATGGTCCCGCCCTACGTCCCCTTCCCCCGCTTCGTGGTCTACGCGACCGGGGTGCTGGAGCTCCTCGGCGCGCTCGGCCTCGTCCTGGCGCGGACCCGCCCGGCGGCGGGCGTCTGCCTCGCCATCCTGTTCGTCCTGATGTTCCCGGCCAACGTCCACGCCGCCGCCGAAGGGATCCCCCTGAACGGCGACCCGGCCACACCGCTGTGGTTCCGCGTCCCCGAGCAGGTCCTCTTCATCGCCGTCGCCCTCTGGGCGTCCGGGATCGTCCACCGGACCCGCTCCGCCTCGCCCGCGCCCGTCTCCTGACGGGTGAAGGCATCGGGCCCGGTTGCGGATCACCTTCCGCAACCGGGCCCTGGGCCGTACGAGCACCCGGGACTAGGCGGGCAGGTAGGCCGCCATCGCCGTCCGCAGGGCCTCCAGGTCGGCGGCGGCCGCCTGGCGGGCGGCCGCGACGTCGTCGCCCTCCACCGGGACGACGGCCTCCAGGTAGCACTTGAGCTTGGGTTCGGTGCCCGAAGGGCGGATCACCACCCGGGCGCCGCCCGCCAGGCGGAACCGCAGCCCCTCGGTGGGCGGCAGGTTGTCCACGCCCAGGGCCAGGTCGTCGACCCGCGTCACCGCGCGGCCCCCCAGCTCGGCGGGCGGGTCCCGGCGCAGCGCCGCCATCGCCCCGTCGATCAGCGCCTTGTCGGCGACCCGCACCGACAGCTGGCCGGTGGCGTGCACGCCGAAGCGCCGCGCCTGGTCGTCCAGGAGGTCCAGCAGCGTCCGGCCGTCGCGTCCCGCCTCCGCGGCCAGCGCCGCCACGGCCAGCGCCGCGCCGATGCCGTCCTTGTCGTGGACCGGCAGGCCGCGGTCGCCGCCGAGGCTGTAGCCCAGCGCCTCCTCGTAGCCGAAGACGAGCCGGTGGGTGGGCGAGCCCGCCCGCATGATCCACTTGAAGCCGGTGAGCGTCTCGGCGTAGTGCACCCCGTGGGCCTCGGCGATCCGGCCCAGCAGCGAGGAGGAGACGATCGTGGTGGCCACCAGCCGGTCGTCGCCCTCGGTGCGGCGCAGCACGTGCTCGGCCAGCAGGCCGCCGACCTCGTCGCCGGTGAGCAGGCGCCAGCCTCCGCCGGGCAGCGGGACGGCCACCGCGCACCGGTCGGCGTCCGGGTCGTTGGCCAGCGCCAGGTCCGCGCCGACCCGGCCGGCCAGCTCCAGCACCAGGTCCATCGCCCCCGGCTCCTCCGGGTTGGGGAAGGCGACCGTGGGGAAGTCCGGGTCGGGCAGGCACTGCTCGGGCACCACCAGCGGGGCGGCGAACCCGAACTCCATGAACGCCCGCAGCGCCGTGGCCGCGCCCACCCCGTGCAGCGGCGTGTAGGCCACCCGCACGTCCCGCGCGTCCCCCAGCGGGATCTGGCGCAGCGCCTCCAGGTAGGCCTGGACGATCTCGTCGCCGAGCACCTTCCAGGTCGCCTCCTCCGGGTCGCGGGCGCGGCCGGGCGCGGTGCCCAGCGGCAGCTCGTTCACCGGCCCCACCGCCGCGATCCGGACGGCGATCTCCTCGTCCACCGGCGGCACGATCTGCGAGCCGTCGCCCCAGTAGACCTTGTAGCCGTTGTCGCCCGGCGGGTTGTGGCTCGCGGTGACCATGACCCCGGCGTCGGCCGCCAGGTGGCGCACCGCGTACGCCAGCACGGGCGTGGGCAGCGGCCCCGGCAGCAGCCAGGCGCGCACCCCCATGCCCGACAGCACCGCCGCGGAGTCCAGCGCGAACCGGTGGGAGCCGTGCCGCGCGTCGTAGCCGATCATGACGGCCCGGCCCCGGGCCTCTCCCCCGTCCAGCAGCCTGCGGCCCAGCCCGGCCGCCGCCCGCATGACCGTCACCCGGTTCATCCGGTTGGGCCCCGCGCCCAGCTCGCCGCGCAGCCCGGCGGTGCCGAACTCCAGCGCGGAGCCGAACCTGTCGGCCAGCGCCGCGGTGTCCCCGCTCTCCAGGATCAGGCCGAGCTCGGCCTGGGTGACCGGGTCCGGGTCCTGGGCGAGCCACGCCTCGGCGTGTTCCCGCAGGTTCACAGGCGCTCCACCACCGTCACCAGCAGGCGGCCCATGCGCTCGGCGGCGGCGAGCCCGGCCGCCAGCACCTCCTCGTGGTCCAGCAGGGCGTCCGACAGGCCCGCCGCGATGTTCGTCACCAGGGAGAGGCCCAGGACCTCCGCGCCGCCCTCGCGCGCCGCGATCGCCTCCAGGACCGTGGACATGCCGATGAGGTCGGCGCCCAGCGTCTGCAGCATGCGGATCTCGGCCGGCGTCTCGTACGTGGGGCCGCGGAAGGCCGCGTAGACGCCCTCGTCCAGCTCCGGCTCGACGCTCTTGGCCAGCGCCCGCAGCCGCCTGGAGTAGACCTCGGTCAGGTCGAGGAAGGACGTGCCGGTCAGCGGGTTGGCGCCGCTGAGGTTCAGATGGTCGGCGATGAGCACCGGGTCGCCGACCCGCTGCTTCTCCGGACGCAGGCCGCCCGCCGCGTTCGTCAGGACGACGGTCTCGACGCCGGCGGCCAGCGCCGTGCGGACGCCGTGGACCACCGGGTCCACGCCCCTGCCCTCGTACAGGTGGGTGCGGCCGAGGAAGACCAGCGCGTTCTTCCCCCCGACCCGCACCGCGCGCACCTTGCCGCCGTGCCCCTGGACGGCCGGCGCGGCGAAGCCCGGCAGGTCGGTGAACGCCAGCTCGAACTCCGGCTCGCCGATGACGTCCGCGGCCGGCACCCATCCGGAGCCCATGACGAGGGCCACATCGAACTTCTCGAACGTGCGCCCGGTCAGCGCGGCTGCGGCCTCACGGGCCAGTTCATACGGGTTGTTCAGCACTCCCCCAGGCTAGGGGGCGCGAGGGGGGCGTACGCCGCCGATCCGCGCCGAACTCTCCCGCCGTTTCCGGCCCGGATTTGGAGAGTCCTCCAGCTCAGGCCTCGGTGCCGAGGGTGTCGCAGGGGCGCTCCCGCAGCTCCTTGACGTACGGCTCGGGGGCGCCGGCCTTCTCCGCGGCGTCGGCGATGATGCCGAGGAACCGCGCCGAGGGCAGGCCGCCCTCGTAGGCGTCGAGCACGTAGATCCAGGCCAGCTCCTCGCCGAAGAGCGTCTGCACCCGCACCCTGATCTTGGTGTAGAGGCCCAGCTCGTGGCCCTCCCAGGCGTCCAGGGCCTGCTCGTCCCACTCGGGCACGTCGTAGAGCGCGACGAAGACCTCGCCTCCGGGGTCCTCGACCACGGTGGCCAGCGCGCCCTCCCAGCCGATCTCCGCACCGCCGAAGGTCAGCCGCCAGCCCTTGAGCCAGCCGGTGTCGCGCAGGGGTGAATGGGGAGCCCGCTCAGCCATCTGCTCGGGGTCCATGTTGGAGGCGTACGCCGCATACAGAGCCACGATGACCTAGCGTACCCGGCCCATCCATCGACCTTTGTAGGAAAGAATGGGCGTTGTGAGCACGCGTATCGTCATTCTGGGTGGAGGACCGGGCGGTTACGAGGCCGCCCTCGTCGCGGCGCGGCTGGGCGCGGACGTGACCGTCGTGGAGCGGGACGGGCCCGGCGGCGCGAGCGTCCTCTACGACTGCGTCCCGTCCAAGACCCTGATCGCGACCTCCGTGCGGATGTCGGTGCTCAGCGAGTCCGCCCAGCTGGGCGTGCGGTTCGACGGCGGCCCCGACGGCGAGGTGGGCGGCGTCGCCGCGGACCTGCCGGTGATCAACAAGCGGGTGAAGGACCTGGCCCGCGCCCAGTCCTTCGACGTGGCCGACCGGCTCGGCTACGAGGAGGTCAAGATCGTCCGGGGCGAGGGGCGGCTGGACGGCCCGCACGCCGTGGTGGTCGGCGAGCGCCGCATCGAGGCCGACATGATCATCATCGCCACCGGCGCGACGCCCCGGGTGCTGCCCGGCGCCGAGCCCGACGGCGAGCGCATCCTCACCTGGCGCCAGCTGTACGACCTGGACGAGCTGCCCGAGGAGCTGATCGTGGTCGGCTCCGGCGTCACCGGCGCCGAGTTCGCCGGCGCCTACCTGAGCCTGGGCTCGAAGGTGACCCTGGTCTCCTCGCGCGACCGCATCCTGCCCTCCCAGGACGCCGAGGCCGCCTCCGTGCTGGAGGAGGTGTACCGGCGGCGCGGCATGAACCTGCTGAGCCGCTCCCGCGCGGGCGCCGTCGAGCGCTCCGGCGACGGCGTCGTGGTGACCCTGGAGGACGGCCGCAAGGTCCACGGCTCGCACTGCCTGATGACCGTCGGCATGGTCCCCAACACCCGCGGCATCGGGCTGGAGAAGGCGGGGGTGAAACTCGGCCCCGGCGGCTACGTCGAGACCGACAAGGTGTCCCGCACCTCGGTGCCCAACATCTACGCCGCAGGCGACTGCACCGGCGTCCTCGCGCTGGCCTCGGTGGCGGCGATGCAGGGCCGCATCGCGGTCTGGCACTCCCTCGGCGAGGCCGTCCAGCCGCTGAAGCTCGGCTGGGTCAGCTCCAACATCTTCACCGACCCCGAGGTCGCCTCGGTCGGCGTCACCCAGCAGATGGTCGACAACTGCGAGGTCGACGCCCGCACCGTCATGCTGCCGCTGGACACCAACGCGCGGGCCAAGATGCAGGGCTTCGAGGACGGCTTCATCAAGCTGTTCTGCCGCCGCTCCACCGGCATCGTGCTGGGCGGCGTGATCGTCGCGCCGCGCGCCAGCGAGCTGATCATGACCCTGGCCGTGGCCGTGCAGCAGCACCTGACCGTCGACCAGCTGGCGCACACCTTCACCGTCTACCCGTCGCTGTCGGGCAGCATCCAGGAGGCCGCCAACCGCCTCACGGTCGACTCCGCCTACTGATCCCTCACACCACCAGCAGGACGGTCAGCGCGGCCAGCGGCACGAGCACGGCGGCCAGAGCGGGCCAGGACCAGGTGACGGCGACCTCGCCGTCGCCCGCGGACCGGGCGCGCACCTCCGCCAGCTGCTCGGCGGCGAAGTCGACGGGAGTGCGTCCCGCCACCTGCGCCGCCAGCTTCCCGGGCAGCCGCGGGTCCGGCTTCGCGCGCTCGGCCCGCGCGGCGGAGCGCGCCGAGGACTGCACCGCCCACGCCTCGACCTCGCCGCCGTCCCAGGTGACGGTCAGCGCGCGGCCCGAGCGGATCTCCCTGATCCGCCCCCAGGGCAGCCGCGTGGTGCGGAACGGGTTGCGGACGACCAGCGCCGTCTCCTCCGCCGCCACCCGGGGCCGCAGCCCCAGCGCGTAGGCCAGGCCGCAGCCCAGCAGGAGCACCGCGGCCGCGATCGCCGAGGCCCGGTCCCTGCCCCGGACCGCCACGTCCACCAGGGCCGCGGCGGCGACGACCAGCCACACCCAGCTCACGACGGACCCGACGGCGGAACGGAACGGCTTCATCCTTCCACGATAGTGCGGCCCGCTTCCCCGCCCTTTCCGTGGACCGGGGCGGGCAAAGGTGATCGAATGGCGGTGTCCGCCCCCCTCCCGATGGAGACCGCGATGCGCGTGCTTCCGATCGCCGCACTGCTCGTCCTGGCCGTCGGCTGCAGCGGTGCCGAGGATCCGCCGCCCGCTCCGCGGCCCCCGGGCGGCGTGCCCCCCGCCGCCGCCTCGTCCGCCCCGGCGGGCCCGCGGGCGCTCGCCTCGGTGGACGTCGACGCCAAGGTCAAGGCGCGGCTGGAGGTCGTCGGCCTCAACCGCCACGGCGGCGAGCACGTCCTCGCGCAGATCCGGGTGACCAACAACGACACCGTGGACTTCAACCCGCTGGACCACCTGGCGGACGACACCGACGCCACCCCCGACATGGACCGCGCGGGCGGCATCTTCCTCCTGGACACCGCCGCCCGCCGCGTGGTGAAGCCCCTGCAGGGCGCCGACGGCTGCGTGTGCAGCCGCGGGGAGAGCGTGCTGGGCTCCTTCCTGGAGCCCGGCGAGCAGAAGACGTTCTTCGCGGTCCTGCCCGCCCCGTCCGGCGGCGCGAAGACCGCGACCCTGCTGACCCCGATGTCCCCGCCGCTGGTGGACGTCCCGATCAGCGATGAGCCTCCGGCCGGGCAGGACTTCCCCGAGCCGGTCGGCGAGAGCGTCTCCTACCCGCTGGACGCCCACTCCGAGGACGACGAGAGCGAGCTGCGCGACGACGGGCGCCAGGTCCAGGTCAGCCTGTCCGCCGACGTGCTGTTCGCCACCGGCTCCCACGCCCTGACCGCCGCCGCGGGCACCCTCATCGAAAGGACCGCCGGGCGGATCTCCGGCGGCGCCGTCAAGGTCGAGGGCCACGCCGACTCCACCGGCACCTCCGCGGTCAACACGCCGCTGTCCCGCCGCCGCGCCGCCGCCGTGGCCGCGCGCCTGAAGAAGCTGCTCCCCGACGCGGACTTCACCACCGAGGGCTTCGGCTCGTCCCGGCCGCTCTACCCCAACACCACCGACGAGGGCCGCCGCCGCAACCGCCGGGTGACCATCACCTTCACCAAGGCCGACGAGCCCGCGCCGCGCCCCACCAGCGCCGCCCCGGCCGCTCCCGCGGCCCCGGGGAACGGCTTCACCGTGGCCGTCGACCCTCTTCGCCCGGTCGGCGGCGGCCTCTCCCTGCTCACCTACGCCCTGACCAACACCGGCCAGCGCCAGGTCTCCCTGCAGAGCCTCAACGACGACACCGACCGCACCTGGCTGAAGTTCCGCTTCTGGGCCGCGGCGAACGCCGAGCTCGTCGACGGCGACCGCCGCATCCCCCCGGCCCGCTACCTCCTGGGCACCCCCGCCCAGGGCTTCTCCCAGCTGTGCCTGTGCACCAAGACCTCCGGCATCGCCACCGGCGCCGACCAGTTCGCCCCCGCCCAGACCAAGCACTTCTGGGCCCTGGTCCAGACCCCCTCGGGCCCGGTCACCGCGGAGATAGCCGACCTCCCCGCCGCCCCCGTCCCGAACTGACGCCGGTCATCCCCAGAGCGACCATCTGCCGGTGGGGATCGTCAGCCCGAAGGGCTCGGGAAGCACGACGTCCTCTCCGAAAGCCCACACCTGCTTGTCCAGGTAGGCTCCGGCGCCGGCGTCCGGGATCGTGTAGAGCACCACCTGAGCGACCTTCGGATCCCGGTCGACCAGCAGGTGGTAGGGGACCTCCGCTCGCGCGTAGCCGTTCCACTTGGTGGCGCGGCCGTCCAACGGCGGGCGGTCCCGGAAGGCGTTGCTCGGCGAGGTGACCTCCACCACCAGCTCGACCTCGTCCGAGACCAGGCAGCTCACCTCGGGCTGGAGGTTCAGCTCGGTCTCCGGCGCCTCCCCCACCACGAGATCGGGTATGGCACCGAACTTCTTCTCGGCCTCGATCAGATCGAGGTTCGGTCCTGACAGACACTCCCACTCATGCTCGGTGTTCACCTGCCGCGCGAACGCCTGGGCGACATACCAGACGATCTTTGCATGCCCGACCGACGGTGCCGGCGACACGACGACCACCCCCCCGATGACCTCGACACGGGCCCCGTCGGGCGCGCCGACCGCATCGGCCAGCTCCCCTCGCACGAACAGGGCGTGCGGCGTGTCCGGGAGGACGATGGAGCTGTAGCTGCACAGATCAGCAGTGACCACTTTCGGTTCCCCCTCGCTCACACTCTGCTCCCGGCATCGTAGGGAAGGCGTCACCTCAAGCGTATGCAGTTCCTCGTTTTCCGCGGGATGTGCTTTGAGTTTTTACTGGTCAGCCCTTGGTGTAGGGCTGACCGTCGGCGGCGGGGGCTCGGACGTGGCCGACGAGGCCGGCGACGGCGAGGACCGTGGCGAGGTAGGGGAGCATCGACAGGAACGAGGTGGGGACGGGGGTCTGCAGCGGCTGGACGGCGTTGGAGAGCCCGCCCGCGAAGCCGAAGAGCAGTGCCGCCCACAGCGCCCCGACGGGCGACCAGCGGCCGAAGATGACGGCCGCCAGCGCGATGAAGCCCTGTCCCGCCGCCATGTTCTTGTTGAAGCTGATGTTCAGGCCGATGGTGAGCCAGACGCCGCCGAGGCCCGCGACGAGGCCCGCGACGAACATGTTGAGGTAGCGGGTGCGGATCACGTTGATGCCGACGGTGTCGGCGGCGGTGGGGTGCTCGCCGACGGCGCGGGTGCGAAGCCCCCAGCGGGTGTGGAACAGCGCGACGTGCACGACCGCGATGAGCAGCATCGTCAGGTAGACGAGGATGTTCTGGTCGAACAGCACCGGGCCGATCAGCGGGAGCTTGGCCAGCAGCGGGATCTCGAACTCGGGCAGGGCCAGCGCCTGGTTGTAGGAGAGGCTGTCCTTCTGCATGACGCGCTCGTAGAAGAAGCCGGTCAGGCCGGTGGCCAGCATGGTCAGCACGACGCCGAGGACGACCTGCTCGACCAGGTAGCGCTGGGCGAAGACGGCGAGCAGCAGTCCGAACAGGCCGCCCGCCACCGAGCCCGCGACCAGGCCGGCCCACAGGGAGCCGGTCACCGACGAGGTGAAGGCCGCGGTGCAGGCGCCCAGCAGGAACTGGCCCTCGATGCCGACGTTGATGACGCCGGAGCGCTCGCCGATCACCCCGGCGAGCGCGCCGAGGACGAGCGGGACGGCGGCCAGGACCGTCGCCTCCAGGACCGCCGCGAGGTTCAGGCTCCCGCCCGCCGCCGCCCAGGTCAGGAAGGCCAGCACGTAGCAGAGCAGGAACCCGCCCGTCAGCGCGGCGCCCAGCCGGCGGGCCGGCGGGAGCGCCAGCTTCGCCGCCCCGCACAGCGCGGCGAGGACGGCCAGGGCCAGCGCGGCGGGCCCGGCGGGCAGCGTCAGGTCGGGCAGGGTCAGGCCGGTGGCGTTGCTGAGGTTCAGCACGAACCGGGTGTCGGCGCCGTCGGTGCGGCTGCCCAGGCCGAACGCCCAGACCCCGTACAGCCCGGCGGCGATCATCGCGATGCCGCCGTAGAGGCGGCCCCGCTGCATGCCCGCCCCGGCCGGGGCGAGGTTCTCCGGCGGCAGCACCGTGGCCGTCATCCGTTCCATCCCTTCGAAGCGAGTGCGGCCTGGGACGCTCCGGCGCCCTTGAGGCGGAAGATGCCGCGGACCAGCGGCGGCGCTGCCACGAACAGCACGATGAGCGCCTGGATGACCGTCACGATCTCGATGGAGACCCCGGACGCGGCCTGCATGGAGCGGCCTCCGGCCTGCAGCGCGCCGAACAGGATCGCGGCGAAGACCGTCCCGACCGGCGAGGCGCGGCCCAGCAGCGCCACGGTGATGGCGGTGAAGCCCAGGCCCGCGTCGATGGAGGGGGTGAGCGCGTTGTTGGCGTTGGCGGTGCCCAGCACCTGGGTGGCGCCGACGATGCCCATCAGCCCGCCGGAGACGAGCATGGCCATGATCTGGCTCCTGCCCACGCTCATGCCGGCGGTGCGGGCTGCGGCCGGATTGGCGCCGACGGCGCGCAGCTCGAAGCCGAGGGTGGAGCGGTTGAGCAGCCACCAGCAGAAGAACACCGCGGCGATCGCGATCAGCAGGCCGGCGTGCAGCCGCAGGCTCCCGCCGCCCTCGGGCAGCCAGGCCAGCAGCCGGGGCAGCTCGGCCGCCTCGGACACCGACTTGGACAGCGGCTCGTTGCGCTCGTGGTTCTTGATCGCGTCGGTGGCGATCAGCCAGACCAGGAAGGACAGGGCGACGTAGTTGAGCATGATCGTGACGATCACCTCGTGCGCGCCGGTCCTGGCCTTGAGGACGCCGACCAGCGCACCGTACAGGGCGCCGCCGGCGATGCCGCCCAGCACCGCGAGCACCGCCGCGACGACGACCGGCCCCTGCACCGTGAAGCCGACCACGGTCGCGCAGATCGCGCCCATGATCAGCTGGCCCTGGCCGCCGATGTTGAACAGGCCGGAGCGGAAGGCCAGGCCGATGGCCAGGCCGCCCAGCAGCAGCGGTGTCGCCTCGGTGAGCGTCTCGCTGAACGGGCCGATCGCGGTGGCCACGTTCCAGGAGCTCTCGGGATCCCAGATCGCGCCGCGGAACAGCGCGCCGTAGGCCTCGCCGACCGCGGTCCAGGACGCCGAGAACGCGTCGCCGGGGGCGGCGAAGAAGTACGAGAAGGTCTCGCGCACGTCCTCGTCGGACAGGACGATGAGGATCGCGCCGAAGAACAGCGCGAGGACGACGGCCAGCGCGGTGACCAGCCAGGATCCTTCGAGGATCTCGTCCAGCACCCGCCTGAGGCCGCCGGGCGGCGGCGTCTTCCCGGCCTCGGGGGCCGCCTTCTTCTCGGTCGGCTGTTCACTCATCGACGACGTCCTCGGGGTGCGCTCCGGCCATGAGCAGGCCGATCTTCTCCGTGGAGGTGTCCGCGGGCACGACGGCCACGATCCTTCCTCCGTACATCACGGCGACGCGGTCGGACAGCGCCATGACCTCGTCCAGTTCGGTGGAGACCAGCAGGACGGGACGCCCCTGGTCCCGCTCCCTGATGATCCTCTGGTGGATGAACTCCATCGCGCCGACGTCCACGCCGCGGGTCGGCTGGGAGATCACCAGCATGTTCAGCGGCCGGGACATCTCCCGGGCCACCACGACCTTCTGCTGGTTGCCGCCGGACAGCTCGCCGACGGGCTGCTCGATGGAGGTGGTCCGGATGTCGAACTCCTCGACCCGGTACGCGGCGTTGCGCCGCACCTCCTTGACGTCCATCGTGCCGCGCCTGCCGAACTCCGGCCGGTCGTACAGGTCGAGGATGAGGTTCTCGGCGACGCTCGCGGTGCCGACGAGCCCGTCGTGGCCGCGGTCCTCGGGCACGAAGCCGAGCCCGGCGCGCAGCCGCTCCCGGGGGCTCCTGCCGGTCAGCTCGACGCCGTCCAGCGTGATGGAGCCGCGCTCGGGGGTGACGAGCCCGAGGACGGCCTGGGCCAGCTCGGTCTGCCCGTTGCCCTGGACCCCGGCGACGCCCAGGACCTCGCCGGGCCCGATGTCGAGGCTGACGCCGTCCACGACCGCCTGGCCCGCGAGGTTGCGCACCGTCAGGTCGCGGATGGAGAAGGCGGGCGCCGCGCCGGTGTCGCGCACGGGCTCCTTCTCCACCTTCAGCCGCACCTGGCGGCCGACCATCAGGGCGGCGAGCTCGGACTCGGACGCCGACGGCTCGGCGGTCCCGACGACCTTCCCGCGCCGGATCACGGTGATCCGGTCGGCGACCGCCTTGACCTCCTTGAGCTTGTGGGTGATGAAGACGATGGCCGTCCCCTCCTCGCGGAGCCGGCGCATGACGGTGAACAGCTCCCGCGTCTCCTGCGGGGTGAGGACCGCGGTGGGCTCGTCCAGGATGAGGATCTTGGCGTCCCGGGTGAGCGCCTTGACGATCTCGACGCGCTGCTGCACGCCGACGGACAGGTCGCCGACCTTGGCGTCGGGGTCGACGGCCAGGTGGTAGCGCTCGGAGACCTCGCGGACGTGCCGGCGGGCCGAGGCGTGGTCGAGGAAGGGGCCCTTGACCTGCTCGTCGCCGAGCATGACGTTCTCGGCGACGGTGAAGACGGGCACGAGCATGAAGTGCTGGTGGACCATCCCGATCCCGGCGTTGATCGCCGAGCGCGGCCCGTCCAGCCGCAGCGGCCGGCCGCCGACCCGGATCTCGCCCTCGTCGGGCTGGTAGAGCCCGTAGAGGATGTTCATCAGCGTCGACTTGCCGGCGCCGTTCTCCCCGAGCAGGCAGTGGATCTCTCCCGGCCTGACCTCCAGGTCGATCGCGTCGTTGGCCACCAGCGAGCCGAAGCGCTTGGTGATGCCCCGCAGTTCAAGTGCCACCCTGGGTCCTTCCCGGAAAAGCGGTGGGGGCGGAAGATGGCCTGCCCGGTGGTCCGGCGTGCCGCGCCCGTCCTGCTTCATGGAACGGGGCGGGAGCCGTGCTCCCGCCCCGTGTCACCGTCTCCCCGCCGTTCAGCCCTGGGGCTGCGAGGGCGAGGTGATCTCGATCTTGCCGTCGACGATGTCGGTCTTGATCTTGTCCAGCTCGGTCTTCAGGTCGGCCGGGACCTTGTCCTCGAACTGGTGGAAGGGGGCCAGACCGGTGCCGTTGTTCTTCAGGTCGCCCAGGTAGCCGCCGGTCAGGTCGCCCTTGGCCGCGGTGGTGACGGCGTTCTCGACCGCGCCCTTGACGTCCTTCATCACCGAGGTGAGGAAGACGTCGCAGTACTGCTCGGCGAACTCGCAGCCGTCGGTGTCGACCCAGATCACGCTGGCCTTGCCGCCGGACTCCTTGGCCGCGGCCGCGGCGCCCAGGCCGGTGCCGCCGGCGACCGGGAAGATGATGTCGGCGCCCTGCTCGATGAAGTTCTGGGTGATGCTCTTGCCCTTGGCCTGGTTGTTGAAGTGGTCGGCCATCGAGCCGCTCTTGGGCTTGGTCTCGTCCCAGCCGAGGACCTGGACGTTCTTGCCCTTCTCCTTGTTGTAGTGCTGGACGCCCTCCCAGAAGCCGTCCATGAAGATGGTGACCGGCGGAATCGCCATGCCGCCGAAGGTCGCCACCTTGCCGCTCTTGCTCATGCCCGCGGCGAGGTAGCCGGCGAGGAAGGAGCTCTCGGCGGTGTTGAACTGCATGCCGTAGATCTTCTTGCCCTCGACCGTGGGCGAGTCGACGATCGCGAACTGCTGGTCGGGGTGCTGGCCGGCCGCCTCGGTGGTCGCCTCGCCCATCAGGCCGCCGACCGTCACGACGAGCTTGCAGCCCTTCTTGACCAGCTCGTTGATGTTGGGCACGTAGTCGTTCTCGCTGCTGGAGGCGATGAACTGCTCCTCGCCGCCGGCCTGCTTGATGCCCGCCTGGATGCCCGCCCAGGAGGCCGCGTTGAAGGAGCGGTCGTCGATGCCGCCGGTGTCGGTGACCATGCAGGCGGAGTAGTCGGACTTCTCGGCGCCGGCCTTCTCCTCCGGCTTCTCCCCGCATGCGGCGACCAGCATCGCCAGCCCGGCCATCCCGGCAGCGAGCCGGATCCCCTTGGACACTTTGCCTCCATGTGGTACGAGCTACGGCAACCCTTGCCCAGCCAGTGCGGTATTCAGGTTCACCGTCCGTGGCCGCGGTCGTCGATATGGCACATCAAGTTGTGGGCATACCGTTACGGAAAATACCGCTTGCGGGGGTCGATACCGTCATACGTGTGACGGTAACTTTAAGCCCTGTTCGCCAGGATTGGCGACCCCCTCTGAGCTGGGGCACCGTATTACGCTCACCACATGGAAGAGATCGACTGGGTTTCCCTCCGCGCCGCCGCCCAGGCCGCCATGGAGCATGCGTACGTGCCCTACTCCCATTTCCCCGTCGGTGCCGCCGGCCTGGCCTCCGACGGGAGGATCATCACCGGCTGTAACGTCGAGAACGCCTCCTTCGGCCTCACGCTGTGTGCCGAATGCAGCCTCGTCTCGGCGCTGCACGGCGCCGGGACGCCGGGAGAGCTCACGGTCGGTGAGACTCCGCGCCTGGTGGCGGTCTCGGTGGTCGACCGCCACGGCTCCCCCCTCACGCCCTGTGGCCGGTGCCGCCAGGTGCTCTACGAGCACGGCGGCCCCGGCATGCTCCTCGAGACGTCCGGCGGAGTGAGGCCGCTCCGCGACTACCTGCCCGACGCCTTCGGGCCCGAATACCTCTAGGAAGGTTCCCCATGGACGCCATCGAGGTGATCGTCGCCAAGCGCGACGGCGCCGAGCTGAGCACCCCCCAGATCGACTGGGTGATCGAGCACTACACCTCCGGGGTGGTGGCGCACGAGCAGATGGCCGCGCTGAACATGGCCATCCTGCTCAACGGCATGTCGCGGCGCGAGATCGTCGACTGGACCCGGGCGATGATCCGCAGCGGCGCGCGCATGGAGTGGACGGCGCTGGACCGGCCGACCACCGACAAGCACTCCACCGGCGGCGTCGGCGACAAGATCACCCTGCCGCTGGCGCCCCTGGTCGCCGCCTGCGGCGGCGCGGTGCCCCAGCTGTCCGGGCGGGGCCTCGGGCACACCGGCGGCACCCTGGACAAGCTGGAGACGATCCCCGGCTGGCGGGCGCACCTGTCCGGCGAGGAGATGCTGGGGGTCCTGAAGGACACCGGCGCGGTGATCTGCGCCGCCGGCGAGGACCTGGCACCGGCCGACCGCAAGCTGTACGCGCTGCGCGACGTCACCGGGACCGTGGAGTCCATCCCGCTGATCGCCTCGTCGATCATGTCGAAGAAGATCGCCGAGGGGACGTCCGCGCTGGTCCTGGACGTCAAGGTCGGCTCGGGCGCCTTCATGAAGACCGTGGAGCACGCCCACGAGCTGGCCCGGACCATGGTCGAGCTCGGTCTGGACGCGGGCGTGAAGACCGTGGCGCTGCTCACCGCGATGGACCGCCCGCTGGGCAACACCGCGGGCAACGCGCTGGAGGTGGCCGAGTCGGTGGAGGTGCTGGCCGGCGGCGGCCCCGCCGACGTGGTGGAGCTGACCGTCGCCCTCGCCCGGGAGATGCTCGACGCCGCGGGCCTGGACGGCAAGGACCCCGAGGACGCGCTGCGGGACGGCTCGGCGATGGACGTCTGGCGCCGGATGATCCGCGCGCAGGGCGGCGACCCCGACGCCCCGCTCCCCACCGCCCGCGAGACCCACACCATCACCGCCTCGGCCTCGGGCGTGCTCACCCGGCTCGACGCCTACGCCGTCGGCCTCGCCGCCTGGCGGCTGGGGGCCGGGCGCGCCCGCAAGGAGGACCCGGTGAGCGCGGGCGCGGGCGTCGTCTGGCACGCCGTGCCCGGCGAGCACGTCGCCTTCGGCCAGCCGCTGTTCACCCTGCACGCCGACGAGCCCGCGCGGTTCGAGCGCGCCCTGGCCGCCCTGGACGGCTCCTTCGACCTGGTGGAGCACGGCACGCCCGACCTGCTGCCCCTCATCATCGAGAGGATCGACTCATGACGAGCCGCGTACCCGCGCTGGAGGAGATCCGGCGCGCGCCCAAGGTCCTGCTCCACGACCACCTGGACGGCGGCCTGCGCCCCGCCACGATCGCCGAGCTGGCCGACGCGCACGGCTACACCGGCCTGCCCGAGAGCGAGCCCGGGGCGCTGGGCCGCTGGTTCCGCGACGCCTCCGACAGCGGCTCGCTGGAGCGCTACCTGGAGACGTTCACCCACACGGTCGCCGTCATGCAGACGCCCGAGGCGCTCTACCGGGTGGCCCGCGAGTGCGCCGAGGACCTCGCCGCCGACGGCGTCGTCTACGCCGAGGTGCGCTACGCCCCCGAGCAGCACCTGGTGCAGGACATGACCCTGGAGGCCGTCGTCGAGGCCGTCAACGCCGGGTTCGACGACGGCGGGCGCGAGCACGGCGTCCAGGTGCGCTCCCTGCTGACGGCCATGCGCCACCAGGCGCGCAGCCGCGAGATCGCCGAGCTGGCCGTGCGCTACCGCGACCACGGGGTGGCCGGGTTCGACATCGCGGGGGCCGAGGCGGGCAACCCGCCGACCCGCCACCTGGACGCCTTCGAGTACCTCCAGCGGGAGAACGCGCACTTCACCATCCACGCGGGCGAGGCGTTCGGGCTGCCCTCCATCTGGCAGGCCATCCAGTGGTGCGGCGCCGACCGGCTCGGCCACGGCGTGCGCATCATCGACGACATCGGCGAGGACGGCGCGAAGCTCGGCAGGCTCGCCGACTACGTCCGCGACAAGCGCATCCCGCTGGAGATGTGCCCGACGTCCAACGTGCAGACGGGCGCGGCGCGCTCCATCGCGGCGCACCCGATCGGCCTGCTCACCCGGTTGCGCTTCCGGGTCACGGTCAACACCGACAACCGGCTGATGAGCGGCACCAGCCTCTCGGAGGAGTTCGCCCACCTCGTCGAGGCCTTCGGCTACGGCTGGAGCGACCTGCGCTGGTTCACCCTCAACGCCATGAAGTCGGCGTTCCTGCACTTCGACGAGCGGCTCGCGCTCATCGACGACGTGATCAAGCCCGGTTTCACCGCGCTGGAGGAGGCGGCGGACCGGGGCTGAGCGCGGGGGCGGGTGCAGCGGGTGTATATGCAGAAAGAAGAGGCTTCAGTTCCATAACGTCCGGTTCGGTCCTCTCACGCTCCCGTGGCTCGCTAGCATTACGCCGCGGCAGGTTACGCGCATCGTGTTCCCGCATCCCCCCGAGGTGACTCCCTATGCGACCCTTCGAACCCGGCGATCCCGGACTCGTCGGCGGGCTCTGGCTCAGCGGGCGGCTGGGGGAGGGTCCGCTCGGCGTGGTCTTCCTCGGGCAGCAGGCGGACGGGACCAAGGTCGCCGTCAAGCTGCTGCACGCCCACCTGACCGAGGATCCCGCGGTCTGGGAGGCCTACCAGCGGGCGATGGAGGCGGTGTGCGCCCTGGAGGTCCCGCACACCGCCCGCGCGCTGTCCACCGGCCTGGTCGGCGCACGGCCCTACCTGATGTCGGAGTACGTCGAGGGCATCCCCCTGCCCGACATCCCCGAGCCCTTCTCCGCCGCCGAGCTGGAGCGCCTCGCGGTGCGGACGGCCGCCGCGCTGGCCGGGCTGCACGCCGCCGGGATCCCGCACGGGGCGCTGCGCCCGTCCAACGTCATCATGAGCGCGCAGGGCGCCGTCCTCACCGACTTCGGGCTCGCCCCCGACCGGGAGGCCGCGCTCGCCGCCGACCCCGCGGACTGGGCGCGGCTCGTCCAGGCCGCCGCGGGCGAGCAGGAGCTGCCGCCCCGGCTGCGCACCCTCACCGAGGCGTGCCTGTCGGCGGTGCCGCCGTCCGCCGCCGAGCTGCGGCGCCAGCTCACCGCCCCCACCTCCGACCCGGGCGTGACCGTCGCCGAGCTCGCCGCGCCGCCCGCCGCCTTCGGCCGCCCCGCCGCCGAGCCCGCCGCGCCGCTCGCCGCACCGCCCGCCTCCGAGCCCGTCATGCCGCCTGCCGCGCCGCCCGCCGCGGGACCGGCGCCCGGCGCTCCCGAGACGTCCTGGGAGATCCCTCCCCCCGGCTCCTGGGAGCCCCTTCCCGCCGCGGACGCGTCTCCCGCGTCGTCCCCCGCGTCGTCCAACGGCGCGCTGGAGACCCCTCGTCTCCCCGCCGAGGCGGCGCCCGCGGCGCCCGGCACCTCGTGGGAGGTCCCGCCCGTGTCCTCCGGTGGGACCTGGGAGATTCCGCCCGCCGCCTCCGGTGCGGCCTGGGAGGTGCCCCCCGCCGAACCCCAGGGGCCTCGGCCTCAGGGGACGCAGGAACCTCAGGAGCCGCAGGCCGAGGGCGCGGCGGCCGGCCGGGAGGAGCCGCCCGCTCCCCAGATCGAGCTGATGGTCACCGCCTTCGACGCTCCGGTGGGCGTCCCGATGGGGGGCGACCCGGCGCACTCCGCCGCCCCCGCCGCCGACCAGACCATGCTCGACGCCGTCGCGAACCCCGCGGCGCAGGAGTGGGGCATGCAGACCCGGGTGGAGGCGCTCCCGATGCCCGGCGCCCCGGCCGAGCCGGTGCACGGTCAGGCGCCGCCGCCGGCCGGTCCGCCCGTCGGCCCGCCCGCTCCGGCGTTCGAGGCCTCCCCGCCGTGGGCGGGAGAGGCGGCGGGCGGCGGCGGGGCCAAGCGCCCGCTGCTGGTGGCCGCCGCCTCGGTGACCGTGGCCCTGCTGCTGGTCGGGATCTTCGCGATGACCCGGAGCGGCGGGGAGGGCGACCCGCAGCCCCTCGCCGTCAAGACGGGAGTGCCGCACACCAGCGAACCCTCCGCGACCCCGCCCCCGGCGGAGCCGTCGTCCACCCCCACCCCCTCGGCGCCGGTGAAGGCGCAGCAGAACGCCGGCTCGCCCACCCCGAAGCCGTCGAAGACCTCTCCTCCGCCGCCCTCCCCCACCAAGAAGCCGCGCAAGCCGCCGCAGAACCTGCTGGCCAACGGCAGTTTCGAGCAGGGGTTCGGCAGGTGGGAGCCCCGCGCGGCGTCCTTCCTGGGCGCCAAGGCCGCGCACTCGGGCAAGCGCGCGGTACTGCTGTCGGCGGGGCAGGGCTACGACGCGGCGGTCGAGTACGTGGTGAGCGGGCTCAAGCCGAACACCACCTACCAGGTCGTCGGCTGGGTGAGGTCCGACGTCGGCGCCACCTTCATCGGCGCCAAGGACTTCGGGCCGAACTCCAGCTACGTCAGCTCCGCCTCCAAGAAGTGGACGCGGCTGAGCGTGAACTTCAAGACCGGTGACGGCACCACCGCCCGCCTCTACTGCTGGCGCGAGGTGCCCGGCAACGGCGGCTGCGACGACATGGCCCTCTACCGGCGCTGACGGCCGACGCCCGGCTCCGCCTCCCGGGAGGGGGGACGGGAACCGGGCGTCCGGCCCTCAGGCGCGGGAGCCCTCCAGGTCGGTGGCCAGGCCCGCCTCGGGCAGCTCGCACAGGGCGGTCAGCACGGTGGCGGCGAGGATCTTGACGCCGACCGGGATGCAGGACTCGTCCACGTCGAAGTCGCCGCGGTGCAGGTCGTACTCGCGGCCGCCGGGGGTGCGCACGCCCAGGCGCCCATAGGCGCCGGGGATCGACTCCAGGTAGTAGCCGAAGTCGTCGCCGCCCAGGCTCTGCGGCGCGGTCACCACCCTGTCGGGCGCCAGCACGAGGTTCCCCGCGTCCTTGAACATCTGGACGCTGACCTGGTCGTTGACGGTCGGCGGCACGCCGCGGACGTACTCCAGGGAGGCCTCCACGTCGTAGGCGCCGGCGACGGAGTGCAGCAGCGCGCGCATCAGCTCGGGGGCGCGGTGCCATGCCTCGTCGTCCAGGCAGCGCACGGTGCCCTCGGCCAGGCCCTGGTCGGGGATGGCGTTGGCGACCGAGCCGGCGTTCATCCGGCCCCAGACCAGGCTGAGGCTGGAGCGGGGGTCCACCCGGCGGGAGAGCGCGGCGGGCAGCTCGGTGACGATCTTGGCCAGCGCGTAGACGAGGTCGGCGGTCAGGTGCGGCCGCGCGGTGTGCCCGCCGGGGCCGTTGACCTTGACGTACACCTTGTCGCAGGCCGCGGTGATCGGGCCGGTGCGCACGCCGAGCTGGCCCACCTCGAACTTGGGCTCGCAGTGCAGGCCGAAGATCCGGCTCACCCCGACCAGTCCGCCGGCCGCCAGGATGTCCAGCGCGCCGCCGGGGTTCTCCTCGGCGGGCTGGAACAGCAGCCGCACCCGGCCCGGCAGCAGGCCCAGGGCGGCCTGGCGGGCCAGGAACAGGCCGGCGCCCAGCACCACCGCGGTGTGCACGTCGTGCCCGCAGGCGTGGCTCAGGCCGGGGATCGTCGAGGCGTAGGCGACTTCCTTCTCGTCCGGCAGGGGCAGCGCGTCGATGTCCGCGCGCAGCGCCACCGTCGGCCCGTTCTCGGGCCCGATGTCGCAGATGACGCCGGTGCCCTTGGGCAGCACCCGCGGCTGGAGCCCGGCCTCCTTCAGCCGCTCCACCAGCCGCGCCGTGGTGCGGAACTCGGTGAAGCCGAGCTCCGGGTGCATGTGCAGATCACGGCGGAATGCGACCAGCTCCTCGTTGTGCCGGTCGAGGAAGGACGCCAGCTGCGTGCCCAGGTCCGGGTCCTCGTCCGCCGCCGGCTCCAGGGACGGCATCACCCCTGGATGTGTCTGCGTCATGTGCGCCCCCTCAGGCGTGCCACTTCTCGTCGTATCGGTCTGTTCGGGGGGCTCCTCAGGTCGTCCCTGCATGGACCACCTCCCGTGGACCGACGAATCTGTTCTCGGCGAACTCCATGATCGTCGCGGAGACGACGTCCTCCAGGCTGCCGCCCTCGGCACGGATCGCGCGCTGGCGCTCGTACGGAGCACCGTGTTCGAGGACCTCACCGATGACCTTCAGCTCTTCGGCGCACCCCAGGCGGTCTGCCACGGGTGCGAGCTCGGAGGCGAGTTCGTACAGCTCGTCACGGAGCGGCGCGGTACGTCCGGAGTCATCGGTGATGATGATGGCGTCGAGCCCGTATCGGGTCGCTCGCCATTTATTATCGCGGACAACCCACGTCGCCGGGCGCGGAAGCGCATATCCGCGATCGATTTGCTGCTCGAAAAGCGTGACGAGGGACTGACACAACGCAGTAACCATCCCGACCTCCCGCATTGTCGGGATCCCATCGAACATGCGCACTTCGACGGTCCCGAAGTCCGGGTGCGGGCGGATGTCCCACCAGACCTCCTTGATGGAACGGATCGTCCCGGCCCGCAGCAGGGTGTCCATGTAGCCCTCGAACTCCGCCCAGTCCTCCAGCGAGTGCGGCGGACCGGCGGTGGGCAGCGAGCCGAACACGATCGAGCGGCTGGAGGCCAGCCCCGTGTCGTGCCCCTTCCAGAACGGGCTGGAGGCGGTCAGCGCCAGAAAGTGCGGCAGGTACGCCGAAAGGGCGTTGATGATGGGTATCGCCTTGTCCACATGGGTGATCCCCACATGGACGTGCACGCCGAAGGTCTGGATCCGGCGGGCCAGCCACTGCATCTCCTCGATGAGTTCGGCGTACCGCTGGATCGGCGCCATCACCGCGTCCCGCCAGTCGCTGATCGGGTGGGTGCCGGTGCAGGCCAGCCGCATGCCGCGCAGCGCGGTCGCCTCGCGCAGCCGCGTCAGGGAGGCCGACAGGTCCGTGACGATCTCCGACACCGTGTGGCAGGGGTCGGTGACCACCTCGATGGTCGACTCCATCAACTCGTGCCGCAACTTGGTGAAATCACCCTCGCTGAGCGAGGGGAGGTCCGCGAGCACCCGGCCGGCGTCCTGGCGGAGCAGCCCGCTCCCCTCGTCGATGAGCTGGAGCTCCCACTCCACGCCCAGGGTCGCGCCGCGAGACGGGTTGAAACGAATGGTCACGGCAACCTCCGTAGACAATCCTTGCAGGTCGATGCGGAGCCCGTGGCGCAATCCGGTCAGTCCGCCCGCGATCCCGGACGAATCCGGAGCAGATTCCGACCGTCCCGCCCCGGCACCGTCGCCAGACTGTCTGCCCGATCTACGAGGTTTCTACTCGGTCACCGTCCGCAGCAGGACGGAGATCACTCGATTCCGCCTTCCCTGGTCTCACCTCCAGGCTAGCGGCCGCCGCCGTGGCGGAAATCGCGGTCTACTCCCGCGCGCGGCCCAAGTTCCCGCAAGGTACCTGTATATAAACGCTGGTCGAGCGGGATTATTTCCTGCTCCGTCCGCACCTGGTCGGCGTACAGGCGCCCGGCGTCCAGGGTGTAGAGCCGGTCGGCGCGGCGGGCGAGGTGGTGGTCGTGGGTGACCAGGATGAGCGCCCGGCCGTCCTCCCGCGCGGTGGCGAACAGCAGGTCCATCACCTGGGCGGCGGTCACCGGGTCCAGGGCTCCGGTGGGCTCGTCGGCGAGGATGAGGCGCGGGTCGCGGATCAGCGCGCGGGCGATGGCCACCCGCTGCTGCTCGCCGCCGGACAGCTCCGAGACCTTGGAGTGCAGGCGCTCGCCCAGGCCGACCCGGCGCAGCGCCTCGTCCGCCAGCCGGTACCGGCGCCGCAGCGACCGGCCCCCCTCGTACAGCAGCGGGACGGCGACCTGCTGGCGCGCGGAGCGGCCGGAGAGCAGGTTGAGCTGCTGGAACACGAAGCCGATCGTCTTGCCGCGCAGCCAGGCGCGCTCCCGTTCCGGGAGCGTCGTCGTCTCCCTGCCGAAGAGGGAGATCGTCCCCTCGTCCGGGCGCTCCAGCAGGCCCAGGGCGTTGAGCAGGGTGGACTTTCCCGCGCCCGACAGGCCGACGATCGCGATCGAGCCGCCGCCGGGGACGGTCAGGGAGATGTCGTCGAGGACGGTCAGCGGGTCCTTCCTGCCCCTGAGCTTGAAGCGCTTGGTGACCCCGGCCAGCTCCACGGCGGCCGTCACGGGCGCTCCCCCTTCTTCTCGGGGCCGGCGAAGGCGGCGTCCTCGGGGGCGAGGTCGAGGATCTTCTCCCCCACCTCCAGGCCCGACTTGATCTCGACCCTCTTCCCGTCGTTCAGGCCCAGCTCGACCTCGCGGCGGGTGCGCTCGCCGGACTCCCCGACGACCGTCACCCAGCCGGTGTCGGCCTGGCCGAGCACCGCCGCGAGCGGCACGACCGGGACGTCCTTCGCCCGGTCCGTGAGGACCGACATCTCGGCGGGCAGGCCGGGGAAGACCTTGCGGGAGTCGGGGATCCGGCAGACGACCTCGACCTTCGCCTCCTCGCCGCCGCCCGCGCCGTAGGAGATGAGCGGGCAGGAGAACGGCGCCGGACCGTGGTCGATCTTCAGCTTGATGCCGCGGGGCTTGTTGTAGAGGCGGTAGATGTCCTTGGTCTCGACCTCGGCCACCGCGCGGAACCGCTCCCGGTCCACCGAGAAGGCGGCCTCGCCGGGCGAGACCGGGGAGCCGACGTGTGCCTGGATCTCCTTGACCTTCCCCGCCGCCGGAGCCGCCAGGTACAGCGTGACGGGCCTGGGCTGCTCGGGCTTGGCGCCCTCCTTGGCGGGCGCCTTGGGCTCGGGGGTGTGCTCGAACGCCACGACGGCCTCGCCCTTGTTCACCCGCTGGCCCTTCTTGACCAGCACCTTGGTGACCGTCCCGGCCTTCTCCGGCCGGGCGGGCACCGCCGGGTCGGCGGCCACCGCGGCCTTGAGCACCAGCCGCGCGACGATCGTCCCCTGAGCCACCTTGATCGTCTTGGGGGCGAGGTCGGGCACCGGCACCTCCTCGGCGACCGGCTCGGGCGCGGCCGCGCCGTTGTTGGCCAGGTAGCCGGTCCCGAAGACCACCGCGCCGACCGCCAGCAGGATCGCCGCCTTGCCCGCGCGGTTGCCCGTGATTCCCAGTGCCATCAGATCTCCTTAAGCCCGGATCGCCCGGATGACGGACCGCTGCATGGCCCGCCAGGCGGGGAACAGTCCCGTGAAGACGCCCACGCAGACCGCCACGCCCAGCCCGAGCAGTGCCGCCTGCCAGGGGAAGGAGGTGTCGAAGCCCTCCCGCACCCCGAAGTACCGCGTGATCAGGAGGTCCAGCGCCTGCCCCTGCACGAGGTAGCCGGCGAGCACCCCGGCGAGGCCCGCTCCGAAGCAGACGATCAGCCCTTCGAGCAGCACGGTCAGGAAGAGGTCGGACCCGGTCGCGCCGAAGCAGCGGTGCACGCCGAACTCGCTGCGCCGCTGCCGCACCGCGAAGATGCCGAGCGCCACCACCGGCAGCGAGCCGAGCATCAGCATCGCGGCCGTGACGCCCAGCAGCAGCAGGCGGAGCTTGCCGCCGATCACCATGAAGTCGCCGAAGTTCTTCTCGACGTGGATCCGCTGGGCGCCCCACTTCGGCGCCTCCTTCTTCAGCCGCGCGATCGCCTCCGCGCTGTGCTCGGGCGCGATCCTCAGCTTGAAGGACGGCTGCTGGGCCGCGAGCCCCATCCGCAGCATCGACTCGAAGGGCAGGTAGATCCCCGAGGGCCCACCGAAGCCGGGCATCCCATCACTGTCCTCGATGACACCCACGATCCGGACTTTCTGCCAGATCTCACCGGCGGCGAACTCCACCCGGGCGCCGACGGCCTGCCGGGGGCTCAGCCCGATCATCCGCGCGAACGTCGCGGCGACCACGATCGACGGTTCCATCCGCATGTCGTCGGAGGCGCTGAACCAGCGCCCCGCCACCATCGGCATGTCCTGGATCTCCAGCAGCCGGTGGTCCGTCACGGTCAGCAGGAAGTCCGGCGGCCCGTTCCTCCCCTGCGAATCGAGGATCCGGCGGTCGGCCGTGCGGATCCGCGCCTCGCCGTACTGGATGTAGGGCGTGTGCACGATGTCGAACCGGTCCAGCGACCCCTTCATCGCCCGCAGCGCCTCCGCCGACACCCCGGCCGGGGTCATCTCCCGGAACTCGGGATACAGCATCATCGTCCCGGGCCGCCCCATCTGCTGCTCGAACAGGTCCCGCGCCACCTGCTGGGTCACCCCGCCCACCGCCGCGACCACCGTCACCGTCGCCACCAGGCAGGCCACACAGAACCCGGAGAGCAGAACCCGGACCTTCCCGACCCGGATCTCCGCGAGCGCGGAGAGGAACATCCCCCTGATCGGCACGACGCCTCCTCAGGCCGAAGTGCCAACGATCTTGCGCGTTCCCCCCGAGGACCGCAAGCAAAACCTTGTGTGTGGGAATTCACATTATTAAGTGAGAATTACCGGCAACCCGGCATCTGGAACGTTCCCACCTGCGTGTTCGCCCGGCGTTCCCTCTCAGCCGACGCCGTCGGCGCGCGGCTCGGTGAGCGTCCGGACGAGCCGCGCCACGAGCAGCCGTGTCTCGTCGAAGGTCGCCTCGGTCAGCGCCGGAGAGCCGACGACCGAGCGCATCACCCCCATCCCGAGCAGCAGCGCGCCGATGAGCTCGGCGCGCAGCGCCGCGTCCCCTCCCCCGAGCCGCTCGGCGAAATCCCGGAGGTAGCCGTCGCACAGCCGGTCGCGCAGCTGGTCGCGGACGGCGGGCCGGTGCGCGGAGCGGAGCATCACCAGCAGGGGATGCTCCCCGTCGAACTTCTCCCAGTCGCCGAAGACGACGTCGTAGAGCAGCTCGTCCGTGACCCGGGTCAACGGCCGGGGAGGCCCGTCGGTGAGCCCCTGCGGAATCTCGACGTGCACCGCCTCGGCGTACAGCTTCTCCTTGGAGCCGAAGTAGCGGAACACCAGCGCGGCATCCACCCCGGCGTCCGCCGCGATCTCCCGCACCCCGGTCCCGTCGAATCCCTGCCGGGAGAAGCGCAACCGCGCCGCTTCGAGCAGCGCGGCCCGCGTCGCCGCCCGATCACGCCGACGGGGGGACGGTGCGGACGGTGCGGCCTCGGTCATCCGGTCAGCATAAGTCATCAATCGTTGACTTCATCGGCCGCAGCTCCCCAGACTTCTGGTCATCGACCGATGACTTCCTTGGAGGACGACCATGCGCACCTACGTGATCACCGGCGGCACCGACGGCATCGGCAGAGGCCTGGGCCTGCGCTTCCTGGACCGGGGAGACCGGGTGATCGCGGTCTCCAGCGGCGAGGAGAAGGGCCGCGCCTTCCTCCGGGAGGCCGCCCGCCGAAACGCCGCGCCCCGGGCGGTGTTCGTGCGCGCCGACCTCAGCACCCTCACCGGCATGCGCGGGGCACTCCACGAGGTCTTCGCCGCCGCGGAGTCGGTGGACGGCCTGGTGTTCGGCGCCCAGCGCTTCCGCCCCCGCCGCGAGGAGACCGAAGACGGCTTCGAGTCCACCTTCGCCCTGGCCTACCTCAGCCGCCACGTCCTGGGCCACGGCCTGATGGACCTGCTGGAGAAGGCCGACTCCCCCGTCATCATGAACCTGGCCGGTCCCGGCGGCCTCCCCGGCACCGTCCACTGGAACGACCTGCAACTCCACCACCGCTACACCGGCCGGCGCGCCGCCATGCAGTCCTCCCGCTGCAACGACCTGCTGGGCGCCCACTTCCCCACCCGCCACCCCGAAGCCCGCATCCGCTACGTCCTCTACAACCCGGGCTTCGTCCGCACCGCCATGGCCGACCCGCTTCCCGCCCACTGGCGCGCCCTCACCAAAACCCTGGCCCTGCTGTTCGCCCAGCCTGTGAGCAAGGCCATCACCCCCATCGCGCACCTGATGGACCACCCGCCCGCCGAACCCGTCTCGGCCTTCAGACGCCGCACCCGCCTCCCCCTGGAGGGAAAGGCCTTCGACCCCGCCCGCGCCGAACGCCTGGACGCCCTGACGGCAGAACTCCTGGCGCCCGCCCTGTAGCACCCGCCGACGAGCGGCCCCGCCTTCCCGCCTCCGGCCAGGTCGATGACCGCCGTCAGAGAGCCGCTTTGGGTCGGGCGGAGCCGTGGACGGTGTCGCGGTAGAGGGCGAAGGCAGGCTTGGGGCGGTAGGTGTCGGTGACGAGGCCGAGGGTTCCGGTGGGTTCGGCGGCGGTGCTGTCGGCGTCCCGGAGGCTGAAGAGCTCGTAGTGGGTGATGTTCCGGGTCTCCTCAAGGGCGAGAATCGTGTCGATCATGTCGGACAGGGAGTCGCACTGCGCCTGCTCGGTGCGTGGGGCACCGCTCGGGGAGCCGTTCTCCACGATGTGGACGGGCGTGTCGAGCGGGATGTGGGCGAGCGGTAGTGAGTACTCCCGCAGGTGGTGCAGGGCGTGGGCGGTGAGGGAGGCTACGTCTCCCGGTGTGCCGCGCGGGGCGACCGGGGAGAAGGCGTCGGGATACAGGGCCAGGCCGACGTAGTCGATGTGGTCGGCGAAGTCCTGCGCCGGTATACCGGACAGGTGCTGCCAGAAGGCGTCGTCGCCGCCCAGCCATTCCGGTGGTTCGGCGACGGAGAAGCCGACCCGCACGTCGTGCAGGCCCCTTCTGTCCAGTGCGGCGCGTGCGTACGGGATGCCGAGGGCCAGGGCCTGGAGGACGCCGGGGGCGCTTCCGTCGATGAGCGGGATCGGGAAGTTGGGCTCCAGGGTCACCTGGAGATAGCGCGTCAGATGGCCGTAGCGGTCGATGACGGCGTCGAGGAAGGCCAGCCATCCGGGGACGTCGGCTTCCCGGGGGATGTAACTCACCACGAGGTCCAGTTCACGCCCGCCTTCGACGTACCACGCGTCGGGCATCGTGAGGCGTGCGAGATCCTGCTCCGCGCCGAGCGAGGCGACGACGTCCGGGGGCGTCGCGTCGCCGAAGAAGTGAACGTACTCGCGGATGACGAACGCGCGGCCGCCCGCGAGCTCGTCGACGAGGCCACCGATCGCCGCGGGATCCTGCGGGAGCGAGCAGACGGTCCCCGCGCGCCCGCCCGGATAGATGCCGAACTTCATGCCCCATCCTCCTTTTCCTCGCCGCCCTGCACGCCCGTCCAGTCGATGTCGTGCGACCGGATCCGCGAGACCAGCTCCCTGACCCAGGTGTTCTCGGCGCTGACGATGGTGCGCCAGTAGGCCGCTTCGAGCATGTGCACCTCCGCCACGCCCTCGGGCCGCTCCTCCAGCACCGCCAGTTCCTGTTCGAGCCGCTCGGCACGCGCCTCCAGGAGCGACGCCGCATGGTCGGCGGAAAGCACTCCCGCATAGGCGACGGCCATGACGAAGTCCACGGAGGCCGTCCGCCCCTCGCCCAACCCCGCCTCGACCTTCCGCCGGAAATCGACCATCCCCGCATCGGTCAGCTCGTAGACCGTCCGCGGCGGCCTCTTCCCCACCCGCTCAGGCTGCTGCGAAGCGACCACCCCGGCCCTCTCCAGCGATTTCAGCAGCGACGTGACCGTGCTGCGCGTGGCCGACAGATCCCCGTACCGCTCCCGCAGAAGCGACGCGAGCCCGTAGGCATGCGACGGCCGCTCGACCAGAAGCCCGAGCAGCGGCAGCACCAGACTGTTCCGTGAAGCATCCAAAGGCACCTCCCCAACGTATAGACGTATACGTCTAATTGCAAGCCGTGGCGAGGGCGAGCCGATGCCCGTCGGCCGCGAGATGGTCAGTCCAGGAGGCGGGAGAGGGTGGAAGCGATCTCAGGGGACAAGACACCGGTGGGAGGGCTTTGGTCTGCTTCGCAGGGCTTTCGAGCGATGTACAGGTGGGTGCTTCGGCCGGTGACGTCGGTCAGGTGGAGGGTGTCCACGGCGGTGCTTTTACGGCCGCGACCATCGCAGGGCAGAGAGAATCCCTTGGGTTTCATCGTGTTCACGGCGGCCCGAAGGGATTCCAGGCCGGCGCGGGTGGCCTTGTGCGCGCGCAGGATCAACCGGCCGCTGCCGACGGCGGTGTAACGGCAGGCGTTGACGACTGCCAGAGGCGATGGCAGCCGGGCTTCGTCCGGATAGAAGGGGCTGCCTCCTCGGACGATCTCCGGAGCGGGATGGAAGGGTAGTACTCCTACCCGGCCGGCCACGCTCGGAAGGCAGGCTGCGGGTTCGATCCGGGACGGGTCGGACGAGGTGTGCTCGGCGCGCCACAGGCGGGCGAACTTGAGGGTGAGGCGCGAACCTCCCCTACGGATCGCATCGTGCGTGCCCACCTCGTCACGATTGCACTCGAACGACATGACGCTGCGTTTCCCGTCCGGGTAGTGCAGCACCAGGTTGACGGGCGGACATCCCATCGCGGTGGATGCGCCCCCATCCTGCGCCCGGGGAAGAGTGAACATCTCCTGCTGCAGCTCCTTCACGCCCCGCGTGATCCGCAGCGGTTCCAACCAGGAGGACTCATCAAAGCCCACCCCCCGGCAGAGCAGCGCGTACTCGGCGCCGCCGCGAGCGAGTTCACGCGTGTAGGCCGACGCCGGAACCGGGTGGTTGAACCCGCTGAGTCCCTCATACGGCTTCGCCGGGCATCCCGACGCCCCGTATTCGAGCTCCGGCCCCGGACTCCACCCCGGGACGGAAACCCCCAGAGACCCCAGAACGAGCAGACTCGCGACGGCCGCCCACCTGAACCGCACAAGAACCTCTTCCCGCCACCGGACCGCACGCCCGAAGAGCACACGACCTTAGCGCGAGAACCTCGATAACCGACATGTCAACCACCAGCAGCGCGCCTTGAGGCCCTCGGAACCGAGACGCCGATCGGCTCGCCGAGCGTGCGGCAGGCCCGGAGGCCTTCTCCGGCGGGTGGTCAGTCGGTGGAGAAGGCCTTGAGGATCTGGTCGGCGGCCACGGACGGGGGGAGTTCGCCGTCGGCGACGCGGCGTTCCAGGTCGGGGGTGAGGGCCTGGACGGCGGGGTCGGTGCGCAGGGCGTGGAGGAGGCGGTCCTCGACCATGGCCCAGGTCCAGCGGATCTGCTGGGTGCGGCGGCGGCGGTCGAGTTCGCCGGACTCGCGGAGGGCGTCCTGGTGGGCGATGATCTGGTCCCAGACCTCCGAGAGGCCGGTGTCCTCCAGGGCGCTGCAGGTCAGGACGGGGACGACGCGCTCGGAGCCGCCGCGCAGGAGGCGGAGGGCGCCGGACAGCTCGCGGGCGGCGCGCTTGGCCTCCATGGCGTGGTCGCCGTCGGCCTTGTTGACGGCGATGACGTCGGCGAGCTCCAGGACGCCCTTCTTGATGCCCTGGAGCTGGTCGCCGGTGCGGGCGATCGTCAGGAACAGGAAGGAGTCGGTCATCTCGGCGACCGTCGTCTCGGACTGGCCCACACCGACGGTCTCCACGAGGATCACGTCGTGGCCGGCGGCCTCCATGACGACCATGGCCTCGCGGGTCGCCCTCGCCACGCCGCCCAGCGTGCCGGCCGTCGGGGACGGGCGGATGAACGCGTTCGGGTCGGCGGCCAGGCGGGCCATGCGGGTCTTGTCGCCCAGGATCGAGCCGCCCGTCCGGGTGGACGACGGGTCGACGGCCAGGACGGCGACCCGGTGGCCCCTGGCGGTCAGGTGGGAGCCGAGGGCGTCGATCGTGGTGGACTTGCCGACGCCGGGGACGCCGGTGATGCCGACGCGGCGGGCGTTCCCGGCGTACGGGGTGAGCTCGGCCAGGACGGCCTGGGCGAGCTCCCGGTGGTCGGGGCGGGTGGACTCCACGAGCGTGATCGCGCGGGCGATCCATGCCCGGGAGCCCTCCCGGACCCCGTTCACATAGTCCTTGACGTCAGGCGTGGCCAAGGCTGCTGGACAACTCCTTCAGCAGGTCGAGCGCGGCTTCGGCGATGACCGTGCCGGGCGGGAAGATCGCCGACGCCCCGGCGGCGCGGAGCGCGTCGAAGTCCTGCGGCGGGATGACGCCGCCGACGACGATCATGATGTCCTCGCGGCCGAGCTCGGCGAGCGCGGCCTTGAGGGCGGGCACCAGGGTCAGGTGCCCCGCGGCCAGGGAGCTGGCGCCGACGATGTGCACGTCGGCCTCCACCGCCTGGCGGGCGACCTCCTCGGGGGTCTGGAACAGCGGGCCGACGTCGACGTCGAAGCCGAGGTCGGCGAAGCCGGAGGCGATCACCTTCTGGCCCCGGTCGTGGCCGTCCTGGCCCATCTTGGCCACCAGGATGCGGGGGCGGCGCCCCTCGGCCTCGGCGAACTCGTCGGTCGCCTTGCGGGCGTTCTCGATCGCGGACACGGTTCCGGCCTCCTCCCGGTACACACCTGAGATGGTACGGATCGTGGCGGAGTGGCGGCCGTAGACCTTCTCCAGCGCGTCGGAGATCTCCCCGACGGTCGCCTTGGCGCGGGCCGCGTCGATGGCGAGCTTGAGCAGGTTGTGCTCCAGGTCGGCGACCTGCTCGGCGCCGGCGGCGGCCGTCAGGGCGGCCAGCGCGCGGGAGACCTCGGCCGGGTCGCGCTCGGCGCGCAGCCGCTCCAGCTTGGCGATCTGCTGGGCCCGCACGGAGGCGTTGTCGACCTTGAGGACGTCGATGAGCTCGTCCACGTCCGGCCGGTACTTGTTGACGCCGATGACCGGCTGGCGGCCGGAGTCGATGCGGGCCTGGGTGCGGGCCGCGGCCTCCTCGATGCGGAGCTTGGGCAGCCCCTCGTCGATGGCCTTGGCCATGCCGCCGAACTTCTCGACCTCCTGGATGTGCTCCCAGGCGCGGGCGGCGAGGTCGTGGGTGAGCTTCTCCATGTAGTAGGAGCCGCCCCACGGGTCGATGACCCGGGTGGTGCCGGACTCCTGCTGGAGCAGCAGCTGGGTGTTGCGGGCGATGCGCGCGGAGAAGTCCGTCGGCAGCGCCAGCGCCTCGTCGAGGGCGTTGGTGTGCAGCGACTGGGTGTGGCCCTGGGTCGCGGCCATCGCCTCGATGCAGGTGCGCGCCACGTTGTTGTAGACGTCCTGGGCGGTCAGCGACCAGCCGGAGGTCTGGGAGTGGGTGCGCAGGGACAGCGACTTGTCGCTCTTGGGGCCGAACTCCTTGACGAGCTTGGCCCACAGGAGGCGCCCGGCCCGCATCTTGGCGACTTCCATGAAGAAGTTCATGCCGATCGCCCAGAAGAACGACAGGCGCGGCGCGAACGCGTCGATGTCCAGGCCCGCGGCCTGGCCCGCCCGGATGTACTCCACGCCGTCGGCGAGGGTGTAGGCGAGCTCCAGGTCGGCCGTGGCCCCGGCTTCCTGGATGTGGTAGCCCGAGATGGAGATCGAGTTGTACTTCGGCATCTTCTGCGAGGTGTACGCAAAGATGTCGGAGATGATCCGCATCGAGGGGGCGGGCGGGTAGATGTAGGTGTTGCGGACCATGAACTCCTTGAGGATGTCGTTCTGGATCGTCCCCGCGAGCTGCTCCGGCTTCACCCCCTGCTCCTCGGCCGCCACCACGTACAGGGCCAGCACGGGCAGGACCGCGCCGTTCATCGTCATCGACACCGACATCTTGTCGAGGGGGATCCCGTCGAACAGCTGCCGCATGTCGTAGATGGAGTCGATCGCCACACCGGCCATGCCGACGTCGCCGGCCACGCGCGGGTGGTCGGAGTCGTAGCCGCGGTGGGTGGCGAGGTCGAACGCCACCGACAGGCCCTTCTGCCCGGCCGCGAGGTTGCGGCGGTAGAAGGCGTTGGACTCCTCGGCGGTGGAGAACCCGGCGTACTGCCGGATCGTCCACGGCTGCGTGGCGTACATCGGCGCGTACGGGCCGCGCAGGAACGGCTTGATGCCCGGGAAGGTGCCCAGGAAGTCCAGGCCGGCCAGGTCCGAGGCGTCGTACAGCGGCTTGACGCCGATGCCTTCGGGCGTCTCCCAGGACGGGCGCTCGCCCGCGGCCTCGCGCCACTGCTTTTCGAGGACGTCCGGCGCTACGGGCTCGCCCAGCGGGACGTCGGAGAAGTCGGGGATGCTCATGCGGTCACTCCCAGGTCCCGAAGGGTGCCCTCCAGGACTTCGATCACGTTGCACCCGGCGAAGACGTTGCCGTCCACCCCGGTGTAGGAGCCCTTGCCCGCCAGCCAGACCTTGACGGCGCCGCGCTCCCGGAGCGTCTTGGCGGCGGCCTCGGCCTGCTCGGCGTACAGCTTGTCGCTGGAGCAGAGGACCGCCACGCCGCCGTCGAACTCCTCGGGCGCGCCGGCGACGGTCTCGATGCCGCCCGCCTGGAACAGGTTCGCGGCGAACGTGGCGCGCGCGGTGTGCACGGCGACGGGGCCGAGGGTGGCCAGGAAGACCTTCGGCCGTACGGCCTGGGCGTCGGCCAGGTCGCGCAGCGCCTCGTAGTCCTGGGCGTAGGCGTGCCGCGGCAGCCCGCCGCCCGGCGGCTCGGGAGCCGCCTCGCGTACGGGCAGCTCCTCGGTCAGGTTGGGGAACTCGCTGACGCCGGTCAGCGGGGCCTTGCGCCGGGCGAGGTCCTTGCGGCGCTTCTCCCAGGTGGCGGCGAGCTCGCGCTCGACGAGGCCGGAGTCCAGCGCGGCGGCCAGGCCGCCGGCCTTCTCGATCTCGGTGAACCACTGCCAGGCGGCCTGGGCGAGCTGCTCGGTGAGCTGCTCGACGTACCAGGAGCCGCCCGCCGGGTCCACGACGCGGGCCAGGGAGGACTCCTCCAGCAGCAGCGTCTGGGTGTTGCGGGCGATGCGGCGCGAGAAGGCGTCGGGCAGGCCGATCCGGGCGTCGAACGGCTGGACGGTCACCGCGTCCGCGCCGCCCACTCCGGCGGCGAAGCACGCGACGGTCGTGCGCAGCATGTTCACCCACGGGTCGCGCTCGGTCATCATCGCGCTCGACGTCACCGCGTGGATCCGCGCGGTGGTGTCGGAGACCCCGGACAGCGAGGCGACCCGCGTCCACAGGCGGCGCGCGGCGCGGAGCTTGGCGATGGTGAGGAACTGGTCGGCGTGCGCGGCGTAGCGGAATTCCAGCTGCCCGGCGGCCTCGTCGACGCTCAGTCCGGCCTCGGTCAGCTCCCGCAGGTAGGCCACGGCGGCGGCGAGGACCGCGCCGAGCTCCTGGGCGTCGGAGCCGCCCGCGTCGTGGTGGACCGTGCCGTCCACGGCGAAGGTGCGGATGCCCGGGAACTCCGCGGCGACGCGCCGCGCCAGGTCGACCGGCACCGGGGCGCGTACGCCGGTGCGGGCGGCCAGGCCGAGCGGGTCGGCGCCGAGGTTGCCCAGCGTCTCGGGCGTCGCCAGCGCGAGGAAGGCCTCGGCGGCCTGACCGGTCTGCGGTCCGGCGTCCAGGACGACCGGCGCCAGGTCGGTGTGCACGCCCTTGAGGGCCTCGCCCAGCGCCTCGACCGGGACGCCGGCGTCGCCGACGGCCAGCCACACCGAGGTGGCGCCGTTCTCCAGGTCGGCCAGGACGGCCTCGCGGGTGCGCCCGGGGTTCGGGTCGGTGTGCCGTTGCCGCACGTCCCAGCCCGCCGGGTTCTCGTCTCCGTCGCGCGGGGCGGTGGCGAAGGGCCGCGAGGCGATCGCCTCGTCCGCGGTGTACAGGGGTGCGATCGGGACACCGTCATAGGTCTGCCTTGTGAGCAGCGCCTCGACGGCGTCGAGAGGGGTGTCTTCGGTGGCGGCTCCGGACTTGCGGAGTACGCCCTTCAATAGCTCCCGCCAACGCTCGCGCTCAGCTTGGGGGAAGGCAGCAGCCAACTCCATGGAAGGGATGGTAGGCGAACCCTTATGAGATGAGTGCGAGCGGGGTGTCACGATGACCTCTTCCATGCCTTCCACCCGATCCACGCGAGGATCGCGGCGAAGACCACGTTGGCCGCCGCCAGGACGTAGTGCACGACGTAGAACGCCGTGGCCCGCCGCGGGCCGCTGCCCAGGTTGTTGGCGAGCATGATCCATTCAAAGGCCATGAAGGCGGCCAGTGCCAGCATGAACACGGCCGAACGTCGAGAAGTCACCCTTGCAGGGTAGGCGGCGGCCGGGCCCGGCCGGTTAGGCTCTCGTCTTCATGGGAGCACCGCACAGAGCCGCCGCCGCGGCTGCCGCCGCCATGCTGACCGTCGCGCTGGCCCCCGTGCCCGCCGCCGCCGGGCCGGACGCGCCGCTGAAGAAGATCAAGGCGGGGTCCTGGATCATCGCGGACGCCGACACCGGCGAGGTGCTGGCGGCGCGCAACCCGCACAAGCACTTCCTGCCGGCCAGCACGCAGAAGGTCCTCACCGCGGTCACCCTCATCCCGCTGCTCGGCGGGGACACCGAGATCACCCCGACGCGCGAGAGCGTGGAGCCCGAGGGCACCAAGGTCGGCATGACGCCGAAGCTGAGCTACAAGTCCGCCGACCTGTTCCGGGCGCTGCTCATGGCGTCGGCGAACGACGCGGCGATGACCCTGACCCTGCCGCAGGGCGGGATGCGGCCGACCCTGGACCTGATGAACGCCGAGGCCAGGCGGATCGGCGCCCGGAACACCCTGGCGGGCTCCCCTAACGGCCTGGACGTCGACCTCGGCCTGGACGTCAGGACGCAGTACACGACCTCCTACGACCTGGCGCTGATCCTGCGGGCGGGGCTGGCCGAGCCCGAGTTCGTCGAGTACGCCTCGACGGTGCACGCGAAGTTCCCCGCGCTGCGCCCGGCGAAGGTCGACAAGAAGACCAAGAAGAAGATCCCCGCCAAGCAGTACATGATGCCGATCTACTCCCACATCCGGATGCTCCCGGGCGAGTCCCAGCAGTACAAGGGATTCATCGCCGGCAAGAACGGCTACACCAACGCCGCGCGCCAGACGTTCGTGGGCGCGGCCGAGCGCGACGGGCGGCGGATCGTCATCGCGCTCATGAAGGCCGAGAGCCTGTGGGACAACGCCAAGGCCCTCTTCGACTGGGGCTTCGCCAACGCCGGGAAGGTCGAGCCGGTCGACGCGCTGGTCGCCCCCTCCGCCGCGGCGACGGCCGACCCGTCGGACCCCGCCCGGCGCGAGGCCCAGAAGGGCTCCGGCTCCAAGGACTCCGACTCCAACGACAACCTGCTGCTCGGCGCGATCGGCGGCGGCTTCATCCTGGCGGGCGTGGGCGTGCTGCTCGTCCGCAGGCGCCCCACCGCCACCGACTGACCCCGGGGGCCGCCCCCGGACCCCCGAGAACCGACAGACGATCCCCGCTTCCCTGCGGTCGCCTGCCGGCTAACGGCGCAGCAAGAGCGGAATCTCGTTGTCGCCGGGGCTGCGGTCGGGGACGGTGGTGTGGACCTCGGCGTTCCCCCGGCCCTCGCCCCGCACCCGTACCTCGACGCTCTCCCCGGACGGCAGGTCGGGCCAGGCGCAGCCCGTCCGGACGCAGGAGGCCCGCAGGCGCCCTTCCAGGGGGCGCAGGTCGAGGGTGACGGGCCCGGTGCCGTGCGGCCCCCGGTTGTGGATGCGCAGGGTCCGCCCGTCGAGCGTCACGGACACGTCGGCGGCGGCCGGCGGGGGCGTGGCGCTTTTGGGCGAGCCGGAGTTCACCGCCGCGTGGTGCGGGTCCGGCAGGGAGGCGACCAGCGCGCACACCGCGGCCCCGGCCGCCGCGCCGGCGCCGAACAGGACGAGCGCCTGGCCCCTGGTCTTCGGCCTCTTCGGCGGTGTCGTCACGGTGCGCACTTCCACGGATTCGCCACGTCACGACGTTAGCGCGTTCCGCGCACGGGCGCGGCCCATCGCCGGTGCAGCCGCGCGGCCAGGAGGACGGCGGCCGCCGCGCACGAGAGCGTCAGCGCCGCCTCCACCCGGACCAGCGCGGGGAGCGGGACCAGGCAGACCGCCGCGAAGACCCCGAAGGCCGCGCTCCAGCAGAGCGCGTTGTCGCGGTGCCGCTCCAGCGCGACCAGCCCCGCCTGGAAGACCTGGGCCAGCATGTAGCAGCCCGTGGCGGCGGCCAGCACCACCAGGTGGCCGCGGCCCAGCACGAACCCCTCGCCGAAGAACAGCCGCACCAGCCAGGGCCCGGCGGCCTCGGCGCCCAGCACCCCGGCGGCCACGACCGCGCCGGTCGCGGCCAGCACCCCGCGCAGCTTGGCGCGGAAAGCCGCGCGGTCGCCGGAGGCGAGCGCTCCGGCCAGGCCCGGCAGCAGCACCGCCTGCACGCCCTGGAACAGGAACAGCGGCACCCGGGCGATGACGAAGGCGGCGAGCAGCCGCCCGGCGGTGCCGTCCCGTCCCGACATGGCCTGGAGCACCACGAGCGCCGCGTTGGCCACCGCCTGGGCGGCGATCCCCGACAGCAGCAGCCAGCCGAGGTTGGCCGACAGCTCCGACCAGGGGGCGGGCGGCCCCGGCCGCAGGGCGCCGCGCAGCCCCGGCAGGGTCGGCGGCAGCGCCGCCAGCGGCGCCAGCGCCAGCAGCCACAGGTAGGGGGCGGCGGCGTGGACGCCCAGGCCGAGCAGCGTGCCGCAGACGGCGATGCGCACGACGCCCTCCACGCCCAGCTGCGCCGAGTACCAGCCGAACCGCGACGAGCCCGCGTACACCCCGCGCGTCACGTATCCGGCGGCCATCACCGCCATGGACAGGGCGAACACCCCCAGCGCCGTCCACCGGCCGGAGAAGAGCCCGGAGACGAGCGGCGGCGCCGCCAGGAGCACGGCCGCCAGCAGCACGGTCAGCAGCGCGGCCGAGACCAGGACCACCTTGCGCACCAGGGGCCCCGTGCCCGCCCCGCGGGCGACGCGGGCGGCGAAGGCCCGCCCCAGCTCCTGCTCGAACGGCAGGAAGGCGCCGATCCCGAACGTGTAGACCAGCGTCCAGAGCGTGGAGAGCGAGGCGAAGGCGACCGGACCGACGGCGCGGGCGGAGACCGCGAGGTAGACGCCGCCGGAAAGGCCGAGCAGCACCAGGCCCGCGGCCATCGTCGTGGTGCCCGCGCGGACCGGTACGGACGCCGCCGGCACCGCGGAGGCCGCCGCCGACGACGCAGCCGCCATGCCCCACCGCCCTTCCGTGCCCGATCCGGTTCCCGAACTCCGCCGGACGGGTCGATCCGGTGGATACAGTCCCCTCGTGACCCGGCTGATCGCACCGGTGGTGCAGCGTTACGGCGCCTTCCGCCAGAAGACCGCCACCAGACTACGGAGCCTACGCACCGAACGTCCTTGGTTCGGACATCTCGTCCGGGCCGTCCAACGGTACGACCGGGAGAACGGCGAGCAGCTCGCCGCGGCCCTGACCTTCTACTCGTTCCTCGCCTTCTTCCCCACGCTCGCCCTGGCGTACGCGCTCCTGGGCTACGTCGTGTACTTCAGCGAGACCTTCCGCGACTACCTCATCCGCGCCCTCAACGACTACCTGCCCGGCCTGGCCGAGCAGCTGGACGTCGTGCAGATCGCCCAGGCCAGGGTCGGCGCGAGCGTCATCGCCCTGATCGGCCTGAGCTGGGCGGGCCTGGGCTGGCTCGCCCAGCTGCGCGAGTCCATCCGGGTCCTGTGGGGGCGCGCGCCGCGCAGCGCCGGCAACTTCTTCCTGCTGAAGCTGCGCGACCTCGCCGTCATGGCGCTGCTCGGCGCCATCCTGATCTGCTCGGTCGCCGCCACGACGGTCGCCGTGCGCGCGACGACCTTCACCGTCGAGCAGCTCGGGCTCACCGACTCCGTCTGGGCCTGGCTCAGCCTGCGGATCGCCTCCATCGCGGTGGCGCTGGCGTTCAACACCCTGCTCTTCCTGGTGCTGTTCACCCGCATGTCCGACACCAACGCCTCCCGCCGGCACGTCGGCAAGGGCGCCCTCGTGGCGGCCGTCGGCTTCGAGATCCTCAAGTCCATCGGCGCCTTCCTGACCGGGTACATCACCGCCAACCCCGTCTACGCCTCGTTCGCGGTCCTCGTCGGCGTGCTCATCTGGATGAACCTGCTGTCCCGGATGACCTTCCTCGTCGTGGCCTGGACCGCCACGCTCGACACCGTCGAGCGCACCGACACCCCCCTCAACCCCGAACCCGACGCCGCCTGAGCGGCGGGCCCTAGGACAGGCGGGCGGCGCCCCGCGACGGCACGGCCTCCAGGTAGGACGGCGCGCCCCAGCCGCGCGCGGCGTAGGCGGCGCCGACCGCCTCGCGGACGGCGGGCAGCGCGGCGCGGCGGACCAGCAGGATCACCGAGCCGGCGAAGCCGCCGCCGACCATCCGGCCGCCCCGCGCCCCGCCCTTGACCGCCGCCTCCACCGCCACGTCCGCCTCCGGCCACGAGACCTGGTAGAGGTCGCGCAGCGACAGGTGGGAGGCGGTGAGCATGGCGCCCACGTCCCCCACGGCGCCCGCCCTGAGCAGGCCGACCGTGGCCTCCACCCGGTGGTTCTCGGTGACGACGTGCTGGACGCGCCTGCGCAGCACCGGGTCGGTCAGCAGGGACAGGGACGCCGCCAGGTCCTTGACGTCCCGCAGCGCGGGCACGCCCAGCTGCCGCGCCGCCTCCTCGCACTCGGCGCGGCGGTCGGCGTAGCGGCCGTCCTCCAGCGCGTGCCGGACCCCGGTGTCGACGATCAGGACGCGGTGGTCGCCCAGGTTCAGCGGGATCCGGGAGGACATGCCGGTCCGGCAGTCCAGCAGGAGCGCGTGGTCGGCCTCGCACAGCAGGGACGCCGACTGGTCGAGGATGCCCGAGGGCACCCCGGCGTAGGCGTTCTCCGCGCGCTGGGCGACCTTCACCAGGTCCCGGCGGTCGGCCTTCACCTCGTACAGGTCGGTCAGGGCCAGGGCCGTGGCGCACTCCAGCGCGGCCGAGGACGACAGGCCCGAGCCCGAGGGGAGGTCGGAGGTGAAGCGCAGGGTCGCGCCGCCGACGAGGTAGCCGGCCTCGGCCAGCGCCCCGGCGACCCCGGCCGGGTAGGCGGCCCAGCCGCGCACCCGGCCGGGGGCCAGGCCCGCCAGCTCCACGGTCTCCCGGAGCCCGCCCGAGTGCAGCTCCAGCAGGCCGTCGTCCCGCCGCTCGCCCTCCACCGTGATGCCCTGCGGCAGCGCGAAGGGCAGGACGAGGCCCTCGTTGTAGTCGGTGTGCTCCCCGATCAGGTTGACCCTGCCGGGCGCGTGCCAGACCCCGTTCATCCCGTGCGCACTCCCCTGCGTCCGTGACCGCCGCGGCCGCCTCGTACGACGCCTCTCGCGATCACTCCAGGACATGAAGCCTAACCACACGGCCGTCGGATTCCCGTTCCCGGCCTCGCCGAAAAACTCTCCCCAGGGTGATATCCGTGACGAATACCATGTGGAGGACACCCCGGACACTGAACGTCTTATGGCGTGATCGGGGGTTTCCTGGCGACGGCACTCGGGCATGTGCCGTCCCACGGGCCCGTGGGCCCGCCGAGATCTGGGAGAATCGACATGATGGCGGCCCCGGCCAAGGCGGAGGAAGAAGACAGTTGACTGAGCAGAATCGCCCCCGGGTCCTCTCCGGCATCCAGCCGACGGCCGACTCCTTCCACCTGGGCAACTACCTCGGCGCCGTCCGGCAGTGGATCCCCCTGCAGGACACCCACGAGGCCTTCTACTTCCTGGCCAACCTGCACGCGATGACCGTGGAGTACGACCCCGCGGTGCTGCTCCACCGCACCCGCGTCTCGGCCGCCCAGCTCCTGGCCGCCGGACTCGACCCGGCCCGCTGCACGCTCTTCGTGCAGAGCCACGTCTACGAGCACGCCGAGCTGCAGTGGATCCTCAGCTGCCTGACCGGCTACGGCGAGGCGTCGCGGATGACGCAGTTCAAGGACAAGTCCGCCAAGGAGGGCGCGTCCGCCGCCAGCGTCGGCCTGTTCACCTACCCCGTCCTGCAGGCGGCCGACATCCTCCTGTACACCCCGCGGGTCGGCGAGAAGGACTTCCAGGTCCCCGTCGGCGAGGACCAGCGCCAGCACCTGGAGCTCACCCGCACCCTGGCGGGCCGGTTCAACCACCGCTTCGGCGCCACCTTCGTCGAGCCCAACGCGCACATCCTCAAGTCGGTCGCCAAGATCACCGACCTGCAGGAGCCGGAGCGCAAGATGTCCAAGTCCTCCTCCTCCCCGCAGGGCATCATCAACGTGCTGGACGAGCCCGGCCCGCTGCGCAAGAAGATCATGCGCGCGGTCACCGACACCGGCACCGAGATCAAGTACGACCCGGAGACCAAGCCCGGCGTCTCCAACCTCCTGACCATCCTGTCCGCGCTGAACGGCACCCCGATCCCCGACCTCGAGGCGCACTTCGCGGGCGCCGGCTACGGCCAGCTGAAGAAGGAGCTGGCCGAGGTCGCGCTGGAGACCTTCGGCCCGATCAGGGAACGCACCCTGGAACTGATGGACGACCCGGCCGAGCTCGACCGGATCCTGGCGAAGGGCGCCGACCGGGCGGCCGAGGTCGCGGCGGCGACCATGGCCACCGTCCGCGAGCGCGCCGGGCTGCTCAGGCGCGGTGGCTGATCTGGTCATCGGGGTCTCGGTCGCCATCCCCGAGCCGCACGCGGGAGCCCTGCAGCGCGCCCGGGAGGCCTACGGGGACCCGCTGGCGGACAAGATCCCCCCGCACATCACCCTGGTGCCGCCCACCCCGATGACCGACGAGGAGCTGCCGGTCATCGAGAACCACCTGTCCCGGGTCGGCGCGACGACCGCGCCGTTCCGGGTCCGCCTGCGCGGCACCGGGACCTTCCGCCCCGTCACCCCGGTGGTGTTCATCACCCTCGCCGAGGGCATCGGCCCGTGCGGGCTGCTCCAGGAGAAGCTGCGCAGGGCGCCCCTGGACCGGGAGCTCATGTTCCCCTACCACCCGCACGTCACGATCGGCCACCACCTCGACGAGGAACGGCTCGACCGCATGTTCAAGGAGTACTACGACTTCCACGCGGTCTTCGAGGTGAACGAGTTCTGGCTGTCCGAGCACGGCCGGGACGAGGTGTGGCGCCCCGTCCAGGCCTTCCCGCTCCTCGGCGCTAGTTGGTGACCTTCGCCTTCACCTTCGCGGTGTTGTTCTTCTTGTAGAAGTCGAGCGTGCTCGGGGCGCTGACCGAGAGCTTCAGCACGGGCTTGGCACCGGCCTTGAGGCTCTTGGTGACCTTGACGCCGTAGGTGAACTTGACGAGCTGGCCGTTCTTGAGGTTCGACCAGGTGCACTTGAGGCCGTAGGACGTGCGCTTGCAGGCCTTCGACCAGACCTTGCGGTGCTTCACGCCCTTGGGGAGGCGAACGGTCAGCGTCACCTTGCCGCTGGCGTCGGGGCCGCCGTTGCCGACCTGGACCGCGTAGGTGGCGTTCTTGCCGCGCCGGAACTTCTTGCTCGCCTGGCCCTTCACGCCGACGTAGGCGACGGGCTTGTCCGCCTTCTTGGCGAAGGCGAGAAGCTGCTTGTAGGTGCCGGGGAAAAGGTTCTGGTCACCGGGGAACAACGGCTTGTCGTTGCCGTTCCAGAACTGCCAGAAGGTGTACTTGTCGAACCCGCCGGGCATGGCGGGAGCCGTCACCTTCTCCTTGTAGTTCGCCACCCACAGCGGGTTGGTGAGGTTGAAGGCGGCGGTGCCGTTCGGCTCCTGCGGCGAGGACGTGCAGTTCTTCCACCACGACTGGTTGCTGTAGATCATCGGGTAGCGGCCGGTGCGCACGAAGTACTGGCGGCTGAAGTCCCGAATCCAGTTGATCATCTGCTCGGGCGTCAGGTTGTAGCAGTCCTGGCGCAGGTCCTTGACCTTGGGAAGCGTGGCGTAGGGGTCGCGCTCCATGTCCAGCGCGCCCGGCAGGCTCTTGCCGTCGCGGGTCCAGCCGCCGCCGTTGTCGACGAAGAAGTTCGCCTGCGTGGCGCCGTCGGAGCGGTGCGGGGAGGCGAAGTGGTAGGCGCCCTGCAGGATGCCGTTGGCGCGCGCGCCGTCCCGGTTGACCGCGAAGTACTTGTCGACGTAGGCGTTGGGGTCGCCGTCGACGGGGCTGACGCCGCGCGTCGCGCGGATGATGGCGAACCTGGCGCCGTCGTCGGCGATCTTCTTCCAGTTGACCTTCGGGCCCTGCCACTCGCTCACGTCGAGGCCGGGCACCGTGCCCTTGGGCGCCACCGGCGCCGCCTGCGCCGCCGATCCCGGAACGAGCGCCCCCAGTACCAGTCCGGCGACGATCGACATCCTTCCGGCGGCACGCAACACACCAAACTCCTCAGTCAGCCCTAGGAAGGTGCAAACAGTAACGCAAGATCACTGCCGTTCACGCTGACTTGCCGGGAATCACCGATTAATGAGCCGAATCGTAGTAATCGCCGAGTTGTTCGCGGGAAAGACCTCACCCGTCAGATCCGCCCCGGCCGTCGCGTAGACCTCGACCCGCTTCCCGGCGTCCGACGGCGCCCGCAGCGTGAAACTCCGCCACGCCGAACCGCCCGGCCGGAGCGCCCCGATCCGCCGCTCGCCGCGGCGCGCCTCGGTCCCCGCCGCCAGCCACACGCCCCGCGCCGTCCGCGGACCCCGGTTGACCACCTGCGCCCGCACCACGAGATCACGGCCCGCCACCGCCCTCTTCGGCGGCCGCACCCGCACCGCGAGATCCGTGCCGGGCCGCACCCGCACCACCGACCTCGCGCTGGCCCCGCCCGCCCGCGCCACCAGCAGCTGCCGCCCCCGCGCGTCGGCGTCGACGATCCCCCAGATGACGACGTCACGGCGGGCGTGCGGCGGCAGCGCGCCCAGCTCGCACACCACCCGCGCCGCGCGCTCCCGGCAGCCCCGCGCCAGCCCGATGACCGACACGCCCTCCGGCCTGCGCACGGTCATCCGCGCCCGCGGCACCCGCCGCTCCCCCGGGTTGTGCACCGCGATCCGGTAGTCCAGCAGCCCGCCCGGCCGCACCGCGCCCCGCGGCTGCGCCGTCACGCTCAACCCCAGCGACGCCCGCTCGGCCCGCGCCGACCCCGACACCAGGCCGCCCAGCACCACCGCGACCAGCGCCGCCCCGACCCGCCCGCCCCACCGCATCCGGCACCCTCCAGCTCCGCCATCACGGCGGGCAGGCTAACCATCACCCTCAGCGAACGCGATCATGACACTCCGCCACTTGCCGTTCACTGACCCGGCACCGCCGGAGAACGGCGAGAATGTTGCCGTGCAGGAAATCGAACCGATGATCCCTTGGCTTCCCCCCGCCCCGGACGAGCCCTCCGCCCCCGGCCCCCTCGCCGGGCTGAGCTTCGCGGTCAAGGACGTCATCGACGTGGCGGGCCTACCCACCGGAGCGGGCCACCCCCGCTGGCTCGACACCCATCCCGCGCCCGAACACGACGCCGAGGTCGTCGCACGCCTCCGCGCGGCGGGCGCCTCCTTCGCCGGCAAGACGCACACCGACGAACTCGCCTACAGCCTCGCCGGCACCAACCACCACTACGGCTCCCCCCGCAACCCCGCCGCACCCGGCCGCCTGACCGGCGGCTCCTCCAGCGGCTCCGCCTCCGCCGTCGCCTCCGGCCTGGCCGACATCGGCCTCGGCACCGACACCTCCGGCTCCTGCCGCGTCCCCGCCGCCTTCACCGGCATCTACGGCCTGCGCCCCACGCACTCCCGCGTCCCCCGCGCCGGCTGCGTCCCCCTCGCCCCCTCCTTCGACGTCCCCGGCGCGCTCACCCGCACCCCCGACGTCCTGCGCCGCGCCGCCTCGGTCCTCCTGGACCCCCGGCCCGAGCAGCCCGCCCCCACCTGGCTCCTGCTCCCCGACGACCTGTGGCACCCCGTCCCGCCCGAGCTCAAAGCGGCGCTGCGCGGCACCCTGAACGCCCTCCAGCGGCTCCTCAAGACCGACCGCACCCCGCTGTTCCGCGGCCCCGGCGCCTGGCCCGAGGCCGTCGCCGCCTACAGCACCGTCCAGGGCGCCGAGGTCTGGGCCGCCCACGGCGCGTGGATCACCCGCGAGAAGCCGGAGTTCGGTCCCGGCGTGGCCGCCCGCCTCGCCCGCGCCGCGAAGATCACCCCTGCCGAGGCCGACGGGGCCCGCACGGCGCTGGCCTCGACCACGGCCCTGCTCCGCTCCCGCCTGCGCGACACCGTCCTGGCCGTCCCCACCGCCCCCATGACGCCGCCGCCCCTGGACGCCCCCGGTGACCGCAGCCGGCTCCTGCCCTACGTCTGCCTCGCCTCCATCGCCGGAGCCCCCGCCCTCAGCCTGCCCGCGGGCACCCTCGACGGCCTCCCCGTCGCCCTCTCCCTCATCGGCATGCCCGACTCCGACGAGCGCCTCCTCGCCCTCGCCGAGGCCCTGCGGGACGCCGCCTGACCCGGGGCCACGGGCCCTGACATGCGAAAAGCCCCGGAACACCGTTCCGGGGCCCGCTGCCGAAGCGGCTCGGACTCAGATGAGGCCGAGCTGCTTGACGGCGTCGCGCTCCTCGACGAGCTCGGCGACCGTGGCGTCGATCCGGGCGCGGGAGAACTCGTTGACCTCCAGGCCCTGGACGATCTCCCACTTGCCGTTCTTGGAGACGACCGGGAAGGAGGAGATGATGCCCTCGGCCACGCCGTAGGAGCCGTCCGAGGGGATGGCGGCCGACGTCCAGTCGCCCTCCGGGGTGCCGTTGACCCAGTCGTGGACGTGGTCGATGGCGGCGTTCGCGGCCGAGGCGGCCGAGGAGGCGCCGCGGGCCTCGATGATGGCGGCGCCGCGCTTGGCGACGGTCGGGATGAAGGTGTCGGCCAGCCACGCCTCGTCGTTCACGACCTCGGCGGCGTTCTTGCCCGCGACCTCGGCGTGGAAGATGTCCGGGTACTGGGTGGCCGAGTGGTTGCCCCAGATCGTCAGCTTCTTGATGTCGGAGACCGTGGTGCCGGTCTTGGCGGCGAGCTGGGAGAGCGCCCGGTTGTGGTCGAGGCGGGTCATCGCGGTGAACCGCTCGGCCGGGACGTCCGGGGCCGCGGCGGAGGCGATGAGCGCGTTGGTGTTGGCCGGGTTGCCCACGACCAGGACGCGGATGTCGTCGGCCGCGCCGTCGTTGATCGCCTTGCCCTGCGGGCCGAAGATGCCGCCGTTGGCCTCCAGCAGGTCACCGCGCTCCATGCCCTTGGTCCGCGGGCGGGCGCCCACCAGCAGGGCGACGTTCGCGCCGGCGAACCCGTCGGTCGGGTTGTCGAAGATGTCGATCCCGGCCAGCAGCGGGAACGCGCAGTCGTCCAGCTCCATCGCGGTGCCCTCGGCGGCCTTGACCGCCTGGGGAATCTCCAGCAGCCGCAGCTTCACCGGTACGTCGGCGCCGAGCAGCTGGCCGGACGCGATGCGGAACAGCAGGGCGTAGCCGATCTGGCCGGCCGCGCCGGTGACGGTGACGTTGACAGGGGTGCGTGCCATTTTCGCGTTCACTCCAAGAAGGGCGGGATCTCTCGGTATCGAGATACTGCGCCTCTCAGGCTATCGCCCCAGCACATGCGAAGAGCCGCGCACCCCACAGGAGGTGCGCGGCCCGGGAACCGTCAGGCGAAGGAGGCCTTACTGGCCGATCTTCTTCTGCAGGTTGACGTCGAGGGCGTGGAGGAACTCCTCGGTGGTCAGCCACGGGGTGTCGTTGCCGACGAGCAGGGCCAGGTCCTTGGTCATCTGGCCCGCTTCGACGGTCTCGACGCAGACCTGCTCGAGCTTCTCGGCGAAGGCGGTGACCTCGGGGGTGCCGTCCAGCTTGCCGCGGTGGGCCAGGCCGCGGGTCCACGCGAAGATCGAGGCGATCGGGTTGGTGGAGGTGGGCTTGCCCTGCTGGTGCTGGCGGTAGTGCCGGGTCACGGTGCCGTGCGCGGCCTCGGCCTCGACGGTCTTGCCGTCGGGGGTCATCAGCACGGAGGTCATCAGGCCCAGGGAGCCGAAGCCCTGCGCGACGATGTCGGACTGGACGTCGCCGTCGTAGTTCTTGCAGGCCCAGACGAACCCGCCCTCCCACTTGAGCGCCGCGGCGACCATGTCGTCGATCAGGCGGTGCTCGTAGGTGAGGCCGGCCGCGTCGAACTCGGCCTTGAACTCCGCGTCGAAGATCTCCTGGAAGATGTCCTTGAAGCGGCCGTCGTAGGCCTTGAGAATCGTGTTCTTCGTCGACATGTACAGCGGGAACCTGCGGTCGAGCGCGTACCGCATGGTCGCGCGCGCGAAGTCCCGGATCGAGTCGTCGAAGTTGTACATGCCCATGGCGACGCCGCCGCCGGGGAAGTTGGCGACCTCGAACTCCATCGGCTCCGAGCCGTCCTCGGGCACGTAGGAGATCGTCACGGTGCCCGGACCGGGGACCACGAAGTCGGTGGCGCGGTACTGGTCGCCGTGGGCGTGGCGGCCGATGATGATCGGCTGGGTCCAGCCGGGCACCAGGCGCGGAATCGTCTGCATGACGATCGGCTCGCGGAACACGACGCCGCCGAGGATGTTGCGGATCGTTCCATTGGGGGAACGCCACATCTTCTTCAGCCCGAACTCTTCGACGCGCGCTTCGTCAGGGGTGATGGTCGCGCACTTGACGCCGACGCCGTACTGCTTGATGGCGTTGGCGGAGTCGATGGTGACCTGGTCGTCCGTCGCATCGCGGTTCTCGATGCTCAGGTCGTAGTACTTCAGGTCGACGTCGAGGTACGGCAGGATCAGCTGGTCCTTGATGAACTGCCAGATGATCCGTGTCATCTCGTCGCCGTCGAGCTCGACGACCGGTCCCTGTACTTTGATCTTGGGCATGGCTGGTGGCTTCCCTTTCCTCACCCCTGCGGTCCCTTGTAAGGCTCATGGGGAGGGTATCGAAGGGGACGAACAGGTCTAGACCTGCACCCCGGGTTTTCGATAGTTGACAAAGTTCTCACTTACCCGCCGCGGGCGGTCCAGGCAAAGAAAGCCAGACCCAGTCCCAATGAGGCCATGACGGTGATGTCCGTCACCCTTTTGCGGGTGACGAGGAATCCCAGTCTCTCCTCCGGCAGGAAGGCCCTGCAGGCCGCTCCGCACAACATCGACGCGGCCATGATGTAGGCACCCGAGCGGAAGTTCTGCCAGGAGGCGAAAAGCCCTCCCAGAACTCCGATGAGAACGATCACGTAAGGAGCGTGCCCGGCGAGCCGCCCCCGGCCCCGTTCTCCCTGCTCGGATGTCATCACTCCGCGAGTCTAGCTCTCGCCATGGCAAACCCCGGACCGTTGAAAGTTCTACCCACCAGTAGGTGGGTGTGACCGTGTCAACGCCGGGTAACCCGCACGACAGGGGTCGCTAACTGAGTGGGAGGAACCACAGTGGAGGGGCCGTTCATACGGATCGAGGACAGTGGCGCGGTGATCCCGCTACGTCCCGACGTCACGACGGTCGGCAGAGGAAAGGGGGTGGACATCCGCCTGGAGGACCCGAGCGTCTCCCGGCTGCACGCTGAACTGGTGCGGCGGGGACCCTACGTCTACGTCGTGGACATGGGCCTGTCGCGCAACGGCACCAGGGTCAACGGACGTCCGATCGCCCGCAGGGTCCTCGAAGACGGCGACGTGATCAGCTTCGGGTCCGCCCGGGGCAGGCTGGGGGGCATCCCCCGTGAGGAGGTGGATCCGGAGGTCGAACTGCGCCGGGCCGTGGCGCCCGAGCTCACCCGCCGCGAGATCGACGTGCTGACGGCGCTGTGCCGTCCCGCGCTTTCGGACGCGGCGTTCGTCGCCCCCGCGACGGCCAGGGACATCGCGGGCGAGCTGGTCGTGACGGAGGCGGCGGTGAAGCAGCACCTGCTCCGTCTGTACCAGAAGTTCCGTGTCCCCGAAGGCATCAACCGCCGTACCCGTCTGGCCAACGAGGTCATCGCCATGGGCCTGGTCCGCCCCCTGCCGACGGTCAAGGTACCGCCGCAGGCTCAGCGCACCATGCCCCTCACCCCGGAGCCGCGCCGTCCGGGCATCGCCGCGCGGACCCCCGTCACCCGCCGGGCCAGCTGAGGAGGACCCGCACGGGGCAGTGCGGGGCAGCAGAGGTCCGACGAGGAGCAGCACCGGTCCGGGAGACGTCCCCGGACCATCGAGGAAACCGGTCAGACGATCCCGGCTCCACCGCGGTCGTCTGGCCGGAGCCCAGCCGGCAGAGGGGCCGGCTGGGCGCCTTGCGGCGGCCCGGTGAGGGCGGCCTGCGGGCTCAGCCCGCGGAGGAGGAGGCCTCCGCGGACTCCACGACGTTCGACAGGAGCATCGCGCGGGTCATGGGCCCCACCCCGCCGGGGTTGGGGGCCACCCAGCCCGCCACCTCGGAGACGGCGAAGGAGACGTCTCCGGCGAGCTTCCCGTCGACCCGGGAGACGCCGACGTCGAGCACGGCCGCGCCGGGCTTGACCATGTCCGCGGTGATCAGGCCGGGGACGCCGGCGGCGGCCACGATGACGTCGGCGCGCCGGGTGTGGCGGACGAGGTCGCGGGTCCCGGTGTGGCACAGCGTCACCGTGGCGTTCTCGCTGCGCCGCGTGAGCAGCAGGCCGAGCGGGCGGCCGACGGTCAGGCCGCGGCCGATGACCACGACCTCCGCGCCGTCCAGCGGCACCTCGTAGCGGCGCAGCAGGGCGACGATGCCCTTGGGCGTGCAGGGCAGCGGCGCGTCCTTCATCATCACCAGCCGGCCGAGGTTGACCGGGTGCAGCCCGTCCGCGTCCTTCGCCGGGTCGATGAGTTCCAGCACCCGCTGCTCGTCCAGACCCCTGGGCAGCGGGAGCTGGACGATGTACCCGGTGCAGGCGGGGTCGGCGTTGAGTTCGGCGACGGCCTGCTCGACCTGCTCCTGGGTGGCGTCGGCCGGCAGGTCGCGGCGGAGGGAGGTGATGCCGACCTCGGCGCAGTCACGGTGCTTCATCCCTACATAGGCGTGGCTGCCCGGGTCGTCCCCGACCAGGACGGTGCCCAGCCCCACCGTGACCCCGCGTTCGGCCAGCGCGGCGACCCGCCGCTGGAGGTCCTTCTTGATCTCGGCCGCCGTGGCCTTCCCGTCCAGAATCCGTGCGCTCATCGACACCGCTCTCTCTCCGCCTCTGTCGCCCTCATTGTTCCAGGACGGACGGAGAGGGCCGACAGCAGCCGACCGCGGTGGCGGGCGCCTCAGACGAGGGCGTGCGGGCGCACGGTGTCGGGGGCGGGGCCGAGGGAGTCGGCGAGCTCGTCGCCGATGAACGCCTCGGCGCGGGCCACCGCCTCGTACAGGGCGTCGTCGGGCCGGGTCCAGGTGGTCCAGACGACGGTGCCGTCGTCGGCGTCGAAGTTCCAGAAGCCGACGACCCTGCCCCGGTCGAAGAGCGGCTGGGCGGGCAGGCCGCGCAGGTCGGCGTGCTCGGGGTCGAGGACGGCGGGCAGGTCGTGCCGCAGCCGGTGGAGGCCGTCGAGGGCGCTGACCAGGGCGTAGGACGGGGTGCGCGGCGGGGCGTAGTCGCCGAACTCGTCGACGTCCCGGATGAGCAGGTCGCCGTCCACCTGTCGGTGCAGGTCCAGGGGCTCGACGGCGGCGCGGGCCGCCTCCTCGGACAGGCCGCTGAACCGACGGAAGTGCTCCAGGGAGGCGGCGCCTATCCACGCCCAGTACCGCTCGGCCAGCGCGAGCCGGGCGTCGTGCCCCTCGGGTTCGGCCGGCGGGTCGGCCCAGCGCACGTAGCCGTGCCGGGGCCGGTCGAACCTGCCCTCCAGCGGCACCCGCCGGATCGCGCCCGCGGTCTGGAGCAGGCCGAGCGCGGCGCGGCGGGTGTGCTCGCCGGCCTCGCCCTCGGGCAGCAGCCCGGTCATGTCGAGTTCGGACAAATCGGTCGGGGTGTCCCCGATCGCCTCGTACAGCGCGTCGACGACCCGGTCGAGCAGCCGGTGCTCGACCCCGCGCCGTTCGCTGGCCCGCACCTCGGCGCGGGCCGCCGGTTCACTGGTCCGCAGGCCGAGCCCGTAGTCCTCCTCGGGCAGCACGTAGGCGCGGCCGTGGACGGCGGGGATCTCCCCGATCCGGTCGCCGGCCATCTCCTCGTCGGCGGTGCGGCGGCCGGTTCCGGCCCGGCTGAAGAGGGTCAGGTACGGGTTGAACCCGCCCGCGGAGCGGGCCCAGCCCGTCCGGGCCAGGACCTCGGCGGGCGCGGCGGCGCCGAGCGAGCCGTCCAGGCCCTGGCGTGCGGCCCAGAACGCGCGGAGCTTGTCGGAATCCATATCGTCGGTCTCACCGCGCACGGCCGAGCCATGAGTGATATGTCCGTTTTAGCGGAGGGTTTTGCCGCCCCCTGAAGGTGCCTACCGGGCGCCCTCGCGCCGGGCCATCACCCAGTCGGTGAGCCTCCAGCCGCCGTTGGCGGCCAGCATGGCCGAGCACGCCCCCGCCACCAGGCCGATCAGCTGGCGGCCGTCGGCGAGGTTGCCGGAGTTCTCCAGCACGGCACTCATCAGGAACTCCACGGGGACTCCAAGGTAAAAGGCGCTTGGGGCAGAAATCACCGGGAGCCTACCAGCACCTCTCCACAAAAGAGCCCATGATCAGCGGAAACGCCCCCGGTTGACCGGAGGCGCTCCCTGCTCGACCACTTTAGTAGAACGTTCAGCACGACGTCAGCAGGCGTTCTCCAACGGAACGTCCGGCGCGCGCCGGCGGGCGTTCCTAGTGGAAGAAGTGGCGGTTGCCCGTGAAGTAGAGGGTGATGCCGGCCTTCTCGCAGGCGGCGATGACCTCGTCGTCGCGGATGGAGCCGCCGGGCTCCACGATCGCCTTCACGCCGCCCGCGATGAGGACCTCGGGACCGTCGGCGAAGGGGAAGAAGGCGTCCGAGGCGGCCACGGAGCCCGCGGCGCGCTCGCCGGCGCGGTTCACGGCCAGGTGGCAGGAGTCGACGCGGTTGACCTGGCCCATGCCGACGCCGACGGAGGCGCCGCCGAAGGCGAGGAGGATCGCGTTGGACTTGACCGAGCGGCAGGCCTTCCAGGCGAACTCCAGGTCGGCCAGGACCTCGGCGGAGGCGGCGGGGCCGGCCTTGAGCTCCCAGTTCGCGGCGCTGTCGCCGGCCTCGGCGACCAGGTCGGCGCCCTGCATCAGCAGGCCGCCGCTGATGGCGCGCAGCTCGGCGCGCGGCTCGCGCGCCAGGTCCTCGGCGACCAGCAGGCGGATGTTCTTCTTGGCCCGCAGGATCTCCAGCGCCTCGTCCGCGAAGCCGGGCGCCACCACGACCTCGGTGAAGACGTCGGCGATCTGCCGCGCCATCTCCGCGGTCACCGGGCGGTTGGCCGCGATCACGCCGCCGTACGCCGACACGGGGTCGCACTCGTGCGCCCTGCGGTGGGCCTCGGCGATGTCGGCGCCGACGGCGATGCCGCACGGGTTGGCGTGCTTGATGATCGCGACGGCGGGCTCGTCGAAGTCGTAGGCGCTGCGCCGCGCGGCGTCGGTGTCGACGTAGTTGTTGTACGACATCTCCTTGCCGTGCAGCTGCTCGGCGGCGGCCAGGCCGCCGGTGCCGTCGGTGTAGAGCGCGGCCCGCTGGTGGGGGTTCTCGCCGTAGCGCAGCACGGCCTGGCGGGTGTGGGTGGAGCCGGTGAACTCCGGCCAGCCGGTCTCGGCCGCGGTCTCGTCGGGGGCGTAGGAGCCGGCGAACCAGGAGGCGACGGCGACGTCGTAGGCGGCGGTGTGCGCGAAGGCCTCGCCGGCCAGGCGCTTGCGCTGCTCCAGGGTGAACCCGCCCTCCCCGAGGGCGGCGAGCACCGCGCCGTAGGCGTCCGGGGAGGTGACGACGGCCACGGACGGGTGGTTCTTGGCCGCGGCGCGCACCATCGTCGGCCCGCCGATGTCGATCTGCTCGACGCACTCGTCCGGCCCGGCGCCGGAGGCGACCGTGGCGGTGAACGGGTAGAGGTTGACGATCACCAGGTCGAAAGGCTCGACGTCCAGCTCCGCCAGCTGCCGCACGTGGTCGGGCAGCCGCCGGTCGGCCAGGACGCCCGCGTGGACCTTGGGGTGCAGGGTCTTGACCCGCCCGTCCAGGCACTCGGGGAAGCCGGTCAGCTCCTCGACCTTGACCACCGGCACGCCGGCCGCGGCGATGCGCCCGGCGGTCGAGCCCGTCGAGACGATCTCGACGCCGGCCGCGTGCAGGCCCTTCGCCAGTTCCTCCAGCCCCGTCTTGTCGTAGACGCTGACCAGGGCGCGCTTGATTGCGATCCGGCTCACCGGAGGTTCCCTTCTCTTCTTCACCGACCGCCGAAGGGTCATGCCTCTTCGGTCTCGTCGGTCCTGCAGACCTTGCACTTCAGCGAGACGTGGCGGTCGTCGCGGACGGTCCAGCCGTCGCGGACGAGGCGGCCGACGACGTCGATGAACAGCCGCCGCTCGACCTCCTTGATCCGCTCGTGCAGCGACTCCTCGTCGTCGTGCCAGCGGACGGGCACCGCCTCCTGGGCGATGATCGGCCCGGTGTCCACACCGGCGTCCACGAAGTGCACGGTGCACCCGGTGACCTTGACCCCGTAGGCGAGCGCGTCGCGGACGGCGTGCGCGCCGGGGAAGGCCGGCAGCAGCGCCGGGTGGGTGTTGACCACGGTGAACCGGTCGAGGAACCGGGGGCCGAGGATCTTCATGAACCCGGCGGAGACCACCAGGTCGGGCCGGTGGGCGGCGACGGCCTCGGTGAGCGCCGTGTCCCAGGCGTTCCTGTCCGGGTGATCCGTCACTCTTTCCAGGAAAGTAGGGACTCCTGCGGCTTCTGCCCGGACCAATCCCGCTATGTCAAGACGGTCGGCGCCCACAGCAACGACCTGGGCACCATAAGCTGGATCCGCGCATGCCTCGAGCAGCGCCTGGAGATTCGTCCCCGCACCGGAGACGAGAACGACAAGCCGGGCGGTCACCGGAACTCTCCTGAAGGAAGATGTTGACGACCCAGGGCACGCCCTGGAACCTTCGGCGGATACAACCGCCGGTCGCAGCCTATCGGCAGCGCCGTCCGCGGTTCACAGCGCCCGGCACGGTGCGACCGGCGCCGCCGAGACGACCTGGAGGAAATCGGTGAAAGAGCAGAGCCCGGCGGCCACCCTCGACCGGTCCGGACTTCGCGCTCTCTGGCTCGGCCTCGGCGCCCTGCTGTTGACGCTCTTCTTCGCCCCCGCCGGACTGGCGGCCGGGATCGCCGCCGTGGTGGTGGCGGTCAAGGCGCGCCGCAACGCCACCGGCGCCGTCCCCGGCGCCGTCGCGGGCCTGGTCATGGGCGTGGCCGGCGCGCTGCTCTCCGCGGTGGTCCTGGCCATGACGGTGTTCCTGTGGAGCGAGCTGAACGGCTACCAGGAGTGCCTGACCACCGCCAACACCAAGACCGACGAGCAGGCCTGCAAGGACACCTGGATGCCCCGGATGGAGGACCGGCTGAACATGCCGCGGGGCAGCCTGGACCAGTACGGCGACCTGCTCTGACGCGCCGGGCTCAGTCCCGGCGCCGCAGGACCGGCTCGGGGTCCACGAACGCCACCGGATCGGCCGGGTCCCGCCGTTCGGGCACGGCGTCCCCCCGGGTCGCCGCCTGCTCCGCCACGTCCGCCTCGTAGTCGTAGGCCGCGTACTCCGCGCGGTCCTCGTCCTCGTACGGCTCGACCGCCGCGGGCTCCTCGTCCCTCCCCCGGCGTGAGCGGCGCTCCCGGAACATCCACCAGTTGACCAGCCAGGCCGAGCAGGCGGCCGCCAGGCCCACCTCCAGGGTGGCCAGCAGCCCGATCTGCCAGGCGGAGGGCCCCATGGTCGCCATGCGGTGGCCGCCCAGCGGTCCGCCGGACAGCGCCGCCAGGATGGTCATCACCCCGCCCGTCAGCACGCCCGACAGGAAGCCCCACAGCGGCGCGGCCTCGTGGACGGCGCTGGGGAAGGAGCGCACGGTCAGCGCCCCGCCGACCGCCCCGGCCAGGAAGGGCGCGGCCAGCGCCAGGAGCGAGACGAGCGGCGCGGGCCCCGGCTCGGGCAGCGCGGCCAGCAGGGGGAAGGACGGCAGGGCGCCCAGGAACACCCCGGTGGGCGAGACGCTGGTGCCCGCGCCCACCGAGAAGCCGGGGCCCACCGCGAAGGACATGCCCCAGATCACCGCGTTCGGCAGGTAGGCGATCTCCACGAGGATCAGCAGGATCCCGTCGACGGAGTCGGGGCCGAGCATCCGGTAGACGTCGGCGGCCTCCTCGTGGTGGTAGGCCAGGGACCCGCCGACCAGGACCGCGCCGGCCGCGGTCAGCACCGCCAGCGCGCCGAGCACGCCGGTCACCACGGACCTGGGGCGGTCGGGCAGCAGCCGCAGCAGCGCGCCCACCCCCGAGCGCACCCGGCCGCGGGACGCCGAGATCGCGCGGGCGGCGCCCAGCCCGCCGGCGACGAGCGCCAGGGAGAAGCACGCCACGAAGGCCTGCCAGGGCGAGGGCTGCAGGCTGGGCGTGCCGGCGATCAGCGCCAGCATCACCGCGAACGTGGCGTAGGGCGCGGCCAGCAGCAGCGCGACCTGGACCACGCCGATCCGCCGCCGGTACCGGTGCTCGGCGGCGCGGATGATCCAGCCGCCGCCCCGGTAGAGCAGCCCGGCGGGCAGCAGGATCAGGCCCAGCGGCAGCATCCCCACCCGCCCGACGGACGTGGTGAACCCCGCGTGGTGGGCCACCAGCCAGAAGTTCACCGCGGTGCGGAACACCCCGGGCAGGCCGGGCCCCAGCGCGGTGCGGGGGGCGGCGATCCAGCCGACCAGCGTGATCGTCATGAGGACGACGAGCCCGAGGCCCACGCACCAGGCGGCGGCGACCATCCCGGTGACGGCCAGCGGCCGGGCGGGCCCGCCGCTCCCCCGCACGGGCCGCTCCTCGGCGTCGGCGCGGGGCTCGTCCTCCGGTCCGCTCTCCACCTCCTGGAGCTCGGCCGCCTCCCGCGCCTCGGCCTCCAGGATCTCCGGCGAGTCGGTGTCCCGGACGACCCGGAGCCTGCGCCTCCCAGACGGCTGCTCGACTTTGCTCATCCGGCCATGCTGGCACTCCCGCCCCGCCGCCCGCCCCTGCCCGCGCGGCGTGTCGCCATCGCAACCGACGAACTACCCCTAACCGTCCGAAATCTCGACCCCGCCGCACGCGGAAAAGCGAAAACCCGCCTCCCGGAAGGGAGGCGGGTCGGGGAAGAAACCCAGGAGCCGGGGGTCGCCCCCCGGGACCGGCGGAGCAGACGACCGCGGCGAAGCGAGGATCGGCTGCTCCACATGCGGGGGTCCGGGGGTCGCCCCCCGGGACCGGCATGTCAGAGGTTCTTCATGATCTCGCGCATCAGGCGGGCGGTCTCGCTGGGGGTCTTGCCGACGCGGACGCCGACCTTCTCCAGCGCTTCCTTCTTGGCCTGGGCGGTGCCGGAGGAGCCGGAGACGATGGCGCCGGCGTGGCCCATGGTCTTGCCCTCGGGGGCGGTGAAGCCCGCGACGTAGCCCACCACCGGCTTGGTGATGTTCTTCTCGATGTAGGCCGCGGCCCGTTCCTCGGCGTCGCCGCCGATCTCGCCGATCATGACGATGGCGTCGGTCTCCGGGTCGTCCTGGAAGGCCTGGAGGGCGTCGATGTGGGTGGTGCCGATGATCGGGTCGCCGCCGATGCCCACGCAGGTCGAGAAGCCGAAGTCGCGCAGCTCGAACATCATCTGGTAGGTCAGGGTGCCGGACTTGGACACCAGGCCGATGCGGCCGCCGGGGGTGATGTCGGCGGGGATGATGCCGGCGTTGGACTTGCCCGGCGAAGCGATGCCGGGGCAGTTCGGGCCGATGATGCGGGTCTTGTTGCCCTTGGCGATGGCGTGGGCCCAGAACTCGGCGGAGTCCTGCACCGGCACGCCCTCGGTGATCACCACGGCGAGCGGGATCTCGGCGTCGATCGCCTCGACCACGGCGTCCTTGGTGAACTTCGGCGGCACGAAGACCACGGACACGTCCGCGCCGGTGGCCTCGATGGCCTCGGTCACGGTGCCGAAGACCGGCAGGTCCTGCCCCTCGAGGGTGATGGTGGTGCCGGCCTTGCGGGCGTTGACGCCGCCGACGACCTGGGCGCCCGAGCGCAGCATGCGGGCGGCGTGCTTGGAGCCCTCGCCGCCGGTGATGCCCTGGACGATGATCTTGCTGTTCTCAGTGAGCCAGATGGCCATTACGCACCTACCGCGGCGAGTTCGGCGGCGCGGCGAGCCGCGTCGTCCATGGTTTCGACCTGCTCGACGCCCTTGAGCGCGGCGTCGTTGAGGATCTGACGGCCAAGCTCGGCGTTGTTGCCGTCGAGCCGCACGACCAGCGGGCGGTCCACGGACTCGCCGCGCGAGGCCAGCAGCTCGTAGGCGGAGACGATGCCGTTGGCGACCGCGTCGCAGGCGGTGATGCCGCCGAAGACGTTGACGAAGATCGACTTGACCGCGGGGTCGGAGAGGATGATCTCCAGGCCCGCCGCCATGACCTCGGCCGAGGCGCCGCCGCCGATGTCGAGGAAGTTGGCGGGCTTGGGCGAGCCCGGGAACTCCTCGCCGGCGTAGGCGACGACGTCGAGGGTGGACATGACCAGACCCGCGCCGTTGCCGATGATGCCGACGTTGCCGTCGAGCTTGACGTAGTTGAGGTCCTTCTCCTTGGCCTTGGCCTCCAGCGGGTCGGCCGCGGCCTTGTCCTCCAGCTCGGCCTGGCGCGGCTGGCGGAAGGAGGCGTTCTCGTCCAGCGAGACCTTGCCGTCCAGCGCCCGCACCTGGTCGTCGGCGGTGAGGATCAGCGGGTTGACCTCGACCAGCGTGGCGTCCTCCTTGACGAAGACCTGCCACAGCTTGGCGATGATGTCGGTGGCGCCGTCCAGGGCGACCTCCGGCAGGCGGCCGGCGACGGCGATCTCGCGCGCCTTGGCCTCGTCCACGCCGGTCAGCGGGTCGATCGAGATGAGGGCCAGCTTGTCGTGCGGCACCTCCTCGATCTCCACGCCGCCCTCGACGGTGCAGATGCTGAGGTAGGTGCGGTTCGCGCGGTCCAGCAGGAAGGAGAAGTAGAACTCCTGCGCGATCGCGCTGCCTTCCTCGACCAGGACCTTGTGGACCGTGTGGCCCTTGATGTCCATGCCGAGGATCTGGTTCGCCAGGGCCTCGGCCTCGTCGGCGTCGTCGGCCAGCTTGACGCCGCCCGCCTTGCCGCGGCCGCCGGTCTTGACCTGGGCCTTGATGACGACCTTCTTGCTGCCGGCCGCGAAGAGCGCTTCGGCGTGGGTCCGGGCCTCGGCAGCGGTCTTGGCGACCTTGCCGGTGGGCACCGGTACGCCGTACTCGGCGAAGAGTTCCTTCGCCTGATGTTCGAACAGGTCCACGAGGAGAAGTCCTTCTGAGGGATCGACTGGGTGATGACCGCACGTGCGGTAATCACGGCGGTCCGCTCCGGCAGGCAAGCCTAGCCAACCGGTTTCCGCGCTCGGGCCGGTGGGGGCGATTACTAGCGGGTAGTCAAGGGAAGACCAGGGATGACCCGACCTTCCGGCAAGGTTTGATGTACTTGTCGCGGTCTTTGTATGTGTACGGGAAGTTCGGGGGTCAGCGGTGCGGCGTCAGATCCGGCGGGCCGCCGCCGTCCTCGTCCTGCTCGCCATCGTCGCCACCTGCGGCGCCCAGGACCCGGACGGCAGTGCCGCGCGGTGGAACAGCCCCGGGCTCGTCGGCGGCGGAGGCTGGCCCTTCCTCAACGGCCCGCTCAGCGCGGACGACGGCGAAGGCGCCTCCTACCTGCCGGAGAGCTCGGTGGTACGGCTCGCCGACGGGCGGGCCAGGCTGATCCCGCACGGCGCGACGGAGCCCGCCACCCTCGCCGCGGACGACCCCCGGGTCGCCGCCGCCGTCCACGGCGACCACGAGTGGCTGAGCCGGGGGAAGGTGCCCGGCGCCGCGTCGGGGCACCGGGACATGGCCGCCCGCGCCCTGCTCGACCTGCGGCTGCTCACCGCGCCGTCGGGCGCGTCCACCGCCTCCTGGTACGGCATGTGGAACTACGTGTGGCCGCGCGACGCCGCCTTCCACGCGGCCGCCTTCGCCGCCACCGGGCACCTGGACGAGGCGCGCCAGGTGCTGTCCTTCCTGGCCCGGGTGCAGAGCGACGACGGGCGCTGGGCGACCCGCTACCGCGCCAACGGCAGCGCGGTGACCGACGGGCGCGCCATCCAGCTGGACGAGATCGGCTGGGTGCTGTGGGCCACCTGGTTCACCGGGCGGTACGCCGCCGAGACGGGCGCGGACGACCTCGTCTCCGGGCTGTGGGACATGGTCGAGCGCGCGGCCGACTGGGTCACCGACCACCTGGACGCCGACGGGCTGCCGCCCGCGTCCTCGGACTACTTCGAGCGGCACCCGTCCACCGAGCAGGTCGCCGACCGCCCCACCCTGGGCGTCTCGGCACCCCTGCTGGCGGGGCTGCGCGGCGCCGCCGCGATCGCCCGCGACCACCACCCCCGCAAGGCCGCGCGCTGGGGCGCCGCGGCCGGGAGCCTGGACGAGGCCGTCCGGCGGGAGTACGGCGTCCACGGCTATCCCCGCTCACCGCTGGCGGGCGGGAACATGGACGCCTCTGTGACTTTTCTCGCACCCCCGTTCGCGGCCGAGGACCCCGGCGTCACCGGCGCGCTGGCCGTCGCCGCCGACAGGCTGCGCATCCCCGAGAACGGCGGCCTGCTGCCCGGGGAGAACTGGGCGGGCAGCAGGACCCAGGCATGGACGCCCGAAGTGGCGATGTTCGCGCTGGCCGACACCGCCTCGGGACGGGCGACGGGCTGGCTGGACTGGCTGTCGGAGCACCGCACGTCCCTGGGCGTCCTGCCCGAGCGGGTGAACGCCGAGGGCGAGCCGCACTCCGTGGCGCCGCTGGGCTGGACCGCCTCCCTGGTGCTGCTGGCGCTGACCGCCCAGGAGGAGCCGCTGCCGATCCCGCCCGCCTGAGGCCGGGCGGCCCCCGCCTGAGGCCGGGTGATCGGACGGGCCGGACGATCGGTCAGCCGGACGGCCGGACGGCCGGACGGCCGGTCAGCCGGTCAGGGCCAGCCGGATGTCCAGGTCGTCGGGGTCGAGCTCCAGCGCGCGCGTGAGATCGGCCACGGCCTCGCGCTCCCGGCCCGCGGCGCGCAGCGCCAGCGCCCGGTTGAACAGCAGGCCGGGCTCCTCCGACAGGGCGACGGCGCGGTCGAGGTCGGCGATGGCCTCTTCGAGCTTGCCCAGCTCGTAGGCGAGCATGCCGCGCCCCGCCCACGCCGCCGCGAGCGAGGGCGCGCGCCGCAGCGCCTCCTCGAACGCCGCCCAGGCCCGCGCCACGTCGCCGCCGTCGCTCTCCACCTGGCCCAGCGCGCACAGCAGGTAGGGGTTGCCCGGGTCGGCGGCCAGACCCGCCTCGGCGTCGGCGCGGGCCCGCCCGTACTCGCCCCGCGCCGCCAGCAGCCCGGCGCGGTTGACCAGGGCGTCGACGAAGCCGGGGTCGAGCTCCAGCGCGTAGTCCAGGTCGGCCAGCGCGCCCTCGTGGTCGCCGCGGGTGAAGCGCACCTCGGCCCGGTTGTAGTAGGCCTCGGGAAACGGCGGCCCCGCCTTCATCGCCGCCTCGTAGTCGGCGAGCGCGTCCTCCTCGCGGCCCAGCCGGACCAGCAGGTTGCCGCGGTCGATGTAGTAGTCCGGGTAGCCGGGGTCGGCGCCGATCGCCGCGTCCAGGTCGGCCAGCGCGGCGCCGTGGTCGCCGCGCGCGGCCAGCAGCTGGGCGCGGTTGGCGCGCAGCACCATGCGGTGGACCGCCTGGGCGCCCTCGGGCAGGTCCCGGTCGGCGAGCTCGATGGCCGCCTCCACCAGGGCGAGCGCCTCGTCGGGCAGGCCGCGCCGCGCCTGGATGAGCGCCTTGCCGTTGAGGTCGAAGCCGAGCTTGACCGCGCGGTTCTCCCGGTCGGGCAGCAGCCCGCACAGCGCGATCCCGATGTTGACCAGGCCGAGCGCGGCCTCCAGGTCGCGCCGCTCCGGATCGTGGTGGCGGGTCAGGAGCATCGCGTCGGTGTAGGCGAGCGTGGACTGCCGGAGCGGGTCGGTGGTGCGGGCCCGCGCGTACGCCAGCAGCTCCGCGGCCTCCTCCTCCCGCTTCAGCGAGCCCAGCCCGATGGCGGTCGCGTGGATGATCGCCCACCAGTCGTCGGTGTCCGGGTCGGCGGCCTCCACGTCGAACACCGCGCGGCGGCCGAGCTCGACCGCGGCCTCGTGGCAGCCCCGCTCCTGGCACCACTCCACCGCCTCGCGGTAGCGCGCCGCGTCCCCCTCCGCCCACAGGCCCACCCAGAACTCGTCGCGGGCCTCGGCGCCCGGCGCGTCGCAGGTGACGACGGTGAGCCGCGGCACCCGCCGGACCAGCACGTCGATCACCTCCCGGTCGGCCGGGTCGGCCTCGGCGTAGGAGGTCACGAAGAACGTGCACGGCTCGGTGACCGCCTCGCGCACGAACTCGGCGAAGCCGTTGGCGACCCGCAGCGTGCGCTGCGGCGCGGGCACGAGGATGCGCTCGTCGCGGGGCAGCGTCTCGGTGAGCGTGGTGCGCAGGACCGGGACGGCGAGATCGGGGGCGATCGCGCGCAGTTCGATGTCGTGCGCGGCCACCGCCGCCAGGGGCGCCCTGGGCACCAGCACCCGCGCCAGCGCGGAGGCCGCCGCGTAGGGGCCGCCCAGTCTCCGGTCCGCCCCCGCCGAGGCGAGGACTGGCGGAATGTCCGCTGGCACACGCGGTTCGCCTATCCGCAGGTGCGGCACGACTCCTCCTCCGGGATCAGCCCGGCCCGCCCGGCCGCCCGGGGCTGACCCCGGGTCGACTTGCCGTGGAGCGACCGGTCATCGCTGCGTTGAGCAGCAACTATTCCGGTTTTTGAAGTTTTCCACCGAACTTTTGTCCACAGTTGGACATAAGTCACACTCGGCCGCGGCGGGCGGCCTTCGCGCCGTCGCGGCCGCCGCCCGAAAGGCGCGGGTCAGCGCACCGGGCACTTCCCGCCGCACGCCGAGGCGTGCCGGGCCAGGGACCGGGCCAACCGCCGGGTGAGGAAGCCGAGCACGAACCCCACCAGGGCGTCGGTTCCGGGAACGACGGCGGCGCCCTTGGCCGCCCACTCGATGCGGGTGCCGCCCCCCTCCATCGGGGCGAGCCGGACGTCGGCCCGGTAGCCCTTGATCGGGAGGGGTGTCTCCATCACGTAGGCGTAGTGGACCGGCGGCTCGTAGGCCACGACCCGCTCGCGCATGGGGAAGATCGAGCGGACCGCGCCCACGCCGTCGGGGTCGGGGGCGCCGGAGCGCGACCGGCGGGAGCGCGTGGGGACGCGCATCCACAACGGCCAGGCCTCGGCCGTGGCCAGATGGCGGAAGACCTGGTCGGGAGAGGCCATGGTGACGGCGGAGGCGGAGGCGGTACGGGTCATGCGCCGACTGTAAGGTCTCGCTTACTCCCGCGACAAGGGGCCTTGTGTCGGTGCGCGCCCGTAGACTCGATGGACGATGTCGACTGCAACCTCTCACCCTCTCCTGGACGGTCTCAACCCGCAGCAGCGCGCCGCCGTGACCCACTCCGGCGGGCCGCTGCTCATCGTGGCCGGGGCCGGGTCCGGCAAGACCAGGGTGCTCACCCACCGGATCGCCTACCTGCTGTCGGAGCGGGGCGTGCACCCCGCCGAGATCCTCGCGATCACCTTCACCAACAAGGCCGCCGGGGAGATGAAGGAACGCGTCGACTCCCTCGTCGGGCCGCGTTCGCGCGCCATGTGGGTGATGACCTTCCACTCCGCCTGCGTGCGCATCCTGCGCCGCGAGGCGCACCGGCTGGGCTTCCCCTCGTCCTTCTCGATCTACGACCAGGCCGACTCCCAGCGGCTGATGGCGCTGGTCTGCCGCGAGCTGGACCTGGACCCCAAGCGCTACCCGCCCAAGTCCTTCTCCGCCCAGGTCTCCAACCTCAAGAACGAGCTCATCGACTACGAGACGTTCAAGACCCGCGCCACCACCCACCTGGACCAGGTGCTCGCCGAGGCCTACGAGATGTACCAGGCGCGGCTCCAGCAGGCCGGCGCGATGGACTTCGACGACCTGATCATGACCACGGTCCACGTCCTGCAGATGTTCCCCGACGTCGCCGAGCACTACCGGCGGCGCTTCCGGCACGTCATGGTCGACGAGTACCAGGACACCAACCACGCCCAGTACGAGCTGGTGCGCGAGCTGACCGCGCCGGTGGAGGGGCTGGGCTCGGCCGAGCTGTGCGTGGTCGGCGACGCCGACCAGTCGATCTACGCCTTCCGGGGCGCGACGATCCGCAACATCCTGGAGTTCGAGCGGGACTACCCCGACGCCGTCACGATCCTGCTGGAGCAGAACTACCGCTCCACCCAGACGATCCTGTCGGCCGCCAACGCGGTGATCGAGCGCAACGGCGACCGCAAGCCCAAGCGCCTGTGGTCCGACCAGGGCGAGGGCGAGCGGATCACCGGCTACGTCGCCGACAACGAGCACGACGAGGCCGCCTTCGTGGCCGCCGAGATCGACCGGCTCGCCGACTCCGCCGAGGTCAAGCCCGGCGACGTCGCGGTCTTCTACCGCACCAACGCCCAGTCCCGCGTCTTCGAAGAGGTCTTCATCCGGGTCGGCCTGCCCTACCGGGTCGTGGGCGGCGTGCGGTTCTACGAGCGCAAGGAGATCCGCGACCTGCTGGCCTACCTGCGGGTCCTGGCCAACCCCGAGGACACCGTCTCGCTGCGCCGCGTCCTGAACGTGCCCAAGCGCGGCATCGGCGACCGCGCCGAGGCCTGCGTGGAGGCGCACGCCGCCCGCGAGCGGATCTCGTTCTGGCAGGCGCTGCGCGCGGCGCCGACGGTGCCGGGCCTGGCCGCCCGCTCGCTGAAGTCGATCAACGAGTTCGTCGCCCTGCTGGACGAGCTGCGCGCCATGGTGCCCGGCCACGGGCCCGCGGAGATCATCCAGGCGGTGCTGGAGCGGTCGGGCTACCTGGCCGAGCTCCAGGCCTCCAAGGACCCGCAGGACGAGACCCGCGTGGAGAACCTCCAGGAGATGGAGAACGTCGCCCGCGAGTTCGAGGACCTGGCCGCCGCGCGCGCCGAGGAGGGGGCCGAGCCCGACGACGCGCTCCCGCCCGATGAGCTCACCGCCTTCCTGGAGCGGGTGTCCCTCGTCGCCGACGCCGACCAGATCCCCGACGACGGCGAGGGCCTGGTCACCCTGATGACCCTGCACACCGCCAAGGGCCTGGAGTTCCCCGTCGTCTTCCTCACCGGCCTGGAGGACGGGGTCTTCCCGCACCTGCGCGCCCTGGGCAACCCCAAGGAGCTGGAGGAGGAGCGCCGCCTGGCCTACGTGGGCATCACCCGCGCCCGCGAGCGCCTGCACGTCTCGCGCGCGGTGATGCGCAGCTCCTGGGGCGCGCCCCAGATGAACCCGCCGTCGCGCTTCCTGGGCGAGATCCCCGAGCCGCTGGTGTCCTGGAAGCAGGCAGCCCCGCGCGGCACCGCCCCCTCCCTGGCGTCGTCCGGCCGGCCGGCGCGCCCCGCAAGCGGCCGTCCCGCGCCGTCCCTGGCCCCAGGCGACCGCGTCACCCACGACTCGTTCGGCCTCGGCACCGTCGTGTCCGTCGACGGCTCCGCCGACAAGGCCGCGGCCTCCGTCGACTTCGGCGGCGACTACGGCGTCAAGCGACTGGTCCTGCGCTACGCCCCCATCGAGAAGCTGTGACGTCCGGGAGGCCGTGACGCCCTGAATCACGTGGCCCCGGTGCCCGGTCCGTGGGGGTTCC
>NZ_BAAAHH010000022.1:117184-149755 GCF_039525175.1 Actinocorallia libanotica
TCGGTCCGCACGGACCGGGCACCGGGGCCCTCATGTTCGCGCGGGTTCCGGCCGCGGGCCTCAGCCGCAGGTCTCGGCCAGGGAGTCGGCGTTCTCGTCCGGCGCGCCCGGAGTGCTCGTGGCTCCCGGGGTGTCCGTGGCGCCCGGGGTGGCCGAGGAGGTCGTCGCCGCCGGCCTGGTCCGCGGGGTGCTTCCGGGCTCCGCGGCCGGGGTGGCCACCGCGGTCGGCCGCACCGCCGGGCTGCTCGCCCCGGCCTTGGCCGAGGGGCGGGCGATCGCGGCGACGACCCGCGCCTTGATCAGCTCCCAGTCCGGGTTCGCGGTGCTGATCAGCGGCGGGACGAACTGGATGCTCTTGATGTCCGAGCCCTTGATCCGCCGGGAGAGGTCGATCACCTCGGGCAGCACGTCCCGCGGCAGGTCGGTGGAGACCGCCCGCTTCGTCGCGCTGGCGATCTTGTGGAAGCGGGTCAGCAGAGTGGACGGGTCGGCCTGCTGGGACAGCGCGTACAGCAGGCACTTCTGCCGCGACATGCGGTGGTAGTCGTCGCTGTTGGTGCGGGTGCGCCCGAACCACAGCGCCTGCTCGCCGGTGAGGTCCTGCACCCCGGCCGGGATCCGGCCCTCGCTCTGCCTGCCGTAGATCAGCTCTTCCGGCACGTTCATCCGGATGCCGCCGACGGCGTCGACGAGCTCGGCGAAGCCCTTCATGTCGACCATGATGTAGTAGTCGACGCGCAGGCCGAGGACCCCGCCGACGGTCTGCTTCAGCAGGGTCGGGCCGCGCTTGCCGTCGGCCACGCCGGGCACGATCTCCCGATGGTCCTCGGCCCACTGGAAGACCTCGTTGAGCAGGCCCGGGGTGGTGGCGTCGTTCGCGCCGGTGAACCCTTCGGGGAAGGCGGCGCGGGACACCTCGGTGGGCATGGGGACGCGCTCCAGGTTGCGGGGCAGGCTGAAGAACGTCGTCGCGCCGCGGGTCACGTCGATGCTGGCCACCGTCATGCTGTCGGTCCGCACCCCGAACCGGTTGGGACCGGCGTCGGCGCCCAGCAGCAGCACGTTCACCCGCTTGCGGCCGTTGAAGGGCCGGTCGCCGCCCTCCTTCTCGGCGAACACGTCGGTCACCAGGTTCTTGGAGACCCGCACCAGCTCCACGCCGTAGGCCAGCGGGGCGAGCACCAGGGCGCACAGCACGATCACCCCGGCGACGGCCAGCCGGCCGCCCTCGGCGACCAGCTGGTAGGAGCGGATGATCACGGCGCACCAGATCATCCCCACCAGGATCAGGGCGGCGGTCAGCGCGTCCAGCCAGACGGGCTGCACCAGCCAGGAGGTGAGCTCCTCGCGCAGCGGCCAGGCCAGCAGCACCGCGGCCACCAGCAGCGCCAGCTCCAGGACGAGCAGAAGCGCGCCCGTCACGCGCCGGCCGGTGCGCCAGTGCGCGGTTCCCCACACCGCAGCCGCGGCCAGGGTGATCAGGAATGTGCGCTTCATCCTCGAGAACTTACCGTTGGCAACAAATCAATAACCATTAAACGGGGCAACCCTGCATATGATGCTGATCTCCCTGAAAAGGTTCACCCCCCGATCCGGGATCAGATCAGCCTCCGCGCCGCCGCCCACCTGCTCAGCTCGTGCCGGTTGGACAGCTGGAGCTTGCGCAGGACGCTGCTCACGTGCGTCTCGACCGTCTTCACCGAGATGAACAGCTCCTTGGCTATCTCCTTGTAGGCGTACCCGCGGGCGATGAGCCGCAACACCTCCCGCTCCCGGGCGGTGAGCTGGTCGAGCTCCGGATCGGCCACCGGCGCGGCGGTCGCGCTGAACGCGTCGAGCACGAAACCGGCGAGCCGCGGCGAGAAGACCGCGTCGCCCTCGGCCACCCGGCCGATCGCGTCCGTCAGCTCCGGGCCCGAGATCGTCTTGGTGACGTAGCCGCGGGCCCCGCCGCGCACCACCCCGATCACGTCCTCGGCGGCGTCCGACACCGACAGCGCGAGGAACCTCGTCTGCGACGGCAGCACCCGCCGCAGCACCTCCACGCCCCCGCCGCCCGGCAGGTGCACGTCCAGCAGCACCACCTCGGGCCGGGTCTCGCCGATCACCGCGACCGCCTCGTCGACGTCGGCGGCCTCCCCCACCACCTCGATCTGCGGGCCCAGCTCGGCCTTGACCCCGGTGCGGAACATCTGGTGGTCATCGACCAGCACGACCCGTGTCACTTCTTCAGCTCCAGCCTGATCTCGGTGCCCTCGCCCGGTGCGCTGCGCACCCGCGCGACGCCGCCGTGCCGTTCCATACGGCCAATGATCGACCCTCGCACACCCATCCGGTCCGCGGGGACGCCTTCGAGATCGAAACCCTTGCCGCGGTCGCGTACGAAGACCTCCAGCTCCTCCTCCGTGACCTCGGCGTACACCGAGATGGAGGGGGCCTCGGAGTACTTCGCCGCGTTCACCATCGCCTCCCGCGCCGCCTGGACCATCGCGCTGATCCGCTCGTCCAGCGGGCAGTCGCCGACGCACACCACCTCGACCGGCACCCCGTGGGTGTCCTCCACCTCCGCCGACGCCTCCTTGACGGCGGCCGCGAACAGCTGCGAGGAGTCCGACTTGGGCTGGTACAGCCAGGCGCGCAGCTCCCGCTCCTGGGAGCGGGCCAGCCGCGCCACCTCCTTGGGGTCATGGGACCTGCGCTGGATCAGCGTGAGCGTGTGCAGCACCGAGTCGTGGATGTGCGCGGCCACCTCCGCCCGCTCCTGGGACCTGACCCGCTCGGCGCGCTCGGCGTCGAGCTCCTGCCAGAGCTTGACCAGCCAGGGGGTGAGGATCACCGTCACCCCGGTGAGGATGATCGCGGTCGCCAGCAGCACCTGCGGGATCTGGTGCGGGCTGACCTGCTGCACGAAGAACCCGCCGACCCCGCTGACCACCAGCAGCATGCCCAGCAGCCCGCGCCACCACATGCCCCGCGGCAGGGTGCTCCAGCGCTCCCGCTGGTCGCGGTCGGTCTGCTGCCACAGCAGCGCCGCGCCCACCCCGACCACCAGCACCGGCCACAGGGCCAGTTGGGCCAGCCCCGACACCCCGGTCACCGCGCTGAGCCCGGCCGCCAGCAGCGCGTACGTCACCAGCTGCACCATGTCGCGGCCGCCCCGGGGCTCCTCGCGCTCGGGGAGCAGCAGCCAGAAGGCGGCATAGGCCGCATAGCCATAGGGTCCGGCGGCGAGCAGCGCCACGAACGCCAGCCGCACCGCCAGGGGGTCGAGCCCCAGATGCCTGGCCAGCCCGGCGCAGACCCCGGCCACCAGCCGGCCGTCCTTGGCCCGGTCGAGCCTGGCGATGCCGTCGGAAGTCATGCTCAGATCGTCACATCTCTCGCGCGCATGTGCATCCGGGACCTCCCCCGATCCCGTTCTCAGGGTCGTCTCAGGGTGACCCCGGATACCGCGGAGGCCGCATATGCATGAGCATGGACGCATGACCCCCGACAGGTTGTCCCGGAGCCGGGAAGGACGCATCATCGGCGGCGTGTGCGCCGGGCTCGGCCGCTACACCGGGATCGACCCCCTGGTCTTCCGCGTCGGTTTCGCCCTCCTGGTGTTCGCGTCCTGGTTCGGCCTGCCGCTGTACGGCTTCGCCCTGGCGCTCATGCCGGCCGAGGACGGCAAGGCCGCCCCGCTGGAGCGCATGACGGGCAGGCTCCTCGCCGGCGCGACGGCCCTGACCCTGCTCGGAGTGCTGCTCTGCGCCGGGATCCTGCTCAGCCTCACCGGGCGGGGCCTGCTCAACGGCCTCTCCGGGGACGCGCCGGCCGCCCTGGCGATCGTCGTGCTGATCGCGATGACCGCCCAGGCCCGGGGCGTCGACCTCGTCGCCGCGGTCCGCACCCTGCCCGACCGGATGCGCGGGGAGCCCCTTCCCGAGGCGCAGGCCCCGCCGCGGCCTCCGGCCGAGGTCCCGTCGGAGAGGTCCACCGCAGGGTGGATCGACCTCGCCACGCTCCAGCCCTACCGCCCGGACCCCCCTGGAAAGGAGGACGGCGTGCCCGTCGCACCCCCGCGGCCCTCGGGCGCCACCGCCCCGATCGACCTCACGAAGACACCGGCCGACCCCGCTGCCCCGCTCACGCCCTCCGTACGGCCCGAACCCTCATCCTGCTCCCGGGGCGGTGCTCTCGAACGCTCCCGCAAACGGCCTCCGGTGCTCGCCGGGGTCACCCTGCTCCTGGCGTCCGCGGCGGGCGCCTCCTCACTCGCCTTCACCTCCGGCCTCCCCGAGATCGCGTCCCTGCAGGTGGCGTTCGCCACCGCGCTGGCCGTCGTGGCGCTCGGCCTCGTCATCGGGACCTGGGCCGGCGGGACCGGCGGGCTCGTCGCCGTCGGGGCGCTGCTGTCGGTGGCGCTGATCGGCAGCGGCACCGCCGCCGACGTGCGGGACGGCGCCCGCTTCGGCGACGTCTCCTGGCGGCCCGTGGACCCCAACGCCACCCAGCCCTACCGGATCATCGCGGGCAAGGGGGTGCTCGACCTCACCGCGCTGCCGCTGCGGGACGGCGAGCGCTACCGCGTCTTCGCCGAGGTCGACCTCGGCGGCCTGCGCGTAGTGCTGCCCGCCCTCGCCCAGGTGGAGCTGCACGTCTCGACGGGCCTGGGCGACGTCACCGTCGACAAGCGGATCACCAGCGGCCCCAAGGCCAGGGTCGAGCGCACGCTCCCGGGCGTCGGCGCCAACCCCCCGGTGCTGGAGCTGCACGTCAAGGGCCGCCTCAGCGACCTGGAAGTGGTCCGTGGGCAGATCTAGGACCGACTGGGGAGCCCTGGCGGCGGGCGTGCTGTTCCTCGCCGTCGCCGGGCTCTTCCTGTACACCGTGGTCAGCGGGGACGAGGTGCTGCCGTTCGGCTACCAGGTCGCCGCGTTCGCGGCCGCCTTCGTCCTGGTCCTGCTCCTGCGGTCGCTCTCCGGCCGCCCCCGCGCGTAGCCGCCCCCGGCGCGGCTACACGTAAAGGTGCAGGGTGACGGCGTAGGCGGCGCCGGGGTTGACGACCTCGTGCATGCGGTCGCCGGCCTGGACGCGCACCCGGTTGGCGCGCAGCGGGCGGGCCACCGCGCCGTCGCCGCCCACCGCCACCTCGGCCAGCTCGCCCGCGATCACGCTCATGATCTGCGCGGCGCCGCCGTGGTCGTGGGCGGGCAGCCGGTACCCGGGCGGCCAGGTGATCAGCCACAGCCCGTCCTCCAGCTCGACCCGCACCCGCTCGGCGGGGTCGAACCGCACCAGGTGCCACCATGCGGCGGGCCGTGCGGCCGCCTCCCGGACGCGGGCGGCGAGCTGCCCGACGGTGGGCGGCGCGCCGGTCCGGCGGACCTGGTCGCGCATGGTGATGTCAGGGAAAGTCTCGGTCTTCAAGACGGGAAGATCCTTCGGCTGGTCTCCGGGGCTGCGGCCCGCACGGAGGGAACGGCTGACTGGCGGAGGCGGTCAGCGGCGACAACACGAAGACGGCGCGCCACCGGCGTGGCCGAGACACAGTGCGCGCGTGAACATGCTGAGCATGCTACCCGCTCCCCCTGCCCGCACACGTCGTTATCACCCGTCCCGTTGGCACGGGTGTCCCCACGGGACATAAGGTCGCCTTCAGTGTCATTCCTGGAGGTCCCCATGGAGCTCGACCACGAGTTCACCGTCGCCACGGACGCCGACACCGCCTGGCCGGTGCTCCTGGACGTGGAACGCCTGCACCCGCTGATGCCGGGCGCCGTCTACGAGTCCGGGTCGGACGGGGAGTACCGCGGCAGGCTGAAGGTCAAGTTCGGCCCCACCACCATCACCTACCGGGGCACCGTCCGCCTCGCCGTCGTCGACGACCTGACCCGCACCGCCATCCTGGAGGTCTCCGCCCGCGAGGCCCGCGGCCAGGGCACCGTCACCGGCTCCTTCCAGGCCGTCGTCCTCCCCGCCACGGACTCCTCCGCCCGCGTCGCCCTCCACACCCGCCTCACCTTCACCGAAGGCCGCGCCGCCACTCTCGGCGCCTCCCTCGTCCACGACACCGGCGCCAAGCTCCTCACCCGCTTCGCCGCCAACCTCAACACCCTCCTCACCACGGCACCCGAGCCGAAGCCCGTGCGACCCGAGCCCATCACGACCGAGCCCGAGCGGGCAGAGTCCGCCGCCCCCACGGAGCCAGAGCCCATCGTGGTCGAGATCGAGCAGGCGGCACCCGCCGCCACCGCGGAGCCCGGACCCATCGCCTCCGCGGAGCCGGAGCCCATCGCGGCCGAGCCCGAGCGGGCAGAGCCCGTCGCCGCCGCGGAGCCCGAGCCCGTCGTGGTCGAGCGGGCAGAGCCCCTCGTCTCCGTGGAGACCGTGGAGGCGGAGGTCTCGGTGGAGGCTCGTTCCGGCGCCGCCGGGCGGGTGGCGGAGCGGGGCGGGGACGACGCGCTGGAGTTGTACGAGCTGACGGAGCGGGCCGGGCGGCTCAGGCGGGTGCTGCCGCTGGTCGGGGTGCTGGTGCTGCTGCTGGTGGTGGCGCGGCGGCTGGTGCGGCGGGACTGAGCGGGGCCGTCACTTCAGGCCCAGGTGGTCCAGGACGCGGGCGGCGGCCCAGCCGTCGTCGTGGGGGCAGTACCGCTCGACGAAGGCGCGGTGCCGGTCGGCGGTGTCCTGCGGACGGGTGAGCGCGTCGATCAGCTCCTCGGTGTTGGCGACGACGGGGCCGGGGGCCGGGGCCTGGGGGTCGCCTGAGAGCAGGACCGCCGGGCGGCCGGTGGCGGCGAAGTCGGCGAGGGCCGGGAAGTGGCCGGTCACCAGCACGTCGGCGGCCAGGCACAGCTCGGTGAGGTCCGGCCAGGACGTCACGTCGCGCGCCGCGGCGGCACGGGGCCGGTCCCCGAAGGGGTGGGGCGCCCGGGACAGCAGCACGTGGCCGTCGCCCAGGGCCGCGGCGAGGCGGTCGAGGTCGAAGACGGGCGGGTGCCCCGGCCGGCCGTTCGGACCCGGCGGAACGTACAGCACGACCCGCGCGCCCTCCGGCACGTCCAGGGCGCGGCGCAGCCGCAGCGCCGCCTCGGACGCCTCCAGCCGGTGCAGCGGATCGGTGCGGGGGCGGCCGGTGGCGAGGATCTCCCCCCGGTAGCCGAGCGCCTCCCGCAGCTCGTTCTCGGCATGAGCGCCGGAGGCCAGCAGCAGGCTCCACCGGGGCACGTCGTACTCGCGCCAGGACGGGCCCGCCTCCCGGCGCAGGGCCGCCTCCAGCCCCTCGCCCCCGGGCGTCCCGAAGGGCGCGCCGTACCAGCCCTGCACGTACGTCTGGCCGGAGGCCGCGGTGTACCAGGGCTCCTGGACGAAGTTCCCGAAGACGTACCGGGCGCAGGCCAGCGCCTCCATGTGCTCGCGGCCGCCCGCCTGGACGAGCCGCGCGCCCTCGGGCGCGGGGAAGGAGCCGTCCGCGCTCACCCACACGCACTCCACGCCCAGCTCCCTGCGCCGCAGCTCCTCGAAGAGGGCGCGCGGGTCGCCGGAGTACTCCCGGCCGCGGTAGGAGTCGAAGAGCGCGAGGTCGCGGACGCCCTGGGCGCGCCGCTCCCGGTAGACCGTGCGCAGCAGGACGCTCCGGGCGTACCGGCCGCGTTCGTCGCCGTGCGGCCCGGCCTTGACCCGCAGCTCCAGCGCGTCCAGCCGGTAGAGCTCGGGCGTGTACTCGTGCGCGCCGCACACGCGCGGCCCGGGCAGGGCGCGCAGGGCGTCGCGGGCGACGAGCACCGCGGCCCCGTCCAGGTGGAGCGTCCACCGGCCGCCGCCCAGCGCCGTCTCGCCGAACGGGCGGGGCATGCGCTGCGGCCGCAGCTCCGCGGTGAAGCCCTCGTCCCGCCACTCCACGGGGATCCGGTGCTCGTCCCCCGTCCGCCGGTGCCGCAGCACCAGCTCCGCCGACCGCTTCCGGCCCAGGTAGGAGCCGGAGAGCTCCAGCAGCCCGTCCCCGGCCCAGGCCACCTGGCGCACCACCGGCCGCGGCCGGCGCACCAGCAGGCGCAGCACCCCGTGCCTGGTCCGGCTCACCGCCACCTCCCCGCCGGGCGCCGGGTGGGCGCCGTCGGGGCAGTCGACCTGCACCCGGAATCCGCCCAGGCGCACCTCCCACGCCCCGGTGGACAGGCAGCCGCCCGCGGCGACGGGCACCTCGACCCGGAAGCGCAGCCCGTTCACCTCCACGCCCAGGCGCACCCGGGCGTCCTTGCGGGCGAGCACCATCTGCAGCGGCCCCAGCGGCGCCCGCGTCAGCGTGCCCTCCAGGACCAGCAGCCCGCCTTCGAGCCGGTGCGCCACGAGCGTCGCCTCCTGCGGGCGCACCCGCAGCGCGTACTGGCCCTCGTCCTCGCCCGCCTCCACGCGCAGGACGGCGTTCATCCGCTCCAGCCGGACCGCCGACGGCCACTTCTGCACCGTCCGGCGCGGCGCGGCCGGCGTGCTCCGCAGCCGCACCCCCTGGTTGGTCACCTCCACCTGGAGCCGCCAGTCCGAGGGGCGCATCCGGCCGAGGATCCGCAGCGACGAGGCGGGCACGCGGGCGCGGAAGCCGGAGCGGTCGTAGCACACGAGGTCCTGCCCGGAGTCGGCGGTGACGTCCGGCCGGTCCACCCGCTCCAGCGGCACCCGGATCCGTCCGAACCTGCCCTCCGGCCGCAGCCACAGCCGGATCCGTGACTCCTCGGCCTCCAGGTGCCTGATGTAGGCGTGCCCCTCCAGCTCCAGGACGTCGCCCGCCCAGGAGGCGCGGTCGATCGCGGACACCACCTCTAGCTCGCGCGTCACGTCGCACAGGCCGTGCGGCACGGTGTCGGCGAAGGGGTAGGCCGCGTGCCAGTGCCTGCCGTCGCGCACCACGGGCACCGCGCGGCTCCCGCCGGCCTTCTGCGACAGCAGCAGCTCCCGCAGGTCCGACAGCCTCTCGGTGCGCAGCAGGTGCAGCCGCAGCCGCTGGTAGGCGGTGAGCTCGCCGGCGCCCTCGTGGCCCAGCTCCCCGGCCAGCCGGACGGCCAGGGCGGTGGCCTCGGCCAGCGCCGCGGCGTCCGCGCCGGTCGGCGGCGCGCCGTCCCCGGCGGTCAGCGCGCTGAAGAACACCCGCAGCTCGATGCCGAGCAGCACGTGCCGGTCGTAGGCGGGCACCAGCCCCGGCGCCCGCACCCCCAGCTCGTGCCGCACGCACTCGGCGGAGCGCAGCCGCTGCAGGAGGTTGGCCGGGTCGTGGCGCTCCTCGGTGATGGAGCCCGGCCGCCTGCGCCAGTGGTAGACGGTGTCGGCCAGCACGTCCACGGCGCGGGCGACGGCGTGCGCGGTGAGCACGACCGGCGGGTCCTCGTACAGCCCGGCCGGGAAGGTGAAGCCGTGCTCGTCCCAGAACGAGCGCCGGTACACCTTGTTCCAGGGGGTGCGGTCGCGCACCAGCAGGGTGTGCTCGCCGGCGCGGGTGCGCTCCCGGGGCTCGGTGAAGATGTCGCGGTGCAGCGACGACTGCCACGTCCTGCCCTCGGACATGCGCTGGACGTTGCCCGTGGCGAAGTCCGAGCCGGTGCGCTCCAGCGAGCGCACCAGCAGCCGGTAGGCGTCCGGCGGCACCACGTCGTCCCCGTCGGCGAACGCGAGGTACCTGCCGGTGGCGTGGGCGACGCCGGCGTTGCGGGCGGGGCCCGGCCCGGCGTTCTCCTGCTGGAGGAGCCGGAACCGGGGGTCGCGCTCGGCCATCGCCTTGGCCGCGACCGCGCCGTCGTCGGTGGACCCGTCGTCCACCAGGACCACCTCGAGCTCCGGGTAGGTCTGCCCGGCCAGGGAGCGCAGGCAGGCGGGGAGGTAGCCGGCGACGTCGTGGAAGGGCACGATCACGCTGAGCAGGGGTGACGGGGAACCACTCCGAAGATGCATCACAGCCTCCTGGGACCTGGGACCGGGGAACGTGGCCGGCACCGCTCAGCGGCGGCCCAGCAGGTGCCGCATCCGCATCGGCCGGGCCAGCAGCCACTCGTCGTCGAGGTCGGCGGGGTCCGTCCCCGCGTGCAGGAGGTCCTCGGCCATCACCAGCTCGGCTTCGGTGCGCCGGCCGTGCACGGAGAGGTCCATAGGAGTCTTTGCCATGAACATGCCCCCCAGAATCATCACGTTGAGCAATCATTCTGTACCTCAAAGTGAGGATCGGGCGGCACGTTGACAACTTTTCTCGCAGCCCGGGGTTTCAGGCGCTGACGCGGACCCGCCAGCCCCGCTCCCGCACGGCCCCGCGCACCACCTCGGCGAGCAGCGCGAACTCCCGCGCCCGTGGCGAGGTGGCCCGGTGCACCAGGCCGATCGCGCGCCGCGGCGCGGGCCCGTCGAACCGCCGGATGGTCATCCCCTCTCGCGCGGTTTCTGAGGGAACCGCCGATTCTGGGAGCAAAGTCACACCGAGTCCGCCCGCCACCAGCTGCACCAGCGTGGTGAGGCTGGTGGCGTACGTCGCCGCGGCGGCCCGCGCGCCGACCTCCCGGCAGACCTCCAGCGCCTGGTCGCGCAGGCAGTGGCCCTCGTTCAGCAGCAGCACCTCGAAGTCCCCGAGCGCGTCCCGCGCCACCGGCTCGTCCACCTCGTAGCCGCTGGGCGCGGCCAGCAGGAAGTCCTCCTCGTACAGCGGCAGCTCCAGCAGCCCCGGCGCGGTGACCGGCAGGGCCAGCACCACCACGTCGAGCCGGCCCGCCATCAGCTCGGCCGTGCAGTGGGCGGTCTGCTCCTCGCGCACGGACAGCTCCATCCGGGGGAACGCGCGCTGCAGGGCGGGCAGGACCGTGGGCAGCAGGTAGGGCGCCACGGTCGGGATGGCGCCCAGCCGCAGCGGGCCGCTGAGCGGACCCTGGTCGGCCGCGGCCTCCTCCGACAGCCGGTCGAGCTCGGCCATGACCACCGCGGCGCGCCGCGCCACCCGTTCGCCCGCCGGGGTCAGCAGGACCCTCCGGGTGGTACGTTCCAGCAGCTGCGTGCCGAGGGAGTCCTCCAGCGCGGCGACGGCGCCGGAGAGCGCGGGCTGGCTCATGCGCAGCACGGAGGCCGCCTCGCGGAAGTGCAGGTGTTCGGCCACGGCGAGAAAGGCCCGCAGCTGGGCCACTGTCGGGCGGCTGATAAGGAACTCCTATCACTGACATCCCGGGGGGCTGATTTCTCACATGACGATACCTGCGAGATCCTGGTTGCCGACCACCCGTCTCAGTCCTTGAGGGAGTGCCCTGTGCTTACGATCGGTGACCAGTTCCCGGCCTACTCGCTGACCGCCTGCGTCTCGCTCGACGCCGACAACGCGTTCGAGACGATCGACGAGAAGTCCTACGAGGGCAAGTGGCGGGTCGTGTTCTTCTGGCCCAAGGACTTCACCTTCGTCTGTCCCACCGAGATCGCCGAGTTCGGCCGGCTCAACGAGGACTTCGCCGACCGCGACGCCCAGGTCCTGGGCGTCTCCACGGACAACGAGTTCGTGCACTACAACTGGCGCAAGAACCACGAGGACCTGCGCGACCTGCCCTTCCCGATGCTCTCGGACCTCAACCGGGACCTGTGCAACGACCTGGGCATCCTGACCAAGGACGGCGTCGCCCAGCGCGCCACCTTCATCGTCGACCCCGACAACGAGATCCAGTTCGTCATGGTCACCGCCGGTTCCGTCGGCCGCAACGTCAAGGAGGTCCTGCGGGTCCTCGACGCCCTGCAGTCGGACGAGCTGTGCCCCTGCAACTGGAACAAGGGCGAGAACACCCTGGACGCCGGCAAGCTGCTCGCGGACGCCTGACCATGAGCATCGACAGCCTGAAGAACGCCCTTCCGTCCTACGCCAAGGACATCAAGCTCAACCTGGGCTCGGTGACCGGCACCTCGCAGCTGAGCGAGCAGCAGCTGTGGGGCACGGTGCTGGCCACCGCGCTGTCCACCAAGAGCGCCCAGGTGATCGCGGCGGTCTCCGCCGAGGCCGGCGACTACCTCAGCGCCGAGGCGTTCGAGGCCGCCAAGGCCGCCGCCGCGATCATGGCGATGAACAACGTCTACTACCGCTCGACCCACCTCATCGGTGACGAGACCTACTCCACCCTCCCGGCGAAGCTGCGCATGAGCGTCATCGCCAAGCCGGGCGTGGAGAAGGTCGACTTCGAGCTGTGGTGCCTGGCGGTCTCGGCCGTCAACGGCTGCGGCCGCTGCCTGGAGTCCCACGAGAAGGTCCTCCGCGAGGCGGGCATGTCGCGGGAGCTGGTCCAGGAGGCGCTGCGCATCGCCGCCGTCGTCAACGCCACCGCCGCCGTCCTGGAGGCGGAGAAGGCGCTCACGCCCGCCTGACCGGTCGATGACGCCGAAGGCCCCCGGGGGAGGACGCTCCCGCGGGGGCCTTCTCGCGTGCGCGGCCGGTACGGTGGGCCGATGGACGATCTGCCGGCCACGCTGTGGCGCAGGATCCGCGGATCCCACCAGTGGCGGCTGCTGTGGCTGGCCCACGCGAAGTTCAACTGCGGGATCACCGGCGTCGTCCGCGCTCCGGACGGCCGGGTCCTGCTGCTGCGCCACCGGCTGTGGCCCCTGGACCGCCAGTGGGGCTTCCCCACCGGCTACGCGCGCGCCGGCGAGCGCCACGAGGACACGATCGCCCGCGAGCTGCGGGAGGAGACGGGCCTGTCCGCGGAGGTCGGGCGGCTGCTGAAGGTGACCAGCGGGTACCGGCTGCGGATCGAAATCGCCTACGAGGCCGTCCTGACCGGCGGCCTGGAAGGCCTCCGCCTGGAGCGGCGCGAGATCCTGGAGGCGCGGCTGTTCCCCCCGGACGAGCTGCCCGAGGGCGTGCTCCCGGCCCACCGCGGGCTGCTGGCCCTGGCTCAGGGGCGGTAGCGCGCCCAGGCGTTGCGCATCCGCTCGGCCTGTCCCCGGGTGAACTCGGTCATGCACTTGTCGTGCGCGTAGTCCATGAAGTTGTGGATCGGGTCGCGCCCCCAGGCGGGGCAGCTGTCGGGCGCGTTCTTCGGGCAGCCCTCGGTGGGCTCCTTCTGCGACGGGGTGTCGCCGACGAGGTCGCCCGCCGCGCACCCGTCCTGGTCGGGGTAGTTGCGGCCGAAGGTGTGGTAGAGCCCGAGCCAGTGGCCGACCTCGTGCACCGCGGTGTACCCCAGGTCGTAATCCTTGATCTTCCCGCCGGGCAGGCTCCCGTGGTGGATGACCAGCCCGTCGAGCACCGGGTTCTTCTTGTAGTCCCACGGCATGCTCGCCCAGCCGAGCAGCTCGGTGCCCAGGTCCGCGGTGTAGATGTTGAGCGTGCTGTCGCCGCCCCTGCGCAGCTTCTTCTTGAAGGCCTTCTCGTACCGGCGCGGCTGCTTGAACCAGTTCTTGTTCTTCGTCCAGGTGATCTGCTTCAGGTAGAAGTTGATCCTGGTGTCGACGCCGCCCTTCCTGCCCTGGTAGGCCGCGTCGAGGACCTTGATCTGCTCCTTCAGCGCCTTCTTGGTGAGCTTGCCCTTCGTGCCGTTGTGCAGCACGTGGAAGCGGACCGGGACGTGGATCCACTTCTTGTCGCCGGTGGCGCGCAGCAGCTTCCCGGTGATCTTCTGCCGGTCCAGCTCCCGCTCGACCTGCTCGGCCACCCGGGCGCTCACCCGCGAGCCGGGCTCCGCCACCCGCGCGCCCTGGCGCACCCGCGCCTGGGAGTGCGCGGCGCCGTCGTGCGCGTGCGGCGCCGCGCCGGTGACGCAGATCTCACTCCGCTCCGGGGACAGGGCCGCGGCCGGTGCGGGCGCCTGCCCGATCCGGGGAACGGAGGCGGCCGCCGCGACCGCCAGACCGAGCACGGCGTACTTCCCTGCGCGCTTCACGGAGCTCCTCGGGGGGACGGGTGGGGCGGGGGTGACTCAGGCCGCCACCCAGGGGGAGTTTGATGAAGAATGTACAAGAACCTACCTGGAGAAAACCGGCGGACCTCGAACGTTCCGGGCACCTCCGGGAGCAGCGCTCACGCACGGTGGGAGCCCGTAGACTGTGGTCACTCCCTGTCTTCGCCGCGAAAGGCTCTCCCGTGCCCGTGACCGAACAGTCGTTCGACACTGTTCTCGTCGTTGACTTCGGCGCGCAGTATGCGCAGTTGATCGCCCGGCGTGTCCGGGAATGCCAGGTGTTCAGCGAGATCGTGCCGTCCACCATGCCCGTCAGCGAGATGCTGGCCAGGAAGCCCAAGGCGATCATCCTGTCCGGCGGACCCGCCTCGGTGTACGAGCCGGGCGCCCCCGCCGTGCCCGTGGAGATGTTCACCTCGGGCGTCCCGGTCCTGGGCATCTGCTACGGCTTCCAGGCGATGACCCAGACCCTGGGCGGCGTGGTCGAGCGCACCGACGTCGCCGAGTACGGCCGCACCGACCTGGACGTGCTGGGCGGCTCGCTCTTCGACGGCCTCCCCCTGGCGCAGAAGGTGTGGATGTCGCACGGCACCTACGCCAGCCGCGCGCCCGAGGGCTTCAAGGTCACCGCGACCACGGCCGTCACCCCGATCGCCGCCTTCGAGAACCCCGAGGCCGGGCTGTACGGCGTGCAGTTCCACCCCGAGGTGCTGCACACCGAGCACGGCAAGACCGTGATGAAGCGCTTCCTGGAACTGGCCGGGGTCCGCCCGAACTGGACGATGGTCAACATCGCCGAGGAGTCGATCGAGCAGATCCGCCGCCAGGTGGGCCGCGGGCGCGCCATCTGCGGCCTGTCGGGCGGCGTGGACTCCGCGGTGGCCGCCGCGCTGGTCCAGCGCGCCATCGGCGAGCAGCTGACCTGCGTGTACGTCGACCACGGCCTGATGCGCAAGAACGAGTCCGAGCAGGTCGAGAAGGACTTCGTCGCCTCCACCGGCGTGAAGCTGCACGTGGTGGACGCCGAGGAGCGCTTCCTGTCCGCCCTGGCCGGAGTGCGGGACCCGGAGGAGAAGCGCAAGATCATCGGCCGGGAGTTCATCCGGGTCTTCGAGGCCGCGGCCCGCGAGATCTCCGCCTCCGAGGACGTGGAGTTCCTCGTCCAGGGCACCCTCTACCCCGACGTGGTGGAGTCCGGCGGCGGCACCGGCACCGCCAACATCAAGTCCCACCACAACGTCGGCGGCCTGCCCGAGGACCTGCAGTTCTCCCTGATCGAGCCGCTGCGCGCCCTGTTCAAGGACGAGGTGCGGGCGCTGGGCGAGCAGCTCGGCCTGCCGCCGGAGATCGTCTGGCGCCAGCCCTTCCCCGGCCCCGGCCTGGGCATCCGGATCATCGGCGAGGTCACCCGCGAGCGGCTGGACCTGCTGCGCGAGGCCGACGCCATCGCCCGCGAGGAGCTCACCCGCGCCGGGCTCGACCGCGACGTGTGGCAGTTCCCGGTCGTGCTGCTGGCCGACGTGCGCTCGGTGGGCGTGCAGGGCGACGGCCGCACCTACGGCCACCCGGTGGTGCTGCGCCCGGTCAGCAGCGAGGACGCGATGACCGCCGACTGGTCGCGCCTGCCCTACGACCTGCTGGAGCGCATCTCCACCCGGATCACCAACGAGGTCCGCGAGGTCAACCGCGTGGTCCTGGACGTCACCAGCAAGCCCCCGGGCACTATCGAGTGGGAGTAGGGGGAGCGCCCAGCACCAGCCGCATCGCGCTGTCGTAGAGCCCGGCCGGCACCCGGTCGGGGTCCAGCAGGTGCTGCAGCGCCAGGCCGAGCTCCAGCGCCATGGCCAGGACCGCGCGGTCCTGCGCCGGCAGGGCCGGCCCGCCGTCCCCTCGCGCGCCGTCCGGATCCGCTCCGGGCGGCGCGTCCCGTTCCAGCCGTTCGGCCAGCTCGCTGCGCTGGCACTGGTACCAGTCGGCGATCCGCCAGCCCGCCGAGTAGTCGCGCATCCCGTACAGCCAGAACTCCACCAGGAGCTGGCCCAGCAGCCGGTCCTCGTCGTCGTCGCCGTCCCAGCGCCGGCCCAGTCCCTCGCCGTGGGTGGTGCACCGCTCCAGGAGGGCGAAGAGCAGGTCGGTCTTGCCGGCGAAGTTGGAGTACACCGCGCCCTTGGTGAGCCCGGCCGCGCCGGCGATGTCGTCCAGGGACGCCCCGTGGATGCCGCGCTCGGCCCACAACCGCTGGGCGGCGTCCAGGAGCGCGTTGCGGGTCCGCGACCGCTTCTCCTGGCGGCCGGCTCTCCCGTTCCGTCGTGTGGAAGCAGTCATGCGCGCCCCTTCCCTGAGATTCTCTCCTTTCAGATACACCGGGGGGCCCCGGTCTTTCTCGTCTTTTCCGATGTGGATCGTTCCAAGGTAGTGATCTGTTCCACTGTGACCGGGTGGCCATATGGTGTTACTTGCGGGTATCCAAACCTGGCCACTCGGTCATATGCTGACCGGCATGGCAACCCAGACGGCTTCCTCCCGCCCCCTGTCCGACGCTGTCATCGCCAGGATCACCGCGCTGGTGAACTCCTCCGGAGCGACCACCGTGATCAACGCGCCGTTCACCGGCGAGCCCCTGGCCACCGTGCCGCTCTCCGCGGCCGGGGACGTGACGCAGGCGTACGCCAAGGCCCGCGCCGCCCAGCGCGCGTGGGCGCGGCTGTCCCCCGCCGAGCGGGCGCAGCCCGTCCTGCGCTTCGTCGACGCCTTCATCGCCCGCCGCGACGAGATCCTGGACATCCTCCAGTGGGAGACGGGGAAGGCCCGCCGCCACGCCTTCGAGGAGTTCCTCGACGTCACCCTCGGCCCGCTGTACTACGCGCGCCGCGCCGCGAAGCTGCTGGCGCCCCGGCGCCGCCAGGGCGCCTTCCCCCTGGCGGTGAAGACCTACGAGTTCCGCCAGCCCAAGGGCGTGATCGGCATGATCACCCCGTGGAACTACCCGATCAGCATGGGCGTCGGCGACACCATCCCGGCCCTGCTGGCGGGCAACGCCGTCGTGCACAAGCCCGACACCCAGACCGCGCTGAGCGTCCTGTGGTGCGTCGACCTGATGATCGAGTGCGGGCTGCCCCGCGACCTGTGGCAGGTCGTCGTCGGCGAGCCCGGCGAGATCGGCGACGAGCTCATCGCGAACGCCGACTACATCGCCTTCACCGGCTCCACCCGCGCCGGACGGCTCATCGCCGAGAAGGCCGCGCCCCGGCTCATCGGCTACTCCCTGGAGCTCGGCGGCAAGAACCCGATGGTCGTGCTGGAGGACGCCGACCTGGACAAGGCCGCCCGCGGCGCCGTCCGGGCGTGCTTCAGCAACGCCGGGCAGCTGTGCATCTCCATCGAGCGCCTCCTGGTGCACGAGAAGGTGTACGACGCCTTCCTGGAGAAGTTCGCCGCCGCCACCAAGGCGATGAAGCTCGGCTCGTCCCTGGACTTCGAGCCCCAGATGGGCTCGCTGACCTACCCGCGCCAGCTGGAGGCCGTCACCGCGCACGTCGAGCAGGCCGTCAAGGCCGGGGCCACGGTCGTGGCGGGCGGCAGGGCGCGGCCCGACCTCGGCCCGCTGTTCTACGAGCCGACCATCCTCACCGAGGTCACCACCGAGATGGACCTGTGCGCCAACGAGACCTTCGGGCCGGTCGTCAGCGTCTACAGGTTCGCCACCGAGGAGGAGGCGATCGAGCGCGCCAACGACACCCACTACGGCCTGAACGCCTCGGTCTGGACCCGCGACCTCGCCCGCGGCCGCCGCGTCGGCTCCCGCATCCAGGCCGGGACGGTCAACGTCAACGAGGGCTACGGCGCGGCCATGGCCTCCCACGACGCCCCCATGGGCGGCATGAAGCAGTCCGGCGTCGGCCGCCGCCACGGCGCCGAGGGCCTGCTGAAGTACACCGAGGCGCAGACGCTGGCCACCAGCCGGTTCATGGAGCTGGACGCCCCTCCCGGCGTGCCCTACGCCAAGTACGCCGACCTGCTCACCTCCTCCATCAGGACGCTCAAGCGCCTGCGGCTCAAGTAGGGGACGGACCCGTGGACTACGACGTTCTCGTCATCGGCTCGGGCTTCGGCGGCAGCGTCACCGCGCTCCGCCTCACCGAGAAGGGCTACAAGGTCGGCGTCATCGAGGCGGGCCGCCGCTTCGACACCCGCGGCGAGGGCACCGCCCACCGGCCGCTGCCCAGGACCAGCTGGCGGCTGCCCTCCTACGTGTGGGCGCCGGGGCTGGGGCTCACCGGCATCCAGCGCATCCACGTGGTGCGCGGCAAGAAGGGCGGCATGGTCACCGTCCTGGCCGGCGCCGGGGTGGGCGGCGGCTCGCTGGTGTACGCCAACACGCTGTACGTGCCGCCGAAGCCGTTCTTCCAGGACCGGCAGTGGGCGCACATCACCGACTGGGAGGCCGAGCTCGCCCCCTACTACGACCAGGCCAAGCGCATGCTGGGCGTGGTCCAGAACCCGGCGACGACACCGGCCGACAAGGTCATCAAGCGGGTCGCCGAGCGCATGGGCAAGGCCCACACCTTCCGGCTGACGCCCGTCGGCGTGTTCTTCGGCAAGCACGGCGGCGCCAGGCACGAGGACCCGTACTTCGGCGGCCAGGGCCCCGAGCGCAAGGGCTGCACGCAGTGCGGCGAGTGCATGACGGGCTGCCGCCACGGCGCCAAGAACATGCTCACCGAGAACTACCTCTACCTGGCGGAGAAGGCCGGGGCGCGCATCATGCCGCTGTCCAGGGTCACCGACGTGCGGCCGGTCGAGGGCGGGTACGCCGTCGACATCGTCCGCACGGGGTCCTTCGGACGCAACCGCAAGACGCTCACCGCCGGGCAGGTCGTCTTCTCCGCCGGCACGTACGGCACGCAGAAGCTGCTGCACAAGCTCAAGGCGCAGAGGTCGCTGCCGCACGTCTCCGACAACCTCGGGGTGCTGACCCGCACCAACTCCGAGGCGATCCTGGGCGCCGAGCGGTTCAAGGCCGAGGGCGAGGACTACTCCAAGGGCGTGGCGATCACCTCGTCGTTCCACCCCGACGAGCAGACCCACATCGAGCCCGTCCGGTACGGCCACGGCTCCAACCTGATGGGCATGGTGCGCTCCCTGCTCATCGACGGCGGCGGCGGGCCCCGCTGGCTGAAGTTCCTCGGCGAGGTCGTCGTCCGCCCGTGGGACCTGGCCCGGCTGCCCAACCTTCGCCGCTGGTCGGAGCGGACGGTCATCGCCCTGGTCATGCAGACCCGCGACAACTCGATCACCGTCGAGGGCAGGCGCGGCCCGTTCGGCTGGGACCTGCGGGCCCGGCCCGGCCACGGCGAGCCCAACCCGACCTGGATCCCGGTCGGCCACGAGGCCGTGCGGATGATGGCCGAGGAGACCGGCGGCATGCCCGGCGGCAGCTGGGGCGACCTGTTCGACATCCCGCTGACCGCGCACTTCATCGGCGGCTGCGTGATCGGCGACTCGCCGCAGACCGGTGTCATCGACCCCTACCACCGCCTGTACGGCCACCCCGGCCTGCACGTGGTGGACGGCTCGACGATCTCGGCCAACCTGGGCGTCAACCCGTCGCTGACCATCACCGCCCAGGCCGAGCGCGCCATGGCCTTCTGGCCCAACCGCGGCGAGGCCGACACCCGTCCGCCCCAGGACGAGCCCTACCGGCGCCTGTCCCCCGTCACCCCGAAGAACCCGGTGGTCCCGCCCACCGCCCCGGCCGCCTACCGGCTGCCGATCGTGGACGTCACCTGACCGCCGGCCGACCGCGGCGAAGCGAGGATCGGTCGGCGGGTCCCCCGGGGGTCCGGGGGACCGCCCCCGGATCAGCGAACCGGCTCGCCCTCCGTGCCGGCGGTGGGGACGAGGTCGGGGACGCCGCGGCGCAGCGCGTCGGCCTCCCGGTCGTTCTCCGACGTCTGGGAGGCCCGCTCGGCGTGCACGCGCTGGGCGTAGTGCTCCAGCTCCCGTTCGGCCTCCTCCTTGGTCCAGCCGAGGAGGGGGGCGACGAGGGTGGCGGCCTCCTCGGCGGCGCCCAGGCCGCGGTCCCAGGTCTCGAAGGAGATCCGGGTGCGCCGCGAGAGGATGTCGTTGAGGTGCCGCGCGCCCTCGTGGGTGGCGGCGTAGACGACCTCGGCGCGCAGGTAGTCGTCGGCCTTGGCCAGCGGCTTGGCCAGGTCGGGGCGTTCGGCGACGAGCTCCAGCAGGTCCTCGATGAGGGTGCCGTACCGGTGCAGCAGGTGCTCGATGCGCGCCACGTGCAGCCCGGAGGAGGCGGCCAGGCGGCGCCGGGAGTTCCACAGCGCCTGGTAGCCCGAACCGCCCGCCAAAGTGATGCGGTCGGTGCAGGAGGGCGCTATCCGGCCGTCCAGCCCGTGCGCGACGGCGTCGACGGCGTCCTTGGCCATCACCCGGTACGTCGTGTACTTGCCGCCCGCGACCATCACCAGGCCCGGCACGGGGTGGGCGACGACGTGCTCGCGGGAGAGCTTGGACGTCTCCTCCGACTCCCCCGACAGCAGCGGGCGCAGCCCCGCGTAGACGCCCTCCACGTCGTCGGGGGTGAGCGGGACGTTGAGGAAGGCGTTCACGTGCTCCAGCAGGTAGTCGATGTCGGCCTTGGACGCCGCCGGGTGCGCCTTGTCGAACGTCCAGGTGGTGTCGGTCGTCCCGACGATCCAGTGCCGGCCCCAGGGGATGACGAACAGAACGGACTTCTCGGTGCGGATGATGAGCCCCGAGGCGCTGTGGATGCGGTCCCGCGGCACCACCAGGTGGATGCCCTTGGAGGCCTTGACGTGGATGCGCCCCCGGCCGCCGACGAGGTGCTGGATGTCGTCGGTCCACACGCCGGTGGCGTTGACCACCTGCCGTGCCCTGACCTCCAGCTCCCGGCCGCCCTCCAGGTCGCGGACGCGCACCCCGGTGACCCGCTCGCCCTCGCGCAGGAAGCCCGTGCACTCGGTGCGGGAGGCGATCTGCGCCCCGTACGCGGCGGCCGTGCGCAGCACCGTCACCACGTAGCGCGCGTCGTCGACCTGGGCGTCCCAGTACTGCACCGCCCCGGTGAAGGAGGTCTTGCGCAGGGAGGGCGCCACCCGCAGCGCCTGGCGGCGGGTCAGGTGGCGGTGGGCGGGCACGCCCCGCGCCGTCCGCATCGAGAGCGAGAGCGAGTCGTACAGCGCCACGCCGGCCCCGACGTAGAAGCGCTCCCAGCCCCGGTGGGTCAGCGGGAAGAGGAAGGGCACGGGCCGCACCAGGTGCGGCGCGATCACCTGGAGCAGCAGCCCCCGCTCGGTGAGCGCCTCCCGCACCAGGTCGAAGTTGTACTGCTCCAGGTAGCGCAGCCCGCCGTGGATCAGTTTGGAGGAGCGCGAGGAGGTGCCGGAGGCGAAGTCCCTGGCCTCCACGAGCGCGACCTTCAGGCCCCGGGTGGCGGCGTCGAGGGCGACGCCGGCGCCGGTGATCCCGCCGCCGACCACGACGACGTCGAACTCCTCACCGGCCATCCGCTCCAGCGCCCGCTCGCGCTCCTGCGGCCCCAGCCGCGAACTGCCCAGCCCGATCATGCCGACCCCCCGCTCAGGTTTCCGCGGTCTGACCCTTCCCATGCCGGAAGGGCGCGCAACCCCGCCTCCGCCAATCATTACCGATCAGTAACCAAAAGTGCCGCAACGTGTGAGGGCGGGCACACCCGGTAGGTGTCCCCGCCCTCGAAACCGGTCGTCCCTCAGCGGTCCTCGACGACCACCTGGACGCGCTGGAAGTCCTTCACCTCGGTGTAGCCGGAGGTCGCCATCGCCCGCCGCAGCGCCCCGATGAGGTTCATCGAGCCGTCCGCCGCGTGCGAGGGGCCGAACAGGATCTGCTCCAGGGAGCCGATCGTGCCCAGCGCCAGCCGCGTGCCGCGCGGCACGTCGCCGTGGTGGGCCTCGCTGCCCCAGTGGTGGCCGCGGCCGGGCGCCTCGGTGGCGCGGGCGATCGGCGAGCCGATCATCACCGCGTCGGCGCCGCAGGCGATGGCCTTGGCGATGTGGCCGGACGAGCGCATGCCGCCGTCGGCGATCACGTGCACGTACCGGCCGCCGGACTCGTCCATGTAGTCGCGGCGGGCCGCCGCCACGTCGGCCACCGCGGTCGCCATCGGGACCGCCACGCCCAGCACGTCGCGGGTGGTGTGCGCCGAGCCGCCGCCGAAGCCGACCAGCACGCCCGCCGCGCCGGTGCGCATGAGGTGCAGCGCCGCCTGGTAGGTCGCGCAGCCGCCGACGATCACCGGCACGTCCAGCTCGTAGATGAACTGCTTGAGGTTGAGCGGCTCGGCCCGGCCCGAGACGTGCTCGGCCGAGACCGTGGTGCCCCGGATGACGAAGAGGTCGACGCCGGCGTCCACGACCGCCTTGGAGTAGCGGGCGGTGCGCTGCGGCGACAGGGAGGCCGCCACGGTGACCCCGGCCTCGCGGATCTCCTCGATCCGCCGCCCGATCAGCTCCTCCTTGATCGGCTCCTGGTAGACCTCCTGGAGCCGCCGGGTGGCCTGCTCGTCGGACAGCTCCGCGATCTCGGCCAGCAGCGGCTCGGGGTCGTCGTAGCGGGTCCACAGACCCTCCAGGTCCAGCACGCCCAGCCCGCCGAGCCGGCCGACCGCGATCGCCGTCGCCGGGCTGACCACGCTGTCCATCGGCGCGACCAGCAGCGGGATCTCGAACCGGTAGGCGTCGATCTGCCAGGCGACGCTGACCTCCTCGGGATCGCGCGTCCGGCGCGAGGGGACGATGCCGATCTCGTCGAAGGCATACGCCCGGCGCCCGCTCTTGCCGCGCCCGATCTCAACCTCAGCTGCCACCATCAGACCCTTCTGCAACCTGCCCGGTAACGAACCAAGAGAGTCTATCGACCCTGGTAGTTCGGGGCCTCAACGGTCATCTGGATGTCGTGCGGGTGGCTCTCCTTCAGGCCCGCCGAGGTGATCTGCATCAGCCGGCCGTTCTCCTGCAGCTCGCCGATGGTGCGGCTGCCGGTGTACCACATGGCCTGCTGGAGGCCGCCGATGAGCTGGTGGGCCACCGCGGCCAGCGGCCCGCGGTAGGGCACCTGGCCCTCGACGCCCTCGGGCACCAGCTTCTCCTCGCTGGTGACCTCGCCCTGGGCGTAGCGGTCCTTGGAGTAGGACTTGCCCCGCTCCCGGTTGCGCATCGCGCCCAGCGAGCCCATGCCCCGGTAGGTCTTGTACTGCTTGCCGTGCACGAAGACCAGGTCGCCGGGCGACTCGTCCACGCCGGCGAGCAGCGAGCCGAGCATCACGGTGGACGCCCCGGCCGCGATGGCCTTGCCGATGTCGCCGGAGTACTGCAGGCCGCCGTCGCCGATCACCGGCACCCCGGCGGGGGCGCAGGCGCGGGCCGCCTCGTGGATCGCGGTGATCTGCGGCACGCCCACGCCCGCGACCACCCGGGTGGTGCAGATGGAGCCGGGACCGACCCCGACCTTGACCGCGTCCGCCCCCGCGTCCACCAGCGCCTTGGCCCCCGCGTAGGTGGCGATGTTGCCGCCGATCACCTGCACCCGGGAGTTGGCCTTGATCTTGGCGATCGTGTCGGCGACGCCCTTGGAGTGCCCCTGGGCGACGTCCACGATGATCGCGTCGACCCCGGCCTCGATCAGCGCCTGGGCGCGGCGCACCGCGTCCTCGCCGACGCCCACCGCGGCGGCCACCACCAGGCGGCCCTCCTCGTCCTTGGTGGCGTGCGGGTAGCGCTCGGTCTTGGCGAAGTCCTTGACCGTGATCAGGCCGCGCAGCCTGTCCTCGGCGTCGATCAGCGGCAGCTTCTCGATCTTGTTCTTGGCCAGCAGCGCGAACGCCTCCTCGCGGGAGACGTCCTCGGGCGCGGTGACCAGCGGCATCGGGGTCATGACCTCGCGCACCGGGCGGGACATGTCGGTCTCGAAGCGGGTGTCGCGGTTGGTCACGATGCCCAGCAGCACGCCGCGCTCGTCGGTGACCGGCACGCCGGAGATCCGGTAGCGGGCGCACAGCTCCTCGACGTCGGCCAGGGTGGCGAAGGGCGTGCAGGTCACCGGGTTGGTGATCATGCCGGCCTCGGACCGCTTGACCGTGTCGACGTACTGGGCCTGGTCCTCTATGGACAGGTTGCGGTGCAGGACGCCGATGCCGCCCTGGCGGGCCATCGCGATCGCCATGCGGTCCTCGGTGACGGTGTCCATCGCCGCCGAGACCAGGGGTATCCGCAGGGTGATACCTCTGGACAGCCGGGTCGTGGTGTCCGCCTCCCCGGGCTGGAGGTCGGAGTACCCCGGCAGGAGGAGCACGTCGTCGAAGGTCAGGCCCACGGGGGCGAACTTTCCGGTCTCCGCTGCGGAGTTCATCGCTGGGCCTTCCTCCAGGGGTTGCGTGCTTTGCTCACCATGGTAGGGGTAACACCCGGAAGGACCTGCGACTTCCCGCCATCACGCCGGGCGCAGTAGTTTGGAGTCGTGCACGACGAAACTCCGCTCGACCCGTTCGCAGGCGACCCGGACGACCCGGCCGCCGCCCTCGGCGAGCTCGAAGAGATCGCTCCGCTGAGTCCGGCGGAGCGTGAGGACGTGCTCGCCGACCTCACCGACCTCGAGGTCTTCCGCACCCTCCTGGAGCCGCTGGGTGTGCGCGGACTCACAGTGGAATGCGAGGACTGCGGCAAGACCCACTACATCGACTGGGAGCTGCTGCGGGGCAACCTGCGCCACCTCCTGGAGGAGGGGCAGCCGCGGGTCCACGAGCCCGCGCTCAATCCCGACCCGGTCGACTACGTCACCTGGGAGTACGCCAGGGGCTACGTCGACGGCGTGATCGACAGCGAGGAGGGCCGGGAGTCCGGCGGCCGCTCCTGAGGCTGCTCCGGACCGCCCGTCATCCCCGCTCCGGCGCTGTGGCCCGGCTGCGTGCCCTCGCCCGGCTCCCAGCCGGCCGCGGCGCGCCCGGCGCGCTCAGGGGCCCGGCGGGGGCGTCCGCGGCGTCCACGTCCTCCAGCAGCGCCCTCAGCAGCCGCGCGGCGGCGTCCTGCTCGCCCGCGGGGCCCGGCCCGCGCGCGGCCAGCCGGTCGAGCAGCGCGTCGTCGGCGCGCAGGGACCGGAGATCAACGGGCTCGCCGTCCCCGGATCCCTCGATCACCGACCCGACTCCTCCATCGCCACCGCCATCGCACGCAGACGCGCCAGCGCCCGGTGCTGCGCCACCCGGACGGCGCCCGCGGTCATGCCGAGCACATTACCGGTCTCCTCGGCCGACAATCCCGCCACCACCCGCAGCAGCACCAGTTCGCGCTGCTGGCCGGGCAGCCGGTGCAGCAGGACCCGCGCCTGCTCGGCCTCCAGGTACCGCACGACGGTCTCCTCCGGGCCCGGCCGCTCGTCCGGCCCGTCGGGCAGGTCCTCGGTCGGCACCGCGGTACGGACGGCGCTGCGCAGCGCGTCGGCGATCTTGTGCGCCGCGATGCCGAACACGAACGAGGCGAACGGACGTCCCATGTCGCGATATCTCGGCAGTGCCGACAGGACGGCGATGCACACTTCCTGCGCCACATCGTCCGCCGCGTGATATTGCCCCGAAACCCTGCCGAGCCGGGCCCGGCAATAACGCACCACCATCGGCCGCACCCGCCCGATGAGCACCTCGGTGGCCCCGGCATCCCCCTGCACCGCGAGACTCGCCAGTTCCCGCAGATCAGGCTCGCTTTCCCCACTTCGGGACTGGCGCGGCACCAGAAGGTGAGCGCTCTCGGTCCCGGCGATCGCAGCCTCCGTCACATAGAGCACTATGCCCAGGGAAATGATTCATGTCTTCACCGACGACGACAACGGAATGGTCACATTGCCGGGACGCGTCCGATGAAACCATGTTTTGAATACAGAAAACCCCCATGGAAACCGGCTTCCCGGTTCCACGGGGGTTCCCCGTCAGCGGTCAGTGACCGTGGCCGTGCCCGTGGCCGTGGCCGCCCGCGGCGGCGGGCGCCTCCTCCTCGGGCTTCTCCACCACGAGCGCCTCGGTGGTCAGCAGCATGCCGGCGATCGACGCGGCGTTGGTGACCGCGGAGCGGGTCACCTTGACCGGGTCGATGACGCCCTGCGCCTTGAGGTCGCCGTACTCGCCGGTCGCGGCGTTGTAGCCGTGGCCGGCCGGCAGCGCCTGGATCTTGGAGACGACGACGTAGCCCTCCTGGCCGGCGTTCTCGGCGATCCAGCGGGCCGGCTCGACCAGCGCGCGGCGCAGCGCCTCGGCGCCGGTGGCCTCGTCGCCGGTCAGGCCCAGGCCCTCGAAGCTCTCCTTGGCCACGTGGGTCAGGGCCGAGCCGCCGCCGGAGACGATGCCCTCCTCGATCGCGGCGCGGGTGGCCGAGATCGCGTCCTCCAGGCGGTGCTTCTTCTCCTTGAGCTCCACCTCGGTGGCCGCGCCGACGCGCAGCACGCAGACGCCGCCGGCCAGCTTGGCCAGCCGCTCCTGCAGCTTCTCGCGGTCCCAGTCGGAGTCGCTGTTCTCGATCTCGACCTTGATCTGGCGGACCCGGTCGGAGATCGCCTGCGCGTCGCCCAGGCCGTCCACGATGGTGGTGGCGTCCTTGGTGACGGTGATGCGGCGGGCCTGGCCCAGCACCTCCAGGCCGACGCTGTCGAGCTTGAGGCCGATGGCCTCGGAGACGACCTGGCCGCCGGTCAGCGTGGCGATGTCGCCCAGCATGGCCTTGCGGCGGTCGCCGAAGCCCGGCGCCTTGACCGCGACGGACAGGAAGGTGCCGCGGATCTTGTTGGCGACCAGCAGCGCCAGCGCCTCGCCCTCGACGTCCTCGGCGATGACCAGCAGCGCCTTCTTGCTCTGCGCGACCTTCTCGGCCAGCGGCAGGAACTCGTTGACGCTGGAGATCTTGCCCTCGACGATGAGCACGTAGGCGTCCTCCAGGACGGCCTCCATGCGCTCGGGGTCGGTCACCATGTGCGGCGACAGGTAGCCCTTGTCGAACTGGAGGCCCTCGGTGAACTCCAGCTCCAGGCCGAAGGTGTTGCTCTCCTCGACGGTGATGACGCCGTCCTTGCCCACCTTGTCGAACGCCTCGGCGATCAGCTCGCCGATCCGCGAGTCCTGGGCGGAGATGGTGCCGACGTGCGCGATGGACGCCTTGTCGTCCACCTCGATCGCCGACTTCAGCAGCACGTCGGCGACGTGCTTGGCGGCGGCGTCCATGCCGCGCTTGAGGCTCAGCGGCGAGGCGCCGGCGGCCACGTTGCGCAGGCCCTCGCGCACCAGCGCCTGGGCGAGCACGGTCGCGGTGGTGGTGCCGTCGCCGGCGATGTCGTTGGTCTTGGTGGCGACCTCCTTGACGAGCTGGGCGCCCAGGTTCTCGTAGGGGTCCTCCAGCTCGACCTCACGGGCGATGGTCACGCCGTCGTTCGTGATGGTCGGGGCGCCGAACTTCTTGTCGATGACGACGTTGCGGCCGCGCGGGCCGATCGTCACCTTCACGGCGTTGGCGAGCGCGTTGACGCCGCGCTCGAGGGCGCGGCGGGCGCCCTCGTCGAACTCCAGGATCTTGGCCATGGCGACTGTTCCTCGTGATCTCTCGGGTCAGAAGGCTCCGCCCCGGCCGCCCAGGGGGCCGCCGGGGCGGAGCGAAGAAAACCGGTCGGCGTCCCGCCGCCCTCAGAACCGCGGGGCGCCGCCGCGACTACTTCTCGACGATCGCGAGAACGTCGCGGGCGGAGAGGACGAGGTACTCCTCGCCGCTGTACTTGACCTCGGTGCCGCCGTACTTGGAGTACAGGACGACGTCGCCGACGGAGACGTCGACCGGGACGCGGGCGCCCTTGTCGTCGACGCGGCCGGGGCCCACGGCCACGACGGTGCCCTCCTGGGGCTTCTCCTTGGCGGTGTCCGGGATGACCAGGCCGGAGGCGGTGGTGGTCTCTGCCTCGAGGGGCTGGACCACGATGCGGTCCTCGAGCGGCTTGAGAACAACCTTGGTGGCGGTCGACATGTCGGACCTCCCCTTCGATTGTGAAGTGTGCGTGTCTGCTTTAAGGAGGCGACCTCGACCGGCCTGTCGTCGCGGGTGCCAGACCGGGCTCGTCGCATTGGCACTCTCCCCGGGAGAGTGCCAACCGTGAGATTATTCCGTGCCCTCCGGACAGTCAACCGGACACCCGCCAAGCCTCTACCTTGGGCTTATGGAGATCGCCGATTTCGAGGCCCTGCGCACTCCCGCCGGGCGGGAGGCCCTGGACGCCGCGGCGGCCTCCGACGTCTCCGAGCGCGCGCTGCTGGCGACCACGGCGCGCCTGCGCGCCCGCTTCCCCGCGGAGCTGGTCGGCGCGGCCCTCGTCCAGGTGCGGCTGCGCGCCAGGGCCGCCGCCAAGTTCGGCGCGGACGCGGCGCGCATGTACTTCACCCCCCAGGGGCTGGAGCAGTCCACCCGCGCCCCGGTCGCCGCCCACCGCGCCGCGCGGTTCGCCGAGTACGCGGACTCGGGCACGGTGCTGGAGCTGTGCTGCGGCATCGGCGCCGACCTCCTCTTCCGCGCCCGCGCCGGCGTGCCGGGCACGGGCGTCGACCTCGACCCGCTCACCGTCGCGGTCGCCTCGGCCAACCTGGCGGCCTTCGGCGTCGACGGGATCGCCCGCGCCCGGGTGGGCGACGCGCTCGACCAGGACCCGGCGGGGTACGCGGCGGTCTTCGCCGACCCGGGGCGGCGCACGGCGCGCGGCCGCGTGTTCGACCCCAAGGCCTACGAGCCGCCGCTGGACGCCCTGCTCGCGCTCGCCTCCCGCGCCCCGGCGGCCTGCGTCAAGGTCGCGCCCGGCATCCCGTACGAGGCCATCCCCGAGGGGGCGTGCGCCGAGTGGGTCTCCGACGGGGGCGACGTCAAGGAGGCGGCGCTGTGGCTGGGCGGCCTCGCCGAAGGCCCGCCGCGCCGCGCCACCCTGCTCCGGAACGGCGAGACGCACACCCTGGCCCCCGACCCCGCGCTGTCCACGCCCCCGGTGCGCCCCTGGGGCCGCTACCTGTACGAGCCGGACGGCGCCGTCATCCGCGCCCACCTCGTCGGCGAGGCGGCGGCGCTGGTGGACGGCGGCCTGGCCGACCCGCGGATCGCCTACATCACCTCGGACGTGCTGAAGGAGACGCCCTTCACCGCCGCCTACGAGGTCCGCGAAGTCCTTCCGTTCTCGGTCAAGCGCCTCAAGGCCGCGCTGCGCGCCCACGGCGTCGGCGCGCTGACGCTCAAGAAGCGCGGCTTCGCCGCCGACCTCGACCGGCTGCACCGCGACCTCCGCCCCGCCTGCTCGGCCGGCTCGGCCGAGGGCACCGTGGTCCTCACCCGGGTGGGCGAGGCCCCCGTCGCCCTGCTGTGCGCCAAACCCAAACACTGACGCCGAGCTCCCCAGGATCGGGCAAACAATGCATCCATTCGGGCATTGCCGTTACTAGTGTGGGTGAAATAGCAGCCTGACGGGGGGTCGGCGTTGACCGAGGCGATCTTGTTCTGCCCGAAATGCCGTGCTGAAATGACGAGCTACCAGCACGGCGAAATCACCATTGCCCAATGCGGGTTCTGCAGAGGGGTGTTCACCACCGAGCAGAGCCTCTTCCGGCTGCTCGACAGCAGCGTTTTCGATCTTGAATATCCGCTGGCCGCGGCGCAGCACAACGGCCACTTCACGGCTCCCTACGAGGGCCGCCACCGGCGGGACTGATCGGACCATCGCCCCAGGGCGCGCAATTTCCATGATTCTCTGAAACTCTCCGCGATCCCTGGCGCGACTCAGCATTTTCATGATCAAGCACTAAAGTATGGGCTTCCAAATCACTGCCGCGCCCCGACGGGAATTCCCGGGGCGGGCACAAGAAGGGGCAACGGGTGGAAACGAATCACAACTTCCTGCAGACGGGGGGTCAGCCGGTCTCGGACCGGATGCGGGAGTTGCTCGCCAGGGCGGCGCAGGACCATGTGTACGAATCGCGTTCACAGGGTCAGGTCCTGGACGAGATCCGCCAGCGGCTCGAGGGCATGGAATGGCTGCTGCGGGAGGTCCGGGAACGCGAGCTCGGCGGCCTGGCCGGCCAGCTGGACGGCGTGCGGGGCCGGATGGAGGAGCTCACCGGCCGCCCCCCGGAATGGGCCGAGGGGCTCGCCGAGCACATCGAGGCGGTCGGCGAGCGCGTCCGGCCGGTGGGCGAGCTGCCCGCCCTGTGGGCCGACGTCGGCGCCGTCGCCGAGAACGTGGACGAGGGCCTCTCCCGGCTCCAGGCGCTCATGGACACCACCCAGCACGCCACCCAGCGCATGTCCGAGATGACCAAGTGGCTGGAGAAGCTGCAGGGCAACATGGAGGCCGCTTCCGTCCGCTTCAACCGGCTCGACAAGTCCCTCGCCGAGCTCGGCCACCGCTCGGAGAAGCTCGAGCACACCATCACCGGCATCACCGGCCGGGTGGAGCGCTCCCTCGGCGAGCTCGCCGAGCGCACCGACCAGGGCCTTGCCGCGCTCGGCGGCCGCGTCGAGGGCCTGGCCGGCCGGCTGGACGGGCTCGACGGCCGCCTGGACGGCCTCACCGGCAGGATCGACGGCTACGACAGCCGGTTCGACGCGCTCGGCGAACGGGTGGGCCAGCTCCCCGCCGCGCTGGAGATCAAGGAGGTCCACCGCAGGCTCGCCGACCTGGCCCAGCGCCCCGCCCACGACTACGAGGAGCGCTTCGACGAGCTGGAGCGCCAGATCAGCACGGTCACCGACCCGCTCATCGTGGAGCTGCGCTCGCGTCCCGACCGGGGCGAGGTCGAGGACACCATCACCAAGATCGTCGACGCCGCCCACCACGACCTGGCCCGCCGCCTGGACGAGACCACCCGAACCGTTCAGGAAGAGGTCAAGCGCCGGGTCGACGGCATCCAGGACGACCTCATGCGCCGTGTCGACGACGCCATGGAAGGCGTCGGCAAGCAGGTCGGCAGCGTCCGCGAGGACCTCGGCAAGCGCTTCGACGGCGCCCACGACGACGTCGCCCGCCGCTTCGACGACGTCCGCGGCGACATCTCCAAGCGCTTCGACGACATCCACGACGATGTCGCCAAGCGCGTCGAGAACGTCTTCGAGGAGGTCATCAAGCGCTCCGAGGCCGTGCACGACGAGGTCGCCAAGCGCTCCGACGCGGTGCACGAAGAGGTCACCAAGCGCTCGGAGTACGTGCAGACCGAGCTCGGCAAGCGCGTCGACGGCGTCCAGGAGGACGTCAGCAAGAAGGTGTCGGCCGTGCACCAGGACGTCCTCAAGCGCCTCGCCACCCTCGAAGAGACGATGCTCGCCCTCGCCGAAGCCCTCCTCCGACCCCGCCGGGACGGCAAGGAGTAACGGAAATCACCGGACGTGGCCTTGCGGCGTCCTTGCGCCCACCGCGAGCCGTAAGGCCACGTGCGCACCCGGTGAAGTGTTACGTTCGGTCTTCGCAAAATCACTCCTCCACCCGTTCCCGATCCGTTTACATGGACCCGTGACCACCGCCAACGCCCCACTGGACACCCAGATCCCCAGGGCTCTTCCCCTTGGCAGGCCGCCGAGCGAGGCGACCCTGCGCTGGGTCTGCGAATGCCTGGGGCCCGGCAGCGCGGTGCAGGCCATCCGCCCCATCACCGGCGGCACCTCCCACACCAACCACTCCCTGCTCGTCGAGACCCGCTCGGGCGCCCGGCACCGGCTCGTGCTGCGCCGCTGGACCGAATGGGACGGCGACTTCCCGCCCGAACGCGAGATCGCCGCCCTGGCCCTGCTGGCGGGCTGCGAGATCCCCACCCCCCAGCTCATCGCCGCCGACCCCTCCGGCGGCCGCTGCGACGCCCCCGCGCTGCTCATCACCCGGCTGCCCGGCCACCCGCCGCGGCCCATGCCCGAGGACCTCTCGGAGTACCTCATCCAGCTCGCCGCGGCCCTGGTGACCCTGCACGACGTCAAGGGCGGCACCACCATGCCGCCCTACACGCCCCACAACCGGCTGCAGATCCGCCAGCCGCCCTTCCACGCCCGCAACCCCGGGATCTGGGACAAGGCGCTGGAGGTGGCCACCGACCCCCAGCCGGCGTTCACCCCGCACTTCATCCACCGCGACTACCACCCCGACAACTCGTTGTGGGCGTGCGGGAGGCTGTGCGGCGTCGTCGACTGGGACCGCGCCTCCTACGGGCCGATCGGCGTGGACGTCGCCCACATGCGCTGCAGCCTCCTGCTGCGGTACGGACGCGAGGCGGCCGACGCGTTCGGCGCCGCCTTCGAGCAGGTGCGGGGCAACTACGACCACCACCCGTACTGGGATCTGCGCTGCGCGGTCGACCTGCTGCCCGCCGAGGAGCGCGGCAGGCCCCTGTCCGCGACCGCCGTCGAACGGCTTGAGGGCCTCCTGGAGAGCTCCCTGACCGACCTGGGCGTCCTGGGCTAGAGGACACCGCCCCCGGCCGGTCCGGGGGCGTTCTCCCGCCTCGTGGGAAAGTCCTGGAAATGCGGAAAGGGTCCGGAAATGCGGAAAGGCCCCGGACGAATGTCCAGGGCCTTTCACACGTTGATTGCGGCGGTGACCTACTCTCCCACACAGTCTCCCATGCAGTACCATCGGC
>NZ_BAAAHH010000023.1:0-143522 GCF_039525175.1 Actinocorallia libanotica
CGCGGGCGGCGATCGAGGCCGCGCGGGCGGCGTCACGCCTGGAGGCCGGGGAGCTGCGGGTGGCGGCGCTGCACTCGATGGCGATGGGCATCGTGCCTCCCGCGATCGGCGCCTGGCGCCGCGCCCATCCGGCCGTGCACGTGGAGCTGACGGAGTTCGCGCACATCGACCTGCTGGTCGAGGCGATGGCGCGCGGGGAGGCCGACATCGCGGTCGGCACCGAACCCGAGGGGTGGCCGGGCCCCCTCCGGCCGCTGGGCGAGGAGGAGCTGCTGGTCGTCCTGCCGCCGGACGACCCGCTGCTGGAGCGGCACCGGCGGAGCGGGATCCCGCTGGAGTCGCTGGCCGACCGCCCGTGGGTGCTGTACGCGCCGGACTTCGGGCTCGCCCCGCTGGTCCTGCGGGCCTGCGCGCGCGCCGGTTTCACCCCGCGCGCCGCGGCCCGGGTCCACCACACGGCGACCGCGGTCGAGCTGGCCTCGGCCGGGCTCGGCCCCGCCCTCGTCCCGCGCGACGTCGTCCGGGCCCGGCACGCCGCGTACGTGCTGCGGCCCGCCGAGCCGATCGTGCGCGGGCTCGTGGCGTTCACCCGCGCCGAGCCCTCGCCCGCGGCACTGGCCTTCACCGAACTGCTCGCCGGGCGGGCCGGCGCTCAGGACCGGGGAGACCCGGGGAGCTGAAGGGCGCCGCCCAGCAGGACGGCGAGGAAGCCCGCGGCGGCGGGCGAGGGGTCTCCCGCCAGGTAGGCCGCCAGCGTCCGGTGGACGGGCGGGTCGGGGCGCAGGACCGCCACCGGCAGGCCGGGCTCCAGCACGCTCTCGGGGATCAGCGCGGGCCCCAGCCCCGCCGCCGCGAGCTGCAGCGCGGTCGCGGTGTGCCGGGTGCGCACCGCCGCGCGCGGGGTGAAACCCGCCTGCGCGAAGGCCTGGGCCGCCAGCGGGGCCAGCGCGTTGCGCTCGTCGTACAGCACCCACGGGCGGTCCGCCGCCGCGCGCAGGTCGAGAACGCGACAGCCGTCCGCGGCGAGGGGGTCGCCCTCGGGCAGGACCAGGAGGAGCTCCTCCTCGCCGAGCGCGTGCACCGGACCGGCCCAGCGGGCGGGCGTCGGGCCGACCCCGAGGTCGGCGGCGCCCGACGCGACGTGGTCCTCCAGCGCGGTGTTCGAGGCGAACTCCGCGACCTCCACCTCGGCGCCGGGCTCGGCCGCCAGCCACGCCCGCAGGGCCGGGGGCACGATGCCGAGGGCGATGGAGTACATGGTGCCCAGCCGCAGCAGGAGCGGGCCCCTCTCCCCCGCGGCGGCGCGGCGGGCGAGCCGCGCGCCGCGCAGCGCCGCCTCGGCGTGCGGCAGGTACTCCCGTCCCATGGGGGTGGGCAGGACCCGGCCGGGCGCGCGCTCCAGCAGCGGGACCCCGACCTCCCGCTCCAGGGCGCGGATCTGGTGGGACAGCGTCGGCTGGCTGACCCCGAGGCGCTGGGCGGCGGCGGTGAACGAACCCTCCTCGACCACTGTGACGAGGTACACCATCTGGCGAAAGCTCACCCGGCTCATCCTAGAGCAGGCCTTATACATATCTTCTATGGAATCCGGTCAAGCAATGTCTTTGACGTATACCGTTCGGCGGATCATGGTGGAGCCATGTCAGCCTTCGAAGAGAGTCTCAGGACCCGGGCGGGGCGGCTGCGCACCATGGCGCGGCCGATCGTGCAGTGCGCGCTCGCCGCTGCGCTCGCCTGGGTCGTCGCCACACAGGTCCTCGGCCACGCCGCGCCCTTCTTCGCCCCCATCGCCGTGGTGCTGTGCATCGGGGTGGGCGCCGGACGGCGGTGGCGCCGCGTCCTCGAACTGGTCGCCGGGGTCAGCGTCGGCGTCGGCGTCGGCGACCTCCTCATCTCGGCCATCGGCAGCGGCCCGTGGCAGATCGCCCTCGTCATCGTCCTGGCCATGTCCGTCTCGGTACTGCTCGACAGCGGCGCCCTGATCGCCCTGCAGGCCGCCTCGTCCGCCGTGCTGGTGGCGACGCTGCTCCCGCCCGGCGGCACCGGCGGTATCGACCGCATGGCCGACGCGCTCCTGGGCGGGCTGATCGGGCTGGCCGTGATCGCGCTTCTGCCCGCCAACCCCGCCGCGCTCGCCGCCCGGCACGTCCGCGGCCTCCTGGAGGAGCTCGGCGCGGCGCTCGAGACCGCCGCGTCCGCGTTGCGCGACCGCGACCCCGCCCTCGCCGACGCGGCCCTGGAACGCGCCCGCGCCGCCCAGCGCACCGTGGACGGCTACAGCAGCGCCCTCCAGACCGCCCACGAGAACGCCGCGCTCTCCCCGCTCCACCACCGGAGCGACCTCGCCCCCTACTTCACCGCCGCCGAGCCCCTCGACCACGCCCTGCGCAACCTGCGGGTGATGCTCCGGCACGCCGTCGCCGTCATCGACAAGGGCGAAGAGGTGCCCGAAATGCTCACCGAGGGCATGGCCGAGCTGTCCCGCTCGGTGGCCCGCCTGAGCGAGGAGCTCCCCCAGGGCGGCGCGCTCCCCCTGACCCGCAAGGCGCTGCTGCGCACCGCCGCCCGCCTGGACCCCGCGGTCCCGCCCGTCCTGGGCCTGTCCGCCCACGCCGTCCTGGCCCAGCTCCGCTCCCTGACCGTCGACCTCCTGCGGGCCACCGGCGAGTCGCGCCCCGAGGCGCTGTCGGCCTTCCCCCACCGCCGGACGGCCGCCGTCCCCGAGTCGCACGCCTGCTGACCCGTGCCGGTCGCGCGGACGCTCAGCGGGAGGCGCGGCCGTCGGGGAGGCCGAGGACGCGGCGGGCGACGATGTCGTGCTGGATCTGCCGGGTTCCGCCGAAGACGGACTGGGCGCGGGACCAGAAGTAGGCGTCGAGCGCCGCGTCCTCCTCGACCAGCGCCGCGGCGCCGCGGACGTCCATGACCACGTGGTTGAGGAGCTGGTCGGCCTCGGTGAGCAGGAGCTTGTCGACGGAGCCCTCCGGGCCGGGGAGGGAGCCGTCGAGGCGGGCGGAGAGCGTGCGCCGGACGTGCAGTTGCAGGGTGCGCAGCGAGACCCAGGCGCGGGCCACGGCCTCGCGGGCGCTCGGGCCCGCCGCGACGGAGCCGTCGCGGATGTCGTTCTCCAGGAGGGTGAGCATGCGGGACAGGCGCGCCACCCAGCCGATGTCGGCGGGGCCGCGCTCGTAGCCGAGCAGCCGCATGGCGATCTCCCAGCCCTGGCCGGGCTCCCCCAGCAGGTGGGCGGCGGGGACGCGGGCGCCGTCGAAGAAGACCTCGGCGAACTCGCGGGTGCCGGAGGCCGTGACGATGGGGCGGCACTCGACGCCGGGGGTGTCCAGGGGGACGAGCAGCATGGACAGGCCTCGGTGGGCCTCCCGTCCGGGTTCGGTGCGGCACAGCAGCAGGCACCAGTGCGACCACAGCGCCTCGCTGGTCCAGATCTTGTGGCCGACGACGGTGTAGGCGTCGCCCTCGCGGGTGGCGCGGGTGCGGACGGCCGCCAGGTCGCTGCCCGCCTCGGGTTCGCTGAAGCCCTGGCACCAGCGCTCGGTGCAGGCGAGCATCACCGGCAGGTGGCGGCTCTTCTGCGCGGCGGTGCCGAAGATCCGGACGGCGTTGGTGATGTGGCCGATGGCCGGGGGCGGCGGGTGGCCGCCGGCCCCCAGCTCGTCGTTGAGGATCGCCTCGTAGGTGGGCGCCAGACCGCGCCCACCGTACTCGGCGGGGAAGGCCAGGCCCGTGTATCCGGCGGAGGCCAGCGCCCGGTGCCATCCGTGGAGGAACGCCGCCCGCTCGTCGGGGTCGGCGGGCGGCCCCGCCGGGGCGTGGGCGGCGAGCCATGCCCGCAGCTCCTCGCGGAAAGCCGCCTCCTCGGGGGTGTCGCGAAAGTCCATCAGTCCCTTCCCGCCGGGGCCAGCCTGCGGGCGGCGATGGCCCGGTACTGCGCCGACTCGTCGCCCAGCACCGCCCTGGACAGCAGGATGCGCCGCAGGCGGAGGTGGGCGGGGTGCTCCCAGGTCAGGGCGATGCCGCCGAACAGCTGGACGGCGGTCTCGGCGGCGTCCCTGGCCGCCGTGGAGCAGGCGGCCTTGGCCTGGCGGGCGGCGAGGAGCGCCTCGTCCTCGGTCAGCTCGGTCGCGGCCCAGGCGGCGTGCCACATCGCGCTGCGGGCGCCTTCGAGGAGGACGGCGGCGTGTGACGCCAGGTGCTGGACGGCCTGGAACGAGCCGACGGGGACGCCGAACTGCCTGCGTTCCCGGACGTGGGCGACGGCGTCGTCCAGGGCGCGCTGCGCGGTGCCCAGGAGGTCGGCCGCCAGGACGGCGAGGACGACCGCCTGGGTGCGGACGCGGTCGCGGGCGGTGAGCGGTCCGCCGAGCGGCAGATCCCGATCCGCGGCGTCGGCCGGGACCCGGCGCAGCGTCCTGGTGAGGTCCGCGCCCCTGGTGGGGCCCCCGAGGGCCACGGCGCGCAGGCGGCCGTCGGCGGCGATGACGAGGCCGGCGTCGGCGCCCTCGGCGTCGAAGGCGACGCCCTCTTCTCCGTCGCGGGCCGGAGCCGACAGGTCGGGGCGAAGCACCGGGACGAGCCGCAGCTCTCCCTCTTCCACTGCCGTTCGCGCCTCGTCGGCCCCGGATGCGGCCAGGAGCGCCGGTGCCCAGACTCCGGCGCCCACGTAAGGCACCGGGGTCCGCGCCGTGGCGAGCCGCTCGGCGACGAGCGCCGCCGCCACCGCGCCGCAGGTCCCGGCCTGGGCGTGCAGGCCCACGAGCCCGGCCCCGGCCAGGGCCGTCCAGCCCCCGGACCGGTCGTCCGCGATCGCCGCGGCCACCTGCTGCAGCATCCGCTGCTCATCGGTGAGACGTGCGTCCATCGAAGGCCTCACGGGACGTCATGGCTGGAACCGGCCCTTTCCCATCTGGTCCCGGACGGTGACGACGGGCGGGTTCGTCAGGCTCCTCCGCTGCCAGTTGGCGCCGTCCACGACCAGGGTGTGGCCGGCGACGAACCGCGCGTACGGCGAGGCCAGGAACGTCGCCGCCCAGCCGAGCTCGCGCGGGCGGCCCACGCGCATCGCGGGCTGGCAGGCGTCCTTGTCGTTCGTGCGGTCGAGGTTGCCCTTGATGTCGGCGGTCATGTCCTCGTGCGGGAACATGCCCGGCACCAGCCCGTTGACCTGGATGCCGTACGGGCCCCACTCCACCGCGAGGGTCTCCACCATGTTCTTCACGCCGGCCTTGGCGGCGGCCGAGTGGGCGAAGCCCGGCCCTCCCGTCCAGGCGTAGGAGGCGCCGACGTTGATGATCGATCCGGGCGTTCCGGCGGCCATGTGGCGGCGGGCGAACTCCCGCGCGCAGAAGAACGTGCCGTTGAGGGTGATGTCGACGACGGTCCGCCACGCGTTGGGCGACATGTCCTCGGCGGGCACCGGGAAGTTCGCCGCCGCGTTGTTGACCAGCACCCCCGGCAGCCCGAACGCCTCCACGGCGGCGTCGAAGGCCGCGGCGATCCCCGCGGGGTCGCGGATGTCGCACTCGACGGCCAGGACGCGTCCGCCCGCCTCCTTGATGGCGGCCTCGCCCTGGTCCAGGTGCTCCCTCTCGCGGCTGGCGATGACCAGGTCAGCGCCCAGCCTGGCGAACTCGACGGCCATCGCCCGGCCCAGGCCGGTCCCTCCGCCGGTGACGAGCACCGCCGTGCCCGCGAAGGTCCCCTCGGGCAGCGCGCCCGCTCCGGCGGGCGGCGGTTCGGGCAGCCCGCGCAGGATGTCCGTCATGGTCAGCTCCCGGTGTAGTTCGGCGTGCGGTTCTCGGCCCTGGCCCGGCGCATCTCGGCCAGGTCGTGGGAGGTGCTGACGAACGTCTGGCCCACCAGCTCGTCCGCCATCGAGGAGCGGATCTCCGGCTCGGCCAGCCGGGCCAGGACGCGCCGCGCCGTGTTCACCGTCACCTTCGGCGCGGAGGCGATCTTCTCGGCCATCTCCCGCACGGTGGCGTCCAGCTCCTCCTCGGGCACCACCCGCGAGACCACGCCGTGCGCGAGCGCCTCGTCGGCGCCCATCGGCCGCCCGGTCAGCACCAGGTCGGCGGCCACCCCGTGCCCGCACATCTGGAACAGCCGCCCCACCCCGCCGGTGTCCGGGATGACCCCGTGCCCCACCTCGGGCAGCATCATCCGCGCCCCCTGCGCCGCCACCCGGATGTCGCACAGCAGCGCCCGCTGGAACGAGGCGCCGATCGACCACCCCTTCATGGCGACGATCACCGGCGCCTCGATCTCGAAGAGCTGCTGGATCCCCCGGTGCCCCCGCTTCATCAGCTCGTGGTGGGTCAGCTCCACCCGCCCCCCGCCCAGGGACCCGACGTCCCGGCCGGAGGAGAAGGACCTGCCCTCCCCCCGCCAGATCACGGCCCGCACGTCGTGCCGCTCCTTCAGCTCGCCGAGGACCTCGAACAGCGCCAGGTCCATCGCGTCGTCGAACGCGTTGTGCTTGTCCGGATGGTCGTTGGTGATCGTCGCGACCGGCCCGTCGACGTCCAGCCGCACCCGTCCCTCACCCATGCGCGCCTCTCACGATAATTCATATTGTATATAGATTATCGTTCTAGCACCCCGTCGGGCGGTCCCACAACCCTCGCGGTCGCCGCCGTCCCCGGACGGGGACGGCGGCAACCGCTTCTCACGGGGCGGGAGGGAGGTCTGCCAGGACCGCGAGGCGGGCGCGGTGGGCGGCCGGGGTGCCGAGGGCGATCTGGTCGGCCTTGGCACGCTTGAGGTAGAGGTGGGCGGGGTGCTCCCACGTCATGCCGATGCCGCCGTGGAGCTGGACCGCCTCCTCCGCCGCGCGGACGGCCAGGTCGCCGCAGTAGGCCTGGGCCACGACGGCGGCGAGCTCGGCGTCCGGGTCTCCGGCGGCGAGGGCGGCCGCGGCCTGGCGGGCGGCGGCACCGGCGGACTCGACGTCGGTGAAGAGGTCGGCCAGGCGGTGCTTGAGCGCCTGGTAACCGCCGACGACGCGGCCGAACTGCTTGCGCTCCTTGAGGTAGGCGACGGTGGCGTGCAGGCACCACTGGGCCAGGCCCGCCTGCTCGGAGGCGAGGAGGGCCGCACCGGTGAGCAGGGCCCGGCCGATCGCGGGTGCGGCGTCCGTCAGGAGCGGTTCACCGGAGGCCGTGTCGAAGGCCAGGTCGGCGAGCTGGCGGGTCATGTCGAGGGAGACGACCGGGGTGCGGACGGCCTCGGCGGCGGGCACGGCGTAGAGCGCGACGGTCTCGCCGGCGCGGGCCGGGACGAGCAGGACGTCGGCCTCCAGGGCTCCTGCCACGCTCGTCACCGTGCCGGTCAGGCGTCCGCCCTCGGCCCGCACCGTGGTGCGCGGCGCGTCCTGCGGGGCGGCCGAGAGGGGGACGGCCAGGGCGGCGGTCCGCTCCCCGGCGGCGAGCCCCGCCAGGAGGGCGGCGCCCGCCGCGCCGGTCTCCAGGAGGAGGGCGGTCGCCACGACCGAGCTGGTGAGGAACGGCACGGGCGCCACGGAGCGGCCGAGCTCCTCCAGGACGACGGCCGCCTCGCGGGCCGAGGCGCCCGCGCCGCCGTGCTCTTCGGGGACCAGCAGCCCGGCCAGGCCCAGGTCGGCGGCGAGCGCCTTCCACAGGCCGGAGACGATCGAGCGGTCTCCGTCGTAGAGCGCCGTCACCCCCGGGGCACCGCACCGGTCGGCGAGCAGGGCCCGGACGGAGGCGCGCAGGTCGTCCTCGACGTCGGTGTAGAGCAGGTCGAGTTCGCTCACTTGTCGAGCTCCTTCCAGGGGACGTGCTTGTCGACGCGGTGCTCGGGCGGGAGGCCCAGGACGCGTTCGGCGACGATGTTGCGCAGGATCTCCGAGGTGCCGCCCTCGATGGAGTTGCCCTTGGCGCGCAGGTAGCGGTAGCCGGCGTCCCGGCCGGTGAAGTCGACGCCGTCGGGACGGACCATCGTCCAGTCGGAGTAGCGCAGGCCGTCCTCGCCGAGCAGTTCCACCTCCAGGCCGGACAGCTGCTGGTTGAGGCGGGCGAAGGTCAGCTTCATGGCCGACCCCTCGGGGCCGGGCTGGCCCTGGCGCAGCTTCTGGCCGAGCCGCTGCCCGGTGACCCGGGCGACCTCGGCCTCCACCCACAGCTTCAGCAGCCGGTCGTGCAGCTCGGGGGTGCGGCGTTCGGGGCGTTCGCGCCAGGTGTCGGAGACCACGCCGACCATCCCGCCGCCGCGGGGCGTGCCGCCGCCGCTGCCGATGGCCACGCGCTCGTTGTTGAGGGTGGCGTTGGCCACGCGCCAGCCGTCGCCCTCGGCGCCGAGCCGGTAGGAGTCGGGGATGCGCACGCCGGTGAGGAACACCTCGTTGAACTCGGCTTCACCGGTGATCTGCCGCAGGGGACGGACCTCGACGCCCGGGTCGGCCATGTCGCACAGGAAGTAGGTGAGGCCCTGGTGCTTGGGGACGTCGGGGTTCGTGCGGGCGACCAGGATCGCGAACCGGGCGTTGTGGGCGTGCGACGTCCACACCTTCTGGCCGTCGACCACCCAGGTGTCGCCGTCGCGCACCGCGCGGGTGGCCAGGCCCGCCAGGTCGGAGCCGGCGCCGGGCTCGCTGAACAGCTGGCACCAGATCTCCTCCCCGGTCCACAGCGGGCGCAGGAAGCGCTTCTTCTGCTCCTCGGTGCCGAACGCCAGGATCGTCGGCGCGGCCATGCCCAGGCCGATGCCGTTGCCCCGGACGTTGTTGCCGGGCGCGCCCGCCCTGGCGAAGAGCCGGTCCACCTCGGGCTGCAGGGCGCGCGGCAGACCCAGGCCGCCGTGGCCCTCGGGGAAGTTCACCCAGGCCAGCCCCGCGTCGTAGCGGGCCCGCAGGAAGGCCAGCGGCTCGGTCGCTGCGGGGTCGTGGGCGGCCAGGAAGTCGGCGGCCCTCCGCCGCAGGTCCTCGCGCACGGTCGTCTCGTCGGTCATCGTTCTCCTCTTCTCAGGGCACCAGGACGCTGACCGACTCGACGACGCAGACCGGCTTGCCGCCGCCCTCGCGCTCGATGGTCACCCGCGCCTTCAGCCGGTGGCCGCCGCTACCGGGCGTCAGGGAGAGCAGCTCCACCCCGGCGCGCACCCGGGAGCCCACCGGCACCGGGGAAGGGAAGCGGAGCTTGTCGGCGCCGTAGTTGACGCTCATCTTCAGGCCCTCGAGCTTGTAGACCTGCCAGACGAGCATCGGCACGAGCGACAGCGTGAGGTAGCCGTGCGCGATGGTCGTGCCGAACGGCCCTCCGGCGGCCCGCTCGGGGTCCACGTGGATCCACTGGTGGTCGCCCGTGGCCCTGGCGAAGGTGTCGATCTGCTCCTGGGTGACGGTGTGCCACGCGGAGTACCCGAGGTGGGCGCCGATCGCGCCTTCCACCTCTTCGATGCTCTGGAAGACCTTCACCTGGTGCACCTTCCCTTGGATTACTAAGCGCTTAGTCAGTTCAGGGTACCGGCATACCGCGATCCGGGGAAGAATGGACGGGTGACGACCGATGCCTCCAGTTCCGCCCGCGCCGACGCCACCCGCGCCCGGCTCTTCGAGGCCGCCGTCCGCGCGTTCGCCGAGAAGGGCTTCCACGGCACGACGACCCGCGACATCGCCACCGCCGCCGGGATGAGCCCCGCCGCCCTCTACGTGCACCACCGGTCCAAGGAGGAGCTGCTCTACCTGATCACGCGCACCGGCCACGAGGGCACGCTCCGCCTGGTCCGCGAGACGGCCGCCTCCTGCGACGACCCCGCCGAGGCGCTGCGCCGGCTGGTCCGCGAGTTCGCCGTCCACCACGCCCGCGGGAACGTCCGCGCCCGCGTCGTCAACTACGAGCTGGCGGCCCTCAGCCCCGAGCACCTGGCCGAGATCCGGGAGCTCCGCCGCGCGGTCAGCCGCGAGTTCCGCTCCCTGGTGGAAAGGGGCGCGGCCGCCGGCGTCTTCGACGTCCCCGACCCCCGGGCCGCCGCCACCGCCCTCCTCTCCCTGGGCGTCGACATCGCCCGCTGGTACCGCGAGGACGGCGACTGGTCGCCCGAGGACGTGGCCGACCGCTACGTCCGAGTGGCGCTGCGCATCGTCGGCGCCGACGGCTGATCCGAAAGAGGACGAGGATGGCGAGGAACGCAGCGGCCCGAACCGGGCGGCCGCCGCTGACCCGGGAGTCGATCGTGCGGGCGGCCGTCACGCTCATCGAACGGGACGGCGCCGAGGCCCTGACGATGCGCAGGGTCGCCGCCGAGCTCGGCGTCGGCACGATGTCCCTGTACAACCACGTCCCCGACCGGGACGCCCTCCTGGCGGACATGGCGCGGACGGTGCTGTCCGGTCTGGACCTGCCCGAAGGGGAGACGGGCGAGGACTGGAAGGCCAGCGCCCGCGCCATGATCGGCGCCTTCCGCGGCGCGGCCCGCGCCTATCCGCGCAGCATGTACCTCGTCCTCACCAGCAGGCTCGACCTGGAGTTCAGCTGGCGGGCCGCCGAACGCGCCCTGGAGCTCCTGGCCGCGGCCGGGTTCGACGGGGAGACCTCGGTCCGGGTGCTGCGCGCGCTGATGTCGTATGCGATCGGCTCCCAGATGATGGAGAACGGCGCCCTCCGGACCCCCGACCAGACCCCCGAGTCCGCGTTCCAGACCGTCCAGGACGACCCGGGGAGCTTCCCCCACGTCATCGCCATGGCCCCCCATCTCATGCGGATCGATCCGGAGGCCGATTTCGAGATCGGGCTGGAGATGCTGCTGTCGGCGCTCGACCGGCTGCCCCGGTCCCGCGCCTGACGCCCCCGGGCGGCTCAGCGCCCGCCCATCAGCTCCACCGAGGAGAGGAACAGCTCCAGCCCGAACTCGAAGTCGGCGTCCGAGCCGTGGTCGACCAGCTCGTCGGGCAGCGCCACCACGTGGGGGAACCTCGCGGGCTCCAGGGAGCGCACGGTGTCGGCCGGATCCTCCTCCTGGCGGGCCAGGAGCCTGCCCATCCCCGCCTCCCGCAGCTGGGTGCCGAGGGCGTAGGCCATCAGGGAGCGCATGACGTGCACGGACGTCGCCTCGTCCAGCCCGGCCCGCGCGCACAGGGACAGGGCGCGTTCGATCGCCTTCAACGCGACGGGGATGCCCGTCCTGCACTCCAGGGCCAGCGCCAGGCTCCGCGGGTACTCCCGCGCGGTCGCCCGGAACGACCGCATGAGGCTCCGCGCCCCCTCCCGCCAGTCCCCGGCCTCCTCCTCGGGCACGTCCAGGGTCTCCATCACGTACTCGGCGATGCCCGCGACGAGCTCGTCCCTGCTCGCCACGTGCCGGTACATGGCCATCGCGCTGACGCCCAGCTCCTCGCCGACGGCGCGCATCGACAGGGCGTCGTGGCCGCTGCGCTCCACCAGTTCCACCGCGGTGTGCACGATCAGCTCACGGGTGAGCACCACCCGGGTCACCCGCTGCGGCGCCGGTCTGGGCATCTTTCCGCCTCCTCGCCGCACTGCCGTCCGGTCCGTGCCCCATGCCCCCGGACCTGCCTATTGTTCCCATCGTAGGGAAGTGCCATGCTGGGCCACCAGTAAGTGCCTCCTGACCACCCCTCTCCCCGAGGAGGAACCCCCTATGCGGACCCGCGCAGCGATCCTGTGGAAGCAGAACAGCGAGTGGAGCGTCGAGGACATCGAGCTCGACGACCCGAAGGCCGGCGAGGTCAAGATCAAGCTCGCCGCCTCGGGCCTGTGCCACTCCGACGAGCACATGGTCACCGGGGACATGGTCCTGGACCCGGGCATCGCCGAACTGATGCAGTTGGAGCAGTTCCCCCTCGTCGGCGGGCACGAGGGCGCCGGCGAGGTCGTCGAGGTCGGGCCGGGCGTGACCACGCTGAAGGAGGGCGACCACGTCGTCCTGTCCTTCATCCCGGCGTGCGGGCGCTGCCCCTCCTGCGCCCGGGGCCGCCAGCACCTGTGCGACCACGGCGCGGTGCTGCTGGCCGGACGGCAGATCGGCGACATGACCGCCCGCCACCACGCGGCGGACGGCACGGACCTGGGCATCATGTGCTGCACCGGCACGTTCTCGCCCTACACCGTGGTCAACGAGAGCAGCTGCGTCAAGATCGACGACTGGATCCCGCTGGACAAGGCGGCGCTGGTCGGCTGCGGCGTCACCACCGGCTGGGGCTCGGCCGTCAACGCCGCCGACGTGCGGCCGGGCGAGACCGTCGTGGTGATCGGCATCGGCGGCCTGGGCATGAACGCCGTGCAGGGCGCGGCCCTGGCCGGCGCCCGCCACGTGGTGGCCGTCGACCCGGTGGAGTGGAAGCGCGAGAAGGCACCGCACTTCGGCGCCACCCACACCGCCGCCTCCATCGAGGAGGCCATGGCCCTGGTCGGCGAGATCTCCTGGGGGGCGATGGCCGACAAGGTCATCCTCACCACCGGCGTGGCCACCGGCGAGCTCATCGGCCCGATGATGGGCATGGTCGCCAAGGGCGGCCGCGGCGTGCTCACCGCCGTCGCGCCCATCCTCCAGGAGGACGTCAAGCTCAACCTGTTCGACATGGCGATGCAGCGCAAGGAGCTGGTCGGCTGCATCTTCGGCAACGCCAACCCCCGCCGCGACATCCCCCGCCTCCTGCGCCTCTACCAGGACGGCAAGCTCAACCTCGACGACCTCGTCACCAACACCTACACCCTCGACGAGATCAACCAGGGCTACCAGGACATGCGCGACGGCAAGAACATCCGCGGCATGATCAAGTACTGATCCCCGAGCCCGGCGGCTCTCCGGAGCCGCCGGGCAACGAAGTCCTTACCCCGGCAAGACCCACGATCTCCCTCGCACCGGATGGGCGGCGCACGGCCCCGGCGTTGTAGGCGTTGTACCGGCAGGGAGGGCGGAAGGGTGTGGGACGACGGAACCGCCGACGGGACCGAGGCTGACGAACGGGTCCTGAACACGGCCATCAGACTGTTCGCGGAGTTGGGATACGACGCGACGAGTCTCGATCTGATCGCGCACGCCGCAGGAGCGGAGGCCCGGGAGTCCAGGCTCCTGCGGGACGGCAAACCGCTCCTCTACCGCGCCGTCTTCGACCGTTTCCGCACGCTGGAGGAGACGTACTTCGAGACCGCCGCCAAGGACGCCCCCGGCGGCGTCGAAGGCGTGCACCGCCTGGTGGACGCGGCCGTGGACTTCACGGTCGCCTACCCGGAGGTGAACGCCGTGTGGGGGCATCGCGCGCTCAAGGACGCCATCGACCTCGACTTCCCCGACGGGTTCACCCCCGGGCTCGAGACGGCGCTGACCTCCCGCACCTGGACGGGCGTACGCGACGACGTGGACTTCCGCTTCCTCGCCTGGACCGTCATCTGGCAGGTCATGGGATTCGCCGGCACCGGCCTGCCCTGCGAGACGGGGCGGGCGCACTCCGACGACTCCCCCGCCCTGGCCTACTTCCGCGCCCAGCTGCACGAGCTGATCGACTGCCGCATCCGCGCCCCCGGGCACACCGGGTGAGCGGGACCGGCACTCCACCACCATTACCTTCGGTGACAACTCGGTGACCGGATGGTGAGTCGCGGTTGTTGCGCGCGGCGATGGCGGCTTTCCGCTCCTAGGCTCGAAGCGATCCGCGACACCGAAGGCAGGACCCATGAGGATCGCCGTCATCGGCGCAGGCTTCGCCGGCCTGGGCACGGCCAAAGTGCTCCGCGACTTCGACCACGACGTCACCGTCTTCGAGAAGGCCCCCGACGTGGGCGGTGTCTGGAGCGCCACCCGCCGCTATCCGGGCCTGCGCACCCAGAACGACAAGGGCACCTACGCGTTCTCCGAGCTGCCGATGCCTCGCGACTATCCCGAGTGGCCGGCCGGCGAGCAGGTGCAGCGCTACCTGGAGCTGTACGTCGAGCGCTTCGCCCTCGCGCCGTCGCTGCGGCTCTCGACCGAGGTCACCCGGGCCGCGCTCCGGGAGGACGGGACGGGCTGGGACGTCACGGCGGGCGGGAGCACCGAGCCCTTCGACCACCTGGTGGTCGCCAACGGGATCTTCTCCGAACCGTTCATCCCGCCGTTCAAGGGGGTGGAGGTGCTGGAGGCCGCCGGGGGGCGGATCCTCGCCGCGAGCGGCTTTCGCGACCTGGTCGACGCCGTCGGCAAGCACGTGGTGGTGGTCGGCTACGGCAAGTCGGCCTGCGATGTGGCGGTCGAGATCGCCGGGGTCGCCGCCACCACGACGGTCGTGGCGCGCGGGCTCCTGTGGAAGACGCCCCGGAGGATCGGCGGCCTCCTCAACTACAAGTACCTGCTCCTCACCCGGCTGGGCGAGGGCATGTTCCGCTACATCGCCCCCACCGCCCCGGAGCGCTTCCTGCACGGTGGAGGCGACGGGCTCCGCCGTGCCATGATCCGCGGCGTCCAGGCCGTGGCGTCCCGGCAGTACCGGCTCCCCGCCCTCGGCCTGGTGCCCGGAGGCTCCTTCGAGGACATCGCCTGCAGCACCGTCGGCCTCGTCACCGAGGGCTTCTTCGAAGCCGTCGCCGAAGGCCGCGTCAAGGTCGCCCGGGACACGACGATCGCCCGGCTCCTGGAGAAGGACGGCGCTCCGTACGCGGAGCTGGCGGACGGCTCCCTCGTGCCGAGCGACCTCATCGTCTGCGCCACCGGCTTCCGCCAGCAGGTGCCCTTCCTCGACGAGGACGTGCAGCGGCGCCTCACCGACGAACGGGGGAACTTCGCGCTCTACCGCCACATCCTCCCGCACGACGTGCCGAACCTGACCTTCGCCGGCTACAACTCCTCCTTCTTCAGCCCGCTGTCCGCCGAGATGTCGGCGGTGTGGATCGCCTCCCACCTCGCCGGCCTGCACACCGTCCCTCCCGCCGAGGAGCGGCGGCGCGCCGTCTCCGAGCGGCTGGCCTGGATGGAGGAGCGCACCCGCGGCCGCCACGCGCGCGGCACCAACGTCATCCCGTTCTCCATGCACAACATCGACGAGGTCCTGGACGACCTCGACCTCAACGTGAGCGGGACGACCAAGGCCCTGCAATGGCTCCTGCCCGTCGATCCGGGCGACTACCGCCACGTCGGCGAAAAGCTGCGGCAGCGCCTGCGACAGACGGCGCCATGAGCACCGCGTACGGATCCTCCGGTCAGAAGTAGAGGGCGGCTTCGGCGGTCTCGGCGAGGTCCCGTTCGATCCGGGCGGAGACCGCCGCAAGTTCACCGTCGATCCGTGCCTCGGTCTCCGGCGACAGCCGTACGCGCGGCTCGGCCAAGCCCAAGGCGCGAACGTGGGCGATGCGCAGCCGGGTCGGAGGATGGGTGGCGTCCACCCGCGCGCCCTCCCGCGCGGCGAGCCTGAGCCGCCGTTCGCGTTCGCCGTCGGGCAGCGCCGCGACGGCCTGGTCGACGCGCTCCCACAGGGGCAGCGGAGAGCGGACCGTCGGCGAGGTCCGTACCGCGAACTCGACGGTCGGGCCGAGCACGGTCATCGCCTCCAGCAGACCGGCGACCGCCTCGGACGAGGCGACGCGTGCCGCGAGCTCGTCGGCGTGGTGCTCGGCACGGCGGCCGGAGCTCGCGGTGAGAAGCTCCAGACCGCGGCGGAGAAGGGCGACCGCCCCGCGGCACACCCACAGGACAGGGGTGAGCACCAGACGGCTCACGTACATGAAGCCGTCTTCAGCGCCGAAAAGCTGGTCCGGATGGAGCGTACGGTGCAGCGTTGTGAGAACGTCCAGGGCCGACCCGACGTACAGCCCGCGTCGGCAGTCCCCGTTCACCCCGTGGGCCAGCTCATGTCCGATCAACGCGACCTTCTGACCGGACGTGAGGGTCCGCCACAACGGCAGGCCGAGCAGCAGGGTACGCCGTCGACGCAGCCCGAGTACCGCGTAGGCGGCGTTGAACTCGGGAGAGATCACGATGACGTCCACCGGCCTGCCTCCGAGCCCGGCGGCCACCTCGTCGCACAGGCCGAACAGGTGCGGGGCGCCCTCCCGGTTCAGGGTCTCGGCGTCGGGATCGAGCCGTCCGAACCGGGGTCTGAGCGTCACCGTGACGGCGACGAGGACCGCGGCCATCACATAGGCCACGACACTGCGCCCAAGGATGACCAGGGCGGTCGCGGAGGCGAGCAGTCCAGGCGGAAGGACGTGCACCACCGTCGCGAGCACGTACGCCCCGAACCTGGCGGGATCGAACCGGGCGGGATCGATCCGGCTCCGCCGCACCGCGGGCGTGCTCTCGTTCCGCTCCGTCGCGTTCTCCGGAAGCCCCCACTCGCAGGCGGCGCACCAGAGGGGAAAGCCCTCGTCGACCTGCACCAAAGCAGAACACTCAGGGCATTTCACTCGCGCATCCTAGTACCGCGCGTCGGGGGCGATAATGGCCGGGTGATCGACAGGCGGCTGCGCGTGGTACTGGCCGAGGACTCCGTGGTGCTCCGCGACGGCATGGTCGAGTTGCTCGAGGTCCGCGGGTGCGAGGTGGTGGCGACCGCCGGGACGGCGGACGGGCTGCTCGCCGCGGTGGCGGAGCATCGGCCGGACGTGGCGGTGGTGGACATCCGGATGCCGCCGACGCATACCGATGAAGGCATCCGGGCCGCCGTGGAGATCCGGGGGCGGATGCCCGAGGTCGGCATTCTGGTGTTCTCGCAGCACGTCGAGACCGTCTGGGCCTCCCGGCTGCTGGCGGGCGGGGCGTCGGGCGTCGGGTACCTGCTGAAGGAGCGCGTCGCCCGGACCTCGGAGTTCGTGGACGCGCTGCACCGGGTCGCCGACGGGGGCACGGCGCTCGATCCGGAGGTGGTCGACCGGTTGATGCGCGGTGGACGGCGCAGCCGGGTGGAGGCTCTGACGCCGCGTGAGCGCGAGGTGCTGGAGCTGATGGCGCAGGGGCACTCCAACCGCTCCATCGCCGGGCTGCTGGTGGTCTCGGAGCGGGCGGTGGAGAAGCACGTCGCCGCCGTCTTCACCAAGTTCGACCTGCGGGCGACGGACGCCGACAACCGCCGGGTGAAGGCGGTTCTGGCCTACCTGGCGGACGAGGGCTGATCTTCACAGGCGTGCCGGCAGCTCGGCGGTGACCGCCGTGGGCCCGCCGGGCGGGCTGTCGACCCGCAGGACGCCGTCCACCGCCGCGAGCCGCCCGGCCAGGCCGGTCAGGCCGGTGCCGGAGCCGGGAGCCGCGCCGCCGCGGCCGTCGTCGCGCACGGTCAGGCGGACCTGGGCGCCCGCCGCGCTCACCGCGAGTTCGGCCGAGCGGGCCCCGCTGTGCTTGGCGACGTTGGTGAGCAGCTCGGCGGCACAGAAGTAGACCGCCCGTTCGACCGCCTGGTCCGGGCGTTCCCGCAGGTCCAGGCGGACGGTGGCGGGCACCGGCGAGGCGGCGGCCAGGCCCGGCAGCGCCTCCCCGAGGCCGCCGTCCAGCGCGACCGGGTTGATGCCCTGGGTGAGCCGCCGCAGCTCGGCGATGGTGTCGTCGGTCTGGCCGCGGGCGCGGTCCAGCAGGGCGCCCAGCCTTTCGAGGTCCGGGGCGGGGGCGAGCGCGTCGTCGGCCAGGGAGAGGGTGATGGCCAGGGCGACCAGCCGGGCCTGGGTGCCGTCGTGCAGGTCGCGCTCCAGGCGGTGGAGTTCGTCGGTGTTCCCCGCGAGCAGGGTGGCGCGGGCGGTCTCCAGTTCCCGGACGCGCTGCTGGGCGCGGGCCGGGCCGAGCAGCAGCCGGGCGAGCCGCCGGTTCACGCCGCTCAACGCCCGGACCGCGCCGGGTACCGCGGGCGCCAGGACCAGGCCCAGCACGACGGAGGCGGCGTCCAGCCAGGTGGCCGGCCCCAGGTCCGGTTCCAGCAGACGGCCCCAGAGCGGAAAACCGATCAGCCAGCCGCAGCCGAGGGGGAGCAGCACGGCGGCGGCGAACCCGAGCACGCCGAGCGGCAGCCGCAGCACCAGGTACAGCAGCGTCCGCCAGGCGACCGGGTCGGTCAGCACGGCACGGCCGCGGGCCATCGCGCCCGACGGGCGGGGCGGCCCGGCGGGCGCCTCGACGTCCTCGCCGAGCAGGCGGCGGACCAGGTGCCGGTGCAGCGCGCCGAGACCGCGCGCGCCCAGCAGCGCGGCGACCACGAACGGCAGGCCGAGTACGGTGAGCGAGAGCAGCACCCCCGCGTACAGGACGGCGACGGCGTAGAGGCCGCCGAACAGCGCGATCGGCAGCCCGGCGACGGCGAAGACCCACTCGCCGCCCCGGATGGAGAAGTACCGCCGCCGCTCAGTCACGACTGCCGCCCACCAGATCCGCTGCCGGGCCGCGCACCGCGCGCAGCCCCGTGGCCAGGATGCACGGGACGGTCAGCGCCACCGCGCCCGCGACGATCCACCCGCAGTCGGCCACCGGTACGTGCGGCACCGCCGAACCGGTGGCCGCCGAACTGAACGCCGCCGACGCCGCGACCGCGACCGCCGCGCCGAGCAGGACGCCCACCGCCGCGGTCAGCACCGCCTCCGCGGTCAGCATGCGCAGCAGCTGCGGCCGGGTCGCGCCGAGCAGCCGCAGCAGCGCGAACTCGCGGCGCCGGTCGGCGGTCACGGCGATCAGGGTGTTGACGGTGGAGACGGCGGCGAAGCACGTCAGCAGCACCAGCTCGGCCTGGCGCAGCCACACGTCCGTGTCGGAGGTGACGCTGCTCGCCGTCCCGCCCGCGGCGTGCCCGGCGGTGCTCGTCATGATCGTCATGGTGCCCGACAATCCCACGAGCAGCGCGACCGGCACCACGGCGGACGACAACCGCCGCGCGTAACCGCGCAGGTTGGCGTCGGCCAGCCATCCCGCACCGGGTGCCAGAGCCCGTACCGGCGCGCCCAGCGCGGCGACCAGGAGGCGCGCCGCGAGCGGCCCCGTGAGGGCGACCGCGACCAGCAGCACCAGCGAACCCAGCAGCGCCGCCTGCCCTGCCTTGTCCAGCTGTTCGGCCGGCCGTGTCGCGGCCAGGTTCAGCAGCAGGCCGCCGCCCGCCAGCGCGCCGATCCCGGCGAGCAGGCGCGGCGCTCCCGTCCGCCCGTGCTCGGTCGAACTCGCGGTGAGGGCGTCGGCGAGCGCGATCCGGGAGATCCGCCGGGCCGCGACGGCCGCGGCCGCCAGGCCGACGGCGAGCGCGGCGGCCAGCGCGATCAGCATCGGCAACGGGACCACCGGCACCGGCGCGTCCGGCGCCGCCATTCCCCGCCGCTGCAGCTCGTCGAGAAGGCCGCGGGCCGCCAGTGCACCGATGACCCAGCCCGGTATGGCCGCCAGCAGCGTGGTCGCGACGACCTGGCCGCGCACCAGCCGCCGCGTCTGGCGGGGCGTCGCCGCGATGGTGCGCAGCAGGGCCAGCTCGCGGTGCTGCTGGCGCAGCGCGAAGCCCAGCGCGTTGACCACCACGAAGAACGCGATCAGCACGGCGATCTCGCCGAAGGCACCGGCGATCACCATCAGTCCGGGCCCGGCGGCCTCCTTCCGGACGGCCTCCGGGGTGGTGACGTCGGTGGCGAACAGCAGGCCGAACAGCGTCATGGTGGCGACGGCGAGGAAGAGCGCGACCGCCGTCCCGGCGAAGGCGGCCGGACGCCGGCGCATCTGCCCGAGGGCGATCGAGGCCATCACTTTCCCTCCCCCAGCCTGCTCAGCCGCTCGCCGACCTGGGCGGCGGTGGGGTGATGGAGCTCGTCCGCCACCAGGCCGTCGGCGAGCAGCAGCACCCGGTCCGCGTATCCGGCGGCCACCGGATCGTGGGTCACCATCACGCAGGTCCGACGGTCGGCGTCCACCCCGGCGCGCAGCAGGGCGAGGATCTCGTGTCCGGTGGCCCGGTCGAGCGCGCCGGTCGGCTCGTCGGCGAAGAGCACCGGGGGCCGGGAGACCAGCGCCCGCGCGATCGCCACCCGCTGCTGCTGCCCACCGGACAGCTGGCCGGGCCGGTGCCGCTCTCGCCCGGCCAGCCCCACCCGGGCGAGCGCCTCCAGCACCCGCCCCCGGTCGGACCGTTCACCGGCCAGCCGGCCGGGAAGCTCGACGTTCTGCGCGACCGTCATCGCCGGCATCAGGTTGAACGCCTGGAACACGAACCCGACGCGGCTGCGCCGCAGCTCCGCCAGCCGCCGCTCCGGCAGCCGGGACACCTCGGCGTCCCCCCACCGCACCGAGCCCCGGGTGGGCCGGTCCATCCCCGCGAGGCAGTGCAGCAGGGTGGTCTTGCCCGAGCCCGACGGCCCCATCACCGCCGTGAACGTCCCGGGCGCGAAGGCCGCCGACACCCCGCGCAGCGCCCGCACGGCGGCGGCGCGCCCGTACTCCCGGTGCAGGTCCACCGCCCGGACGACCGATCCCGTCCCGATATCCGCTGTCATCTCCGTCATGGCCTCATCCTCGGCGGACGGGGCGCGAAGATCGATCGTGCCCGCACCCGAACCGGGGGTTCGGGAAACCGAACCCCTTCCTTGGAAACACCGGTTTCTCATGCGGAACAGGGGTGTTCAGCCGGGAGGAGGCGGCATAGGATCGCGGCCATACCGGGAGGCGCGTACCGGTGAGTGCGAGGGGATCCCCCGCACCCTCACCTCTCCCAGGAGCGATCATGCGCAAGGCCGTCATCACCGGCAGCACCAAGGGCATCGGTTTCGCGTTCGCCCGCGAACTCCTCCGGCGCGGGCACTCCGTGGCCGTCACGGGACGCGCCCGGACGACCGTCGACGAAGCCGTCGCGAGGCTGCGGCCGGAAGCCGCAAAAGATGCGGTGGTCCACGGGCACGCCCTGGACGTCGCCGACGCCGCGCAGGTCGAGGAGCTGTGGACCGCCGCGACGGACGCACTCGGCGGAGTCGACCTGTGGATCAACAACGCCGGCGTCGCCCACACCACCAGGCCCATCGTCGAGACCACGCCCGACGCCGTCCGCACGATGGTCACCACCAACATGCTCGGCACCGTCCACGGATCCCAGGTCGCCGTCCGCGGCATGCGGGCCGCCGGCGGCGGCCAGGTCTTCAACGTCCTGGGCGGCGGCAGCGACGGCCGCATCCGCCCCGGCATGGGCGTCTACTCCGCGACCAAGCGCGGCCTGGACTCCTTCACCAGCGCGCTGGTGAAGGAGGTGGCCGGGACCGGCGTGCGGGTCGGCCGGGTCAGCCCCGGCATCCTCATCACCGACGGCTGGCTCCGCGAGGCCGCCGCCGCGCCCGACCAGGTCGCCGCCCAGCGCCGGATCCTCAACATCTTGTGCGACCACGTCGACGAGGTCGCCCCCCATCTCGTCGACAGGATGCTCGCCAGCACCAGGAACGGCGACGCCGTCGCCTGGCTCACCAGCGCCCGCATGGCCCGCAAGTTCCTCCTCCCCCGCAGGGAGGACGTGCTCGCCCGCTACGGCCTATGACAGGACAGATACGGAGCGAGGGCGGGCTCGGGCTGTACGCCGAAGGAGCGCAGGGCCATGGCCAGCAGTTCGTAGGCGCCGACGGTGAAGACGACGTCCATAAGTTGCCGGTCGTCGAATTCGGCGGCGAGCGCCTTCCAGGTGCCATTGCCCACCGTGCCGTCGGCGAGGAGTTCGTCGGCCGCGGCCAGCAGGGCCCGTTCCAAGGGCGACCATTCCGGAGCGTCCGGCCCGGCGGGGATCCGGGCGATCTCCGCCGGGCGGATGCCGGCCTTCTCCGCGAGGATCACGTGCTGCGCCCACTCGTAGTCGCAGCGGCGCAGGTGGGCGACCCGCAGGATGAGGAGTTCCCGGTGGGCGGACGTCAGGGTGCTGCGGGACAAGAGGTGGCCGTTGAAGGTGAGGAAGGCCTGGGTCAGCGACGGGTGGCGGGCGAGGGTGCCCAGGAGGTGGGAGCCGGACTGGCGCTCCTCCTCCGGGCCGTCGCTCCGGACGGCGGACCGGAAACCGAAGACGGACTCCACCAGCTCCGGGGGCCACTCCGCCTGAGGCAGGGGCGGGATCCGTGGCGTCTCCCCGCTCATGTGTTGCGCCCGCCGTTCACGCCGATGACCTGACCGGTGATGTAGGAGGCCTCCTCGCCCACCAGGAACGCGCAGGCCGCGGCGACGTCCTCGGGCAGGCCGATGCGGCCGACCGGAGTGCGTTCGATCTGCTGCGCCACGTCGAGGCGGCCGCCGCTCGCGGTGTCGCGCAGCATGGGCGAGTCGATGAAGCCGGGCGGGATCGTGTTGACCGTGACGCCCTTCTTGGCGAACTCCAGGGCCAGGACCTTGGTGAGGCCCAGGACGCCCGACTTCGACGCCACGTAGGCGGCCATGCCGGGCGAGCCGCTGTGAACGCTGGAAGAAGAGATGTTGACGATCCTCCCCCAGCCTTCCTCGACCATGCCGGGGAGCACCGCCTGGCAGCAGGCGAACGTGCCGGTCAGGTTGACGGCCAGCACGCGGTCCCACAGCTCGGCCGAGACCTCCAGGGAGGGTCCGAAGGCGGTGATCCCGGCGCTGTTCACCAGGATCACCGGCCGGCCCAGCAGTTCCCCCACCCGTGCGACGGCGGCGTCGACGGCCGCCCGGTCCGTCACGTCGACGGCGAGGCCGACGGCGCGGCCGCCGTCCTTCTCGATCGCTGCGGCGGCCTCCTCGGCCGCCGCGCCGTCGCGGTCGAAGACCGCCACCAGGACGCCGTCCGCCGCCAGGCGGCGGCTGATGGCCTCCCCGATGCCCGAGGCCCCGCCGGTGACGATCGCCGTGCGCGCGCTCACTTGATCGCCTCGTCGCCGAGGAGGGTGGTGCGGTGCATCCGGCGCGGCTCGCTCCGGTCGAAAGGGCACGCCCGATGCACCAGGCCCCGGTTGTCCCACATCACCATGTCGCCGACCGTCCAGCCGTGCCGCAGCACCTTGTCCGGCGCGGTGGCGCGCCGCTCGATGCCGGCGAGCAGCGCCCGGCCCTCCTCGACGTCCATCCCGGCGACGTGCGAGGCGGTCGCCCCGAACACCAGCGAGCGGCGCCCCGTCCGGTGCTCCCACACCAGCGGCAGCTCCCGGACGGTCCGCGACGCCCACTCCGCGAGCTGCTCGGGCGTGGGGTCGGGGTAGGTCAGGCGCTGAATCGCCTCGAAGGTGTGCACGATCCGCAGATCGGCGTACCGCTCCTTCTCCTCGTCGGTGAGATCGTCGTAGGCCGCGTAGGTGCTGGCGAACTCCGTCTCGCCGCCCTGCCCCGCCGTCACGTGGGCGCTCAGCACCGACGCCTTCGCCGGGATGTCGTCCAGCGCGCCGTCGATGTGCCAGTGGTCGTTGCTGGCGAAGTACTCGGCGTTCGGGTTGCCGGGATCGAAACTGATCTCCATGACGTGCTGGTCGGCGTACTTGGGGAACCTGGCCAGCTCGCCGAACCTGCGGCAGAACGCCACCTGCGCGTCGTCGTCGGCGTGCAGCTCGCGGAAGAGCAGCACGCCGTGCTCCTCCAGCGCCTCCATGCACGCCTCGGGCAGTCCGCCGTCGCCCAGCAGCCGCTCGACGTCGACGTCCAGGACCTCGGCCCCGAGGGCGCCGCCCAGGCTCCTCGTCGCGATCGCGCTCATGCGTCCGCCTCCTCGGGGGCGTAGCCGAGGATGCCCTTGGTCTCCAGGTACTCGTGGAAGCCGAACTCGCCCCACTCGCGGCCGTTGCCGCTCTTCTTGTAACCGCCGAACGGGCAGTTGAAGTCGAATCCGCCGTTGATCACAACCCAGCCCGCGCGGATGCGGCGGGCCACGGCACGGGCCTGGGCCAGGTCGGCGCCCGCCACGTAGCCGGCGAGGCCGTACTCGGTGTCGTTCGCGATCTCGACGGCGTGGTCCACGCCGTCGTAGCCGAGGATCGTCAGGACCGGCCCGAAGATCTCCTCGCGGGCGATGGTCATGTCGTTGGTGACGTCGGCGAAGACCGTGGGCCGCACGTAGAAGCCGCGCTCCAGCCCCTCGGGGCGGCCGGTGCCGCCGGCCACCAGCGTGGCGCCCTCGTCGATGCCCTTCTGGATCAGCGCCTGGATCTTCTCGAACTGGGCTCCTGAGACCACCGGGCCGATCACGAACTCGCCCCGGGGGTCGCCGACGGTGATGGCGGCGGCGGCCTCCCGGGCGATGCCGATGGCCTCCGCCATGCGCGCGGCGGGCACCAGCATGCGCGAAGGGGCGCTGCAGGTCTGCCCGGAGTTGCCCATCATGTCGCCGACGCCCTGCGCGACGTTCGCGGCGAACGCCTCGTCGTCCAGGACGATGTTCGGGCCCTTGCCGCCCAGCTCCTGCGTCACCCGCTTGACGGTCGGCGCGGCGTTCCGCGCGACCTCCACGCCCGCCCGCGTCGAGCCGGTGAAGGAGACCATGTCGACGCCGAGATGGCTGGAGAGCGGCACACCGACGCCGAGGCCGTCGCCCTGTACGAGGTTGAACACCCCGGCGGGCACGCCCGCGGCGTCCAGGATCTCGGCGAAGATCTGCCCGGTGAACGGCGACTGCTCCGACGGCTTGAGCACCACGGTGCAGCCGGACGCCAGCGCGGGGAAGACCTTCACCGCGATCTGGTTCAGCGGCCAGTTCCACGGCGTGATGAGGCCGCAGACGCCGATCGGCTCCCTGACGACGAGCGTCGCGCCGCGCTGCTCCTCGAAGACGAAGCCCTTGAGCAGCTCGATCGCGGTGGTCAGGTGGCCCGCGCCGAGCCCGACCTGGAAGCCTCCGGCGAGCGCGGCGGGCGCGCCCATCTCCTCGGTCAGCGCCGCGGCGAGGTCTCCGGCACGGTTCTGGTACTCGGTGAGGATGTTCTGGAGGACCTGGAGGCGCTCCTCGCGGCCGGTGGACGCCCAGCCGTCGAAGGCGGCGCGGGCGGCCGCGACGGCCCGGTCCACGTCGGCGGCCGAACCCGCCGCCACCCTGCCGCAGACCTCCTCGGTCGCGGGGTTCACCACGTCCATGGTCCCGGTCTCGGCCGGGTCGACCCACTGGCCGCCGATGTAGAACTTCAGGTGTTCGCGCATCACTGTGTCCCTTCCGCGTACCAGGTACGGAACTCGTCGTAGCTCGGCATCTCCTCCGAGTTGGCCTTCGGGTCGACCGTCACGTGGATGACGCCCGGCCTGCCGCTGGCGTAGGCGCGCTTGATGGCGGGCGCGATGTCCTCCTCGCACTCCACGTACTCGCCGTGGCAGCCGAAGCCCTCGGCGACCTTGTCGAAGCGCGTCTCGGTGCTCCAGTGCGTGCCCGTCTCCCGCGAACCCTGGCCGAAGGTGCGCTTGTAGACGCCGACTTCCAGGCCCCAGGCGTAGTCGACGGCCACGACGCACACGAGCGGCAGGTTCAGGCGGGCGGCCGTCTCCAGCTCCGCGATGTGGAACTGGAAGGAGGAGTCCCCGGTGATGAGCATCAGGGGGCGCTGTCCGCCGTCCGCGACCCCCGCGCCGACCGCGTAGGGCAGCCCGGTCCCGAGGTGGCCGAAGTTCTGGTTCCACATGACGTCGTGCGGCTTGGCCTGGGAGTAGGTCCAGCCGAAGATGGTCGTGGCGCCGCCGTCGCGCACCATGATCCCGTCGGCGGGGAAGGCCTTGGTCGCCTCGACGATCAGGCGGGAGGGGTGAACCGGGGACCTTCCCGACGGCGCCGTCTCCGCCAGCTCCGCCAGCCGTGCCGCGTCCTGCTCGATCCATCCGGCGAGTTGCGGGGACGCGGCGCGCGGGGTGTCCTTGAGGGCCTCGACGAGCTGCGGGACGACCGCCCGCAGGTCGCCCACCAGGGGGATGTCGATCGGCCGGTTCACGCCGATCGCCTCGGCGTCCTGCTCGACGAGGATCCAGGTGCGTCCGGCCTCGCCCGCGACCCAGTGGCGGCCGCGCCCGTAGTGGACGGGTTCGCCGAGCTCGGTGCCCAGGGCCAGGCACAGGTCCGACTCGACCACCGCGTCGATCGCCGACGGCGAGAAGCCGTACGGGAAGGTGCGGTCCTCCAGGCCCTCGATGTAGGAGGTGCCGCCGGAGGTCTGGATGACCGGGCAGGCCATCAGTTCGGCGAGCGCCCGGACCGCCTCCCCCGTGCGGGAGGTGTGGACGCCGTGCCCGACGAGGAGGATCGGCTGCTCGGCCGCGCGGATGGCCTCCGCGGCCAGGGTGACCGGGCCGGGGCCGGCCTGCTGGCCGACCAGGCGGTAGGCCGCGGGCGGCAGCGCCTCCGGGACGTCGAGTTCCTCCAGGATCACGTGGGAGGGGTACTCGATGTAGACCGGGCCGGGCGTTCCCGACACGGCCCTGCGGATGCCCTCGCGGACGACCTCGTCGGTCTGGTCGGCGTACTCGAGGCTGGCGCTGTACTTCACCGAGGCCTCGAACAGCGGGGACTGCTTGACGAACTGGATACGGCCGCGGCGGACCCGCTGCTCGGTGACGCGGGCGCGCTGCCCGCCCAGGAAGATCACCGGGGAGTTCTCCACCAGGGCGCACATCATGGCCGGTGCCAGGTTCGCCATGCCCGGGCCCAGCGTGCCGATGCACACGGCGGGCCTGCCCGTCATCCGCGACACGGCCTCGGCCATGAAGCCGCCCGACGCCTCGTGGTGCGGGGCGACGACGGTCCAGCCGCGCTCCTCGGCGAGGTGGAACAGGTGCACGAAGTTCGGGTCGGGGATGCCGAAGATCGTGTTGATGCCCTCGGCCTCGAAGAGGTCGAGGATGCGTTCGTAGACTTTGACCGGCATGCTCACTGCCCTTTCATGGCCATGGCGAAGCTGTTGCGGATGTGGTCGACGTGGGCCGAGGGCACGACCGGCAGGATCCAGGGGTCGCCGGTGTCGCGGATGGCGCCGAGGTGCTCGCCGACCTCCTCGACCGTCCACGACGGCCGGTGCACGCCCGGCGTCTCGGCGACGAAGGCGCGGGCGACGCGGCCCGCGATCGACACGAGCATCTCCCCGGTGATCGAGCAGGACTCGTGCGCGAGCCAGCCCGCGACCGGCGCCACCAGCTCCGCTCCCATGGGCGGGTAGGCGGAGGTGTCGATGCCCTCGGCCATCCGCGTCACGGCGCCGGGGACGATGATGTTGCACCTGACGTCCGCGCCGGCGCCCTCGAGCGCGACGACGTTGGACAGGCCGATCATGCCCGCCTTGGACACGCCGTAGTTGGCGACGTTGTGGTTGCCGTACAGGCCGCCGATCGACGAGGTGAGCACGATGCGGCCGTAGCCCGCCGCCTTCATCAGGGGGAACGCGGGCCGCACGACGTGGAAGGCCCCGCGCAAATGCACGTCCAGGACGGCGTCGAAGTCCTCGTACGTCATCTCCGTCAGCGGAGCCGACCGCACGATCCCGGCGTTGTGGACGAGGACGTCGATCCGGCCGTACTGCTCGACCGCCGTGTCGATGATCGCCTTGCCGCCCTCGGCGGTGGCCACGGACGCGGTGCAGGCGACGGCCTCGCCGCCCGCCTTGGTGATCTCCCGGACCACCTCCTCGGCGGGTCCGGGGTCGTCGCCTTCTCCGGTCAGGCTGCCGCCGGGGTCGTTGACGACCACCTTGGCGCCCCGGGAGGCGAGCAGCAGGGCGTAGGCGCGGCCGAGGCCGCGGCCCGCGCCGGTGATGACGGCGACGCGGTCGTCGAAGCGCAGCTCAGCCATCGGACCCGTCCAGGACGAGGCCTTCCAGGTCGCCCGCCTCGCGCCAGGCCTGGAGCAGGTCCCCCATCGCGTAGAAACCGGGCCAGTACGGCTCGCCCAGGTGCGACCGGATCTCCTGCTCGCCCTCGTTGTTGTAGTACCCGGGCGTGCACTCGCGCTGGAAGTTCGTGTTGTCGACCGCGGTCTCCACGACGGTCCGGCACCAGCCGTCCACGGCTTCGGCCGTGGGCTCCACGACCGTCGTGCCGCGGTCCAGCGCCTCCTTGACGAGGTAGGAGAAATGGTCGGCCTGCTGCTCGAACATCAGCGTCGTGCTCGCCGAAACGCCGCCCTGGACGAACCCGGTGAAGATCAGGTTCGGGAAGCCGTCGGTCATCAGACCGTGCAGGGTGCGCGGCTTCCTGCGCCAGTGGTCGTAGAGCGAGAGGCCGTCGCGGCCGGTGAAAGGCCGGATGCCGAGCCGCCGGTCGAGGTCGGTGGTGATCTCGAAGCCGCTGGCGAAGACGATGCAGTCGACCTCGACCTCCTCGCCCCCGACGATGACCCCCTTCTCGGTGATGCGCTCGACGCCCTTGGTCTCCGACACGTCCACGAGCGTGACGTTCGGGCGGTTGTAGGTCTCCAGGTAGTCGTCGCTGGCCAGCGGCCGCTTGCACAGGAAGCGGTAGTACGGCTTGAGCTTCTCGGCCGTCTCCGGGTCCTCGACGATCTCGCCGATGCGGTCGCGCTGGCGCTGCATCGCCCGGTAGTCCATGAGCTCGCGCAGCTCCATGAACTTCGCCGGGTCCGCCAGCGCGGCCCAGCCGTTCGTCTCGTCCAGGTGGGCGGCGAGGTTGCGGCTCACCTCGGTCCAGATGTCGCAGACGAGGTCCGGCTGGCCCGGGGCGAACGCCTCGAACGCCGCGGTGTGGAAGTTGCGCTGCCGCTCGGCCTGCCAGCCGGGTCGGAGGGTCTTCACCCACTCGGCGTCGGTCGGCGTGTTGCCGCGCGCGTCCACATAGGACGGCGTCCTCTGGAACACGTAGAGGTGCTCGGCGGAGCGGGCGATGTGCGGGATCACCTGGGCGCCGCTGGCTCCGGTGCCGATGACGGCGACCTTCTTGCCGGCGAGCCCGTCCAGGCCGCCGGTGACGCCGCCGCCGGTGTAGGAGTAGTCCCACCGCGCGGTGTGCATGGTGTGCCCCCGGTACTCCTTGATGCCGGGGATGCCGGGGAGCTTGGGCTTGTTGAACGGGCCCTGGCACATCACGACGAAGCGGGCGCGGATCTCGTCGCCCCGGTTCGTGCCGATCCGCCAGCGGCCGATCTCCTCGTCCCACTCCGCCGAGCGGATGAGGGTGTGGAACAGCGCCTTGTCGTAGAGGCCGAAGTGCCTGCCCATGATCTGGCAGTACTCGTAGACCTCCTGCCCGTGGGAGTACTTCTCCTTGGGCATGTAGCCGGTCTCCTCCAGCAGCGGGAGGTAGCAGTAGCTGTCGGAGTCGACGCGGATGCCGGGGTAGCGGTTCCAGTACCAGACGCCGCCGAAGTCGCCGGCCAGCTCCAGGATCCGGAAGCCGGTGACGCCCGCCTGCGTGAGCCGCGCCCCGGCGATCAGCCCGGCGAAGCCGCCGCCGAGGACGACCACGTCGGTGTCCTCCACGACCGGCTCCCGCGGCTCGACCGGCGTGTGCGGGTCGGCCTCGTAGAAGTCCTCGAAGCCCTCCTCGGTGGCCAGGTACTGCTTCTGGCCCTCGGGGCGGAGGCGCTTGTCGCGTTCGGCCAGGTACTTCTCCCTGAGGGCGGCGGCGTCGACCTCGGGTGTCCGCGTGGGTTCGCAGTGCTGCATGGGGGGAGGTCCTCTCAGGCCAGGTCGCGTGGTTCGCCCGTGCCCATGTACTCGGCCAGGTTGCGGTGCAGGTTGGCCACGGCGCGCTCGCGGTAGGGGTTGGGCTTGGTGCCGGTGAAACCGCGCGTTTTCATGCCCTGCTGGACCGCGGCCATGTTGGAGAAGTCCTGCGGCAGGACGGTGCGCCAGTCGGGGTCGTCCGGCGGGGTGTGGAGCCACTCGGTCCGGGGCGCCTCGCCCGGCGGGTAGAGCTGGTAGACGGCGACCTCGAAGACGCACTTGTCGGGGTCGTAGCCGTGGGGGCGGGCGCTGTAGCACAGCATGTTGTTCTGGCCGTGCCCGATCTGGAAGTTGGGGAAGACCTGCCAGGCGGTGCCGCTCGCGGCGACGGCCTGCGGGTCGATGGTCGGCCAGACCACCCCGCGCTCGGCGTCCTCGCGCCGCGCCGTCTCCAGCCAGTACCTCGCCACCTCGGTGGGAGGCGTGCCCTCCGGCAGTTCGGCGACCAGCCGGTTGGCGACCTCCACCAGCGTCTCGGTGGTGTTGGTGTTGGCGTTCTCCCAGATGAAGTTCTGCATCTCGGCGGTCGAGACGCGGGCGTCGGTGCCGCCGCCGATCCGCAGCTTGCCCTGGTCGCCCTCCTGGCCCTTGGGCGCGTCGTAGCCGATGTTGCTGTGCCTGCCCTGGGCCCGGGACCAGCCGAGGAACGCGCCGAAGGGGATGAACTCCGGGTGGGTGTAGGGCACGTGGTAGGTCTCGTTGAAGGCCTCCAGGGCGACCTTCCAGTTGCAGTCGAAGACCAGCCAGCGGCGCCACCGGTAGCGGAATCTCTCCAGCTGGAAGGGGGCGAGCAGGACGGCCGCGGGGCCCAGGTGGTCCAGGAGGGGCTCGCAGTCCGGGTCCATGTTGATCCAGATCCAGCCGCCCCAGGTGTCGGTCTTGACCGCGCCGAGCCGGATCTTCTCGTCGCCCAGGCGGCCCTGCCAGTCCTCGCGCTCGGGCACGTGGGTGCACTGGCCTTCGAGGTTGTAGCGCCAGCCGTGGAAGCCGCAGACGAACTGCCGGCCGCTGCCCCGGCCGTCCCGCGCGCCCGGCGGGGTGTCGACGAGCCGACGGCCCCGGTGCGAGCAGACGTTGTAGTACGCGCGGATCTCCTCCGGCGCGGTGCGCACGATGATGAGGGAGTCGTCGAGGATCTCGTAGGTGAGGAAGTCGCCGACCTCGGGGATCTCCTCGACCCGGCCGACCTGCTGCCACACCTTGCGCCACAGCCTGTCCCGCTCGGCGCGGGCGTACTCCTCGGAGATGTACGCCTCCACGCCGATCGTGAGCGGCTGCGACAGCTCCTCGGCCGCGGCGGGTGTCTCGGTGGTTTCGCTCATGGATGCCTCCAGAGGGTCAGAAGCGTGTGATCTCGGCGCGGAACGACTCGTCCTTGAGGAAGAGCGAGGTGTTGTCGGCGGCCAGCCACGTCCACTTGAGGTTGAGGCCGCCGTCCACCAGGAGGGTCTGACCCGTGATGTAGGACGACAGGTCCGACAGCAGGAAGAGGATGGCCCCCGCCTGCTCCTCCGGGCGGCCGCGGCGGCCCATGGCGATGGCGCGGCGGTCCCGCTCGGGGTCCTCCTCGACGTAGGTGCGCGAGGCGGGGGTGGCGGTCACGCCGGGCGCGACGGCGTTCACCCGGATCTCGTCCTGGGCCAGCTCGACGGCCATGGTGCGGGTCGCGGCCACCAGCGCCGCCTTGGCCGTGCCGTAGCCGATGTGGAAGGGCGCGGTGTTCATGCCGCTGATGGAGGAGATCGAGACGATCGAACCCGGACGGCCCCGCGTCTTCAGCTCGGCGGCGACCGCCTGGCTCATGAAGAACATCGTCTCCAGGTTCTGGGTGAACAGCGCGCGCCAGGACTCGCGGGTCACCCGGGTCGAAGGCCGCCAGTCCGAGGGCGCGGCTCCCCCGGCGACGTTGACGAGCCCGTACAGCTCGCCGTCGGCGGCGACTGCGCGCTCCATCACCGTCGCGATGCCCTCGTCGGTGGCGGCGTCGGCGGCGACGGGCACGACCGGCAGGCCCTCCTTCACCAAGGGCCCGACGTGGGTGTCGAGGTTCTCCCGGGAGCGGCTCACCGCGATCACGGTGGCCCCGGCGCGAGCGACCGTCTCGGTCACCGTGGTGCCGATGCCGCCGCCGCCCGCGCCGGAGACGATGACGACGCGTCCGTCCAGGCCGAGGAGGTGCTGGCTCATGGCGCGGCTCACCCCGCCTTCCGGAACGCCAGGACGCTGCCTTCGGCGTCGCCGGAGACATAGACCGTGCCGTCGGCTCCGGCGGTGATGCCCGCGAAGAGGCCCTGCGGCCCGGTGAAGGGAGGCAGCCCCTTGAGGGGCTTGAGGTCCACGCCGGGCGGGGCGCCCACCGGGAGGTCGCGGGCGATGACGGTACGGGCCTTGGTGGCGAGGTCGACCTCGACGAGGGATTTCGCGCCGGCGTCCACGATCAGGAGCCGCCCGCCGCGGACGAGGATGCCCTGCGGCGCCTCCAGGCCGTCCACCACGGTGTCCACGCCGGAGCCGCCGACCGAGACGACGCGTCCCGCGCCGGACTCCGACACCAGGCAGGCGCCGTCCGCGGTGAACGCCACGCCCATCGGCCGGTCCAGGCCGGAGGCCAGCGCCGTGCCCGTGCCTCCCTCCACCGCCAGCACCCGGCCGGTGCCGAGCTCGGCCGCCACCACGCCGCCGCCGGGCGCGATCGCCACGCCGTAGAGCTGGTCGAGCGGCTCGGTCTCCCCGGCCAGCACCTCGTGCTCGCCGCTCGCGGGCCGCCACCGCGCGATCTGGCCGTTGGAGGTGGCGACGACGAACTCGCCGTCGCCCGCGGCGGCCACCCCGCGGATGTAGCCGGGCCAACCGGGACTGAAGAGCATCCCCAGCACCTGGAGGCCGGCCCCGGGCGTGTGGGAGTAGAAGTAGGTGCCGTCGGAGACGTAGAGGGTGCCGTCGGCTCCGGTGGTGAGGTCCAGCGGCCAGGTCAGCCCGCTCGGCAGCACCTCGCGGGTGCGGCCGCCACCGAGGATCTCGGTGACCGTGCCGGTGAAGCCGGAGACGAACAGGCGGTCGCCCACGAACGTCAGGTTGTCCAGGCCGGGGGCGAGAGTGGCGAGGACGGTGCGGTCGCCGCTGCGGGGGTCGATCCGCAGCACCTCCCCGGTGGCCACCTGGGTGGAGATGATGTGGCCCTCGGCGTCGAACTTCACCGCGTCCGGGACGCCCAGGTCGCCCGCCACCCGCTCGGGCTCGCCGCCGTCGGGGTCGATCCGCCAGATGTCGTTGGTGCCCAGCACCGGGTAGTACAGCTTGCCGTCCGGCCCGGCCTCCAGGGCGTTGGGCATCGGCAGGTTCTCCACCAGGACCCGGGGCGCGCCGCCGCCCGGGTCGAGCTCCAGGAGGCGGCCGCCGATGCGGCACTCGTCGATGAAGAGGCGGCCCTGGTGGAAGGTGATGCCGTTCGCGCCCGGCAGGTCGTCGCGCAGCACCCGCGTGGTGCCGTCGGCCCCGCGCACGCTCACCCGCCCGTCGTAGTACTCCGTGGCGTAGAGGTCGCCGCGGGCGTCGAAGGCCAGGTCGTCGGGGGCCACGATGGCGGCGCCCTGGGCGCTGACGGTCTCCAGCGCGCCGGTGTCGACGTCGAGCGCGCTGATCTGGCTGCCGGCCACCTGCGCCACGTAGACGCGGCCGTCCGGGCCGGTGCGCAGGCCGTTGGCGCCGAAGAGCCGGCTCGGCGGGGTCAGCCTCTCCAGGCTCCACCCCCGGGCCAGGGTCGTGGATGCGGCGCCGACATGGCGCGACCCGTGCGTGAACATGATGGCGGGCTCCCAGCAGAAATCGTCACGGGATGGAATGCCACTAATGAGAATAGCGCTCTCCAAATACAAGAATAATGATTCTACTCACACCATTCGATGTCAATACCCGCATCGCCGGGCGCATATTTGTCAGGTGCGATTGACAATTTTCATCTGTCCAGCGCCCGTTGACAGTTCCACGAAGGGGACAGAGAATCGACGCATGGCCATTCCTGATCTTGACGCGCTCATCGCCGAAGTCGAACGCGCGCGCGGCGGGGCCGGCGGGGCGGCCGCGCCGGACCGGGGGGAGCGCATCGCCGCGCTGCGCGCCGCGGTGTCCCTGGCCGAGCGGCTGCGCGGGCTGGCCGACGACCTCGTCGACGGCTACGTCGAGCACAGCCGCCTCCAGGGCTGCTCGTGGGCGCAGGTCGGGGAGGCGCTGGGCATCACCCGCCAGGCCGCCCAGCAGCGCTACATCACGCCCCGCGGCAGGTACGGACCCGACGAGTTCGCCGAGGAGGTCTGCGCGGCGGTGACCCACATGAGGCAGGCGGCGCTGGCGCACCGCAACAACTTCATCGGCACCGAGCACGTGCTCTACGGGCTGCTCACCGAGGACAACAGCGCCGTCCGCCACCTGGTGGCGCTCGGGATCCCGGCGGACTCCCTGCGGAGCAGGGCGCAGGGCTCCCTGGTCATGGGCGCGTCCCAGGCCGTGGAGCGCATCGCCTGGACCCCCTACACCCGCAAGGCCCTGACCGCCGCCCACGAGCTGGCGGCCCGGGAGGAGAGCCCGATCTGCTGCAGGCACCTCCTCCTGGGCCTGGCCTCGCTCGGCCGGGGCACCGCCGCCGACGTCCTGACCGGGGCGGCCTAGGGCGCCCCGGCCCGCGGCGCCCCGGTCAGGGGGCCAGCCGCCGGGCCGCCAGCTCCCGCAGGTCACCGGACTTGATCTTCGCGCTGCCGGTCAGCGCGAGGTCGTCCTCGGCGAAGAACAGCACGTGGCGCGGCACCTTGTAGCTCGCCAGGCGCTCGCGGGCGAACGCCCGCAGCTCCTCGGCGTCCGGGCGCGCGCCGCCGTGCGCGACCACGCAGGCCACGACCGCCTCGCCGAGCGTCTCGTGCGGCACGCCGACGGTCTTGGCGACCTTGACGCCGGGATGCGCCGCCAGCGCCTCGTCCACCTCCAGCGGCGAGACGTTCGCGCCGCCGGTCTTGATGATGTCGGTGAGCCTGCCCTCCCAGAAGAGCCGGCCGGCGGCGTCGAGGCGGCCGCCGTCGCCGGTGGCGAAGAACCCGTCGGCGTCGAGCGTCTCGTCGAGCGGCGTGCCGGCGTAGCCCAGCATGAGCGTGGGGCCCTTGACGCAGATCTCGCCGTGCTCGCCGCGCGGGACGACCGCGCCGGTGAGCGTGTCCACGATCTTGACGGTCACACCGGGCAGCGGCTCGCCGCTGCTGCCCGCGTGCACCTCGGGCGGGGTGCACGCCGGGAAGCACGTCGTGATCGTGAAGGTCTCGGTGTTGCCGTAGGCGCGTCCCGGCTCGGTCCAGTCGGTGCGCACCGTGGCGTGGCGCGCCAGCGGGCCGGCCGTGTCCACGAACCGCAGGGCGCCCAGGTCCACGTCCGCCCAGCCGGGCGCGGACTCCAGCTGCGCCGACTGGTGCGGCCAGGCGACCGGGAAGTTCACCCGCTCGGCCTCCATGAGCTCCAGCGCCTCCCCCGCGGCGAAGACGCGCTGCAGCACGAGGGCGCCCCCGGCGGCCAGGGTCGAGCCGAGCGCCTGGGCGAAGTTGCCCGACCAGAAGAAGCCGTTGGCGGTCCAGCAGCGCACGCCGTCTTCAGGGCCGAACCCGAACATGCGCCGGAACCGCCACATCTGGACGGCCACGCCGCGGTGCGCGCTGATGATCCCCTTGGGTCTGCTGGTCGAGCCCGACGAGAAGAAGAGCACGGCCGGGTCGCTGGGGCGCACCGCCTCGGCCGTCGCCTCGACCAGCTCGCGCGGCACCCGTCCGCCGCGGGCCAGGAAGTCCGCCCAGCCCTCGATCCCCGCGGCGGACGGCGCGTCGCCGACCGCCGCGAGGTGGCGCAGGAACGGGTACCGCGCCGACCGCAGCGCGCCGGGCGCGGCCTCGGCGATCTGCGGCTCCAGCCCGGTCAGCACGTCGGCGAAGTCGGTCTTCGGCACCTCGCGCTCGAACAGGAGCGCCGAGACGCCGGAGATGCGGAGCAGGTCGTCGAGCTCGGACGCGGTCGAGAACGTGCTGAGCGCGACGGCCACGCCCCCGGCCAGCGAGGTGCCGAATACCGCGGCGAGCCATTCGGGGCGGTTGGTCATCAGGACGCCCACGCGGCCGCCCTTGTCCAGGCCGCAGGCCCGCAGCGCGCGGGCCACCTCGGTCGCGCGCTCCCACAGCTCGGCGTACGTCCAGCGGGTGTCGCCCTCCGGGGAGCGGAGCACGACCGCCTCGCGCCCGCCGTACTCGGCCGTCACCTCGCGCAGGAAACCGGGCAGCGTGAGCGCCCCGAGGCCGGGCTCGGCGTCGAGCGGCGGTCCGGACACCAGGGAAAGTACGGTTTTCGAGGCGGTTTCAGCGCTCATGACTCACCTGTCTTCTGGGGTATCTGGGGTGTCCGGACGCATCAGAAGGGAAGTTCGACCTCGGCGGTGCAGTCCACCAGCACCCCGAAGTTCTGGTCGGTGAGCCGCAGCCTCACCTGGACGAGCGGCACCCCCCACGCCGACGACGCCTCCTTGCCGACGACCTCGGCGTCGAAGTAGGTGACGTCGCCCTCGAAGGCCGGGAGCCGGAAGTCCGCCTTGGAGTGGCGCACCATGCCGTCGTGGCCCGCCCAGTGGGCGAGGTAGTCGGTGCACCAGGCGCCCATCGTGGCGCCGTAGCCGTAGGCGCGCGCCATGCCGACCTCGCCGGCCCGCTCCTGGTCGATGTGGCCGCGCGAGGGCCCCACGTACAGCCCGTCGCGCAGGCGCGGGTCGATCCTGGCGCCCTCCTCGTCGAAGCCGAAGCCCGGACCCCAGCCGGGGTCCTGGTTGATCCAGGGGTCGGCGATCCCGGGGGGCGCGGTCCAGTGGAAGGTGCCCCAGATGTTGAAGAGGAAGGCGCGGTACTCGGTGGTGAAGCTGGCGATGCTGTGCGGGCCGATGACCCGGCGCGGCAGCGTGTCGCCGACCTTCACCTCGTCGAAGCGCGGCGAGACGCCCAGCCGGTTCGACAGGAGCCAGTCGTGGCGGATCCTGGAGACCTCGGCGAGCTCGGCCTCGGACCAGCGCTTGATCTCGCCGAGCCGGTTCTCGTACATGCCGCGCTTCTTGGCCTCGGCGTACAGGTAGCGGATCGCGGTCGAGCGCTCGCGCGCCACCGGGGTGCCGTCCTGCTTGGTGTGGACGGTGTCGCCGCGGGAGAACATGGTGGGGCCGGCGAACTTCGTCTCCGCCACCTTGTAGTCGTGGAAGCGCCGCTCCTGGAGCAGCCTGTCGCCGGGCCGCACGCGGGCGCCGTAGAACCACCACTCCTCGCCGCCGAAGATCAGGTGGCTGCCGGGGATGCGGCCCACGCAGGCGGGCTGCGCGCCGTGCCCGTAGTCCAGGCCCACCGCGATGGACTGCGGCGCGACGATGCCGCCGAACTTCGACTCGCGGGCGAACTCCTCGTCCCAGTGCAGCGGGTTGGGGTAGTCCATCGCCATCGCCCAGCGGCGGATGTCGGACGAGCTGCACGGGTCCCACAGCTGCCCGCCGCCGACCGGCTTGCCGACCCGGTGGTCGACGTCGGAGAGGTCGAGGCCGAGGCTCCCGGTGTCCTTCTCGCTCATGCGCACTCCCTGGCTATCGGTTGACGTCGACAACGATGCGGCCCCGTACGGTGCCCGCCATGAGCTCGTCCGCGGCGGCGATCGCCTCGCCCAGCGCGACCTCCCGGGCGATCGAGTCGAGCACCCGCACGTCCAGGTCGCGGGAGAGCCGCTTCCAGGCGGCCAGGCGCCGCGCCTTGGGCGCCATCACGCTGTCGATCCCCAGCAGGGACACGCCCCGCAGGATGAAGGGGGCGACGCTGGCGGGGAGGTCCATGCCCTGGGCCAGGCCGCACGCGGCGACCGCGCCGCCGTAGCGCGTCTGGGCGCAGGCGTTGGCCAGCGTGTGGCTGCCCGCGGTGTCCACGACCGCGGCCCAGCGCTCCTTCTGCAGCGGCCTGCCCCGCTCGGCGAACCCGGCGCGGTCCAGCACCGTCGCGGCGCCGAGCGAGCGGAGGTAGCCCTCCTCGGCGGGCTTGCCGGTGACGGCGGCCACCTGGAACCCGGCCTCGGCCAGGAGCGCGATCGCGACGCTGCCGACCCCGCCGGTCGCGCCGGTCACCAGGACCTCGCCCTGCTCCGGGCGCGTGCCGTGGGCCAACAGGGCGTCCACGCACAGGCTCGCGGTGTAGCCGGCGGTGCCGATGGCCATCGCCTCACAGCTGGTGAAGCCGGACGGGAGCGGCACCAGCCAGTCGCCCTTGAGGCGGGCGCGCTGGGCCAGGCCGCCCCAGTGGGACTCCCCCACGCCCCAGCCGTTGAGCACCACGCGGTCGCCCTTCTCCCAGTCCGCGTGCGTGCTCCCGGTGACGACGCCCGCGAGGTCGATGCCGGGCACCATCGGGAACCCGCGGACCACGGGCGAGGAGCCGGTGATGGCCAGGGCGTCCTTGTAGTTCAGCGTGGAGTACTCCACCTCGACGGTGACGTCCCCGTCGGGGAGCCGCTCCTCGGCCAGTTCGGCAATTTCCACCCGCTGGCCGGACTCGTCTTTCTCCAGGAGGATCGCGGAGAACATGAAGTGTTCGCACCCCTATCAGTAAGAAGATTCTTTAGAATTGAGAATGACATTCTCACGGGATTCGCATCCTTACATGACGCACGTCCGGCGTCAACCTTCCGCCGATCCATGGCGCGGCCATTAACGGCTGCCTCGCCGCGGCTTTCTCATTTCATGATCGAAAGGTGAATTCGGCGGCCCCTCAGAACCCGCGCCGGCCGATGGCGTGCGCCCGGCGCGCGAGGTCCTCCCGGAAGTCCGGGTGGGCGATGGCGGCCAGGCGGCGGGCGCGCTCGGCCAGGGTCCTGCCCTTCAGCTCCGCCGCGCCGAACTCGGTGACGACCACGTCCACCTCGCTGCGCGCGGTGGTGACCGGTCCCGACAGGCCGGCGGTGATCCGGCTGACCGTGCCGCCCTTGGCGGTGGCGGGCAGGGCGATGACGGCGCGGCCGCCCGGCGAGCGCGCGCCGGCGCGGACGAAGTCCACCTGGCCGCCGGTGCCGCCGAGGTAGGCCGCGCCGCTCTGCTCGGCGTTCACCTGGCCGGTCAGGTCGACCTCCATCGCCGAGTTGACCGTCACCAGCCGCTCCAGCCGCGCGAGCACGCCCGGGTCGTGGGTGTAGGAGGTCGCGCACATGCGGATCGCCGGATTGCGGTCGGCAAACGCGTACAGGCGCCGGGTGCCGATGAGCGCCCCGTTGACGGACACCCCGCGGTCGATGGGCTTGCGCGCGTTGGTGACGACGCCCGCCTCGACCAGCTCCACCAGGCCGTCGCCCAGCATTCCGGAGTGCACGCCGAGGTCCCTGCGGTCGTGCAGCAGCCGCAGGACGGCGTCCGGCACGGCGCCGACGCCCGTCTGCAGGACCGAGCCGTCCTCGATGTAGGCGGCGGCGTGCCGCGCGATGGCCTCGTCGGTCGCGGTGATCCTCGCCGGCGGCACCTCGACCGGCGGGCGCGAGACGTGCACGGCGCAGTCGATCGCGGCGGCGGGCAGCAGCTCCCCGCGGGTGAAGGGGACCTGTTCGTTGACCTCCGCGATGACGACGCGCGCGCGGGAGACGGCGGCCTTCACGTAGTCGCTGATGAGGCCGAGGCTGTGGTCGCCGTTCGCGTCGGCCGGGCTGACCTGGACGAAGGCGGCGTCGCACCGGATGGTCCCGGCCTCGATCATCGGGCCGACCTGGCTGACGTGGCAGGGGATCACGCCGAGCCGGTGCTCCCGGGCCATCGCGCGCAGGGCGCCGATCGCCCCCATGCTGGACAGCGCGAAGGCGTCCGCCGTGCCGGGGGTGAACAGGCCGGAGAAGCTCGTCGCGATGAACGCCGAGAGCCCGCCGATCGCGGCTCCCTGCTCGATCAGCGCCTCGACCAGCGTGGTCGGCTCGCCGCAGGCCTGGCCGATGACGACGGCGTCGCCGTGGCGCAGGAAGCGGCCGAGGTCGAGGTCGGCCGCCGCGACCCTCACGCGCGGCCTCCCGAGGCCAGCAGCGCGCGGGCGCGCGCGAGATGGGGGCGGTCGAGCATGGCGCCGTTGTGGCCGATGGTCCCGGCCCCCGGGTGGGCGGCGAACAGGTCGACGATCTCCTGGGCGGCGGCCAGCTCCGCCTCCGTGGGCGTGAAGGCCTCGTTGATCACCTCGACCTGGGCCGGGTGGATGGCCAGCATGCCGCGGTAGCCGTCGCGGCGCACCTTCTCGGCCCGCCTGCGCAGCCCCTCCGTGTCCTTGAAGTCGCCGTGGATGGTCTCGACGGCCGCGACTCCGGCGGCCGAAGCGCCCAGCAGGCACAGGCTGCGGGCCAGCTCGTAAGTGAAGCCGTAACCGCCGTCGGCGTCGCGGTTCTCGCTGGCTCCCACCGCATCGGCGAGGTCCTCCGCGCCCCAGGTCATCGCGACCATCCGCGGCGCGCCCTTGTACGTGCCGGTGGTGAACATGCCCTCGGCCGTCTCGGTCACCAGGACGATGACCTTCGTCGATCCCCGCTCGGCGCCCGCGGCGACCTCCAGGGCCGAGAGGTAGTGGTCCAGGACCTCCACGTCGCCGCGGCCGCGCGCCTTGGGGAGCATGACGCCGCCCGGCCGCGCGGGGACCACCGCCGCCAGGTCGGCCAGCGCGTGGGGGCCGTCCAGGGGGTTGATCCGCACCCACAGCCGGTCCCGCTCCGCGAGGGGCCGCTCCGCCAGGAAGGCCGCGACCGTCGACCTGGCGCCGGGCTTGCCCTCCTCGGCCACCGCGTCCTCCAGATCGAGGACGACCACGTCCGCCGGACCGGCGGCCGCCTTCTCCGTCTTCCGCTCGCTGTCGCCCGGGGCGAACAGCCAGGAGCGCGCGCCGAAGGCCTCTCCGTCTTCGTTCGTCATCCCGCGGCCTCAGTAGGACTTGGGAAGGTCGAGCACCTTCTCCGCCAGGAAGTTCAGGATCATGTGCGGGCTCACGGGGGCGGTGCGCGGGATGAGGATCTCGCGCAGGTAGCGCTCGACGTGGTACTCCTGCGCGTAGCCCATGCCGCCCAGGGTCAGCATCGCGGTGTGGCACGCCTCGAAGCCCGCCTCGGCTGCCAGGTACTTGCCGGCGTTGGCCTCGACGCCGCACTCCACGCCGTCGTCGAACAGCGTGGCCGCCTTCATGACCATGAGGTTCGCGGCCTCCAGCTGGGCCCAGCACTTGGCCAGCGGGTGCTGGATGCCCTGGTTCTGGCCGATGGGGCGGTCGAAGACCACGCGCTCCCTGGCGTAGCGGGAGGCGTGCCGGAGGGCGGCGCGGCCGAGCCCGACCGCCTCGGCGGCGAGCAGGATGCGCTCGGGGTTGAGGCCGTGCAGGATCATCCGGAAGCCCTCGCCTTCGGCCCCGATGCGGTCCTCCTCGGGGATCCACAGGTCGGAGAAGAACAGCAGGTTGGAGTCGACGGCGTGCCGCCCCATCTTCGGGATCCTGCGGATCTCGACCTTGTCGCGGTCCAGGTCGGTGAAGAACAGCGACAGCCCCTCGGTCTTGCGCTCCACCTCCTCCAGGGGCGTGGTGCGGGCGAGCAGCATCATCTTGCGCGCCTCCTGGGCGACGGAGATCCAGATCTTCTCCCCGTTGACCAGGTAGCCTCCCTCGCGCCGCTCCGCGCGGGTCCGCAGCCTCGTGGTGTCCAGGCCCGCGTCGGGCTCGGTCACCGCGAAGCAGATGAGGTCGTCGCCGCCGAGCACGGGCGGGATCATGCGCTGCTGCTGCTCCTCGGTGCCGAAGAGGGCGACCGGCTGCATGCTGAACACCGGCCCGTGGATGCTGGAGGCCGCCGTCATCCCGCCGCCCGACTCGGCGACGGCCTGCATCATGATCGCCGCCTCGGTGATGCCGAGGCCCGAGCCGCCGACCTCCTCGGGCATGGCGATGCCCAGCCAGCCGGCCTCGGCCATCGACTTGTGGAAGTCGTGCGGGAAGACGCCCTCGCGGTCGCGGTCGAGCCAGTACCGGTCGGGGAATCTGGAGGTGCAGTAGTCGAGGACCGCGTCGCGGACGCTCTGCTGGTCCGCCGTGAAGGAGAAATCCACGTACCTCATCCTTTTCACGAGAAGCGACAGGGGACGGCCCGGACGTCAGGTGATGCCGAGCTCGTCCAGGACGTGCTGCGTGTGGGCGCCGAGCCGGGGGGCGGGCCCGGCCACCCGGCCGGGCGTGCGCGAGAACCAGGCGGGCATGCCGGGGAAGCGCACCGGGCCGTTGGGGGTGTCGACCGTCTCGAAGAAGCCGGCCTCGTTCAGGTGCGGGTTGTCGAAGAGCTCGTCGAGCGTGCGGACCGGCGCCGCCGGGATGTCGAGGGAGCGCAGCAGGTCGAGCCACTCCCGTGTCGTGCGCTCCCGGAAGGTCTCCCCCAGCAGCGCGTACACCTCGTCGATCCGGCGCGCCCGCCGTTCGAGGGTGGCGAAGTGCTCGCCCGCCCAGGGCGGCTTCACCGCTTCGACGAACGCCGTCCACTGCTTGTCGTTGTAGACCAGCACCGACAGGTGGCCGTCCCGGGTGCGGTAGGGCCGCCGGTCGGGGGTCACCGCGCGCGGGTAGGCCGCGGGGCCCAGCGGAGGGCTGAACATCGCGCCGTTGGCGTGCTCGACCAGCATGAACGAGGCCATGGTCTCGAACATGGCGACCTCGACCTCCTGGCCCTCCCCGGTCCGCTCGCGGTGGAACAGCGCCAGCAGCGTCGCGTACAGGGCGGTCATCCCGGCCACCTTGTCCGCCATGATCGTGCCGACGTAGCCGACCTCGCCGGTCAGCCGCTCCTGGGCGGACGGCAGCCCGCACTCGGCCTGGATGGTGTCGTCGTAGGCGGTGAGGTCGGCGTCCGGGCCGCGGCGCCCGTAGCCGTAGCAGTTGGTGTAGACGATCGACGGGTTGAGCGCGGCCACCGCCGCGTAGTCGAACCCGAGCCGGGCGATCGCCTTGGCGCGCATCGAGTGGATGAACACGTCGCTGCGCACGACGAGCTCCCGCAGGACCGCGGCGCCCCCGGCCGAGCGCAGGTCGAGCACCACGCTGCGCTTGCCGCGGTTCACGTTGACGAAGACCCCGCCCATCCCGGGCTCCGGTCCCACCGAGATGTAGCGCGTGTTGTCGCCCGCCGGGGACTCGACCTTGATCACGTCCGCCCCCATGTCGGCCATGATCTGCGTGCTGTAGGGGCCCATGACCATCGTCGTCAGGTCCAGGACGCGCACGCCGGACAGCGGGCCCGCGGGGGTGTGGTGTGCGTGTCCGCCTGGCATGACCGCCTCCCTACCGGATGTCCATCGGCATACATTGAATACTTATAAGGATGGTGATAGCAAGACGTCATGAGCGATATTGAGAATGTGGTTTCCGTAGAGGGAGAGGATGAAACCCCCCGACGCGCGGCGTCCTTCCCCCGCACCGTCGCCCGGGTGCTGGACGCCGCGCTCGCGTCGCGACCGCACGCCGCGGCGGTCGAGGCGGCCTCGGGTGCCTGGTCGTACGCCGAGCTGGACGACCGGGCGCGGCGGGCGCCCGGCGCCCTGTGGTCGCTCGGCGTCCGGCCCGGCGACCGCGTCGCGGCCTGCCTGCCCAACGACCTGGACATCGTCGCCGCCTTCCACGGGACGCAGCGGATCGGCGCCGTCTGGGCGGGCGTCGGCGAGGCGCTCCCGGCCGGCGAGCAGCAGGGGCTGCACGACCTGTGCGAGCCGGCCGTCGTGCTGGCCGGACCGCGCTGCCTGCTGGACGTGCCCGGCCGCGTCGGCCCCGACCGCTGGGCGGAGCTCATGGCCCGCGGCGAGACGGCGCCGCGGATCGACGCCGACCCCGCCGCCCCGGCCGGGATCGCGTTCACCAGCGGGACGTCGGGGCGCCCGAAGGCCGTCGTGCACAGCCAGCGCAACCTGCTCCTGCCGGGCGCGGTCCTCGCCGCCACCCGGGGCTGGGGGCCGGAGCTGCGCAAAGGCGACAGCTTCCCGCTGACGATCCTCAACCTCATGGTCCTGTCCACCCTGCTCACCGCCCAGACCGGCGGATGCTCCGTCGTGATGGACCGGCGGGACGCCGGGGGCGTCGCCGACTGGATCTCCACCCGGCGCGTCACCGTGTGGAACGGCGCCCCCGCCCAGCTCTACGACCTCGCCAGGCGCCCGGAACTCGACCTCCGCTCGCTCCGGGAGGTCTGGAGCGGCGGAGGCGACACCACCGACGCACTGCGCCGGGAGTTCGCCGACGCGCACGGCCTGGTCCCCCGGACCACCTACGGCCTGACCGAGGCGCCGACCGTCGTGTCGATCGACCCGCCGGGGACCGCGTGGCGCCCGCGCGCCAGCGGGCTGGTGCTGCCTCACTACGAAGTCGCGGCCTACGACGACGAGAACCGCCGCCTTCCCGCCGGTGAGCTCGGTGAGCTGCGGTTGGGCGGAGCCGCCTCGGGGCCGTGGGCGGGAGCGTGGCGGCCGCTGCTCGGGTACTGGGAGCAGGGCCGCGTCAGACCGGCGGAGCCCGGCCCGGTCCCCACCGGCGACGTCGGCACCGTCGACGGCGACGGATGGCTGACGGTGCTGGACCGCAAGAAGCTGGTCATCGTCCGCGGCGGCGCGAACGTCTACCCGCTGGAGGTCGAACGGGTGCTCTCGACGCACCCGGACGTCGCCGCCGCCGCGGTGTGCGGCGTCCCCGACGACCGCCTCGGGCAGCGGGTGGCCGCCCTGGTGCAGAGCGCCGGTCCGCCGCTCGACGCGGGGGCGCTCGCCGCGCACTGCCGTCGCGAGCTCTCGCCGTACAAGGTCCCCGAGATCTGGTCCCAGGTCGACGCCCTGCCGCGCAACGCGATGGGCAAGGTGCAGCGCACCCTGCTGCCCGGTCTGGCCGCCCCGTCCTGAGCGGTCCCGCCCCGGCGGGCACCCGTCCGGACGGCGATATCCTGTCCCAACTGAGACAATAAGCTCTCAAACCAGACGGGATTGCTTCAATGAACCCTCGGCCGACCGAGCCGCATCCCCGGCGCTGGGCGGCACTGGCGGTCCTGTCCGCCAGCCTGCTGCTCGTCGCCATGGACATGACCATCCTCAACGTGGCGCTGCCGGAGATCTCGGCCGACCTGCGGCCGGACGCGGTGCAGCTGCTGTGGATCGTCGACGTCTACTCCCTGGTCGTCGCGGGCCTGCTGGTGACCGCCGGCGCGCTGGGCGACCGCTGGGGCCGCAAGCGCATGCTCCTGGCCGGCTTCGCCGTCTTCGGGCTGGCCTCGGTGGCGGTGCTGTGGGCCGACGGCCCGGCCGAGGTCATCGCGGTGCGGGCGCTGCTCGGCATCGGCGGCGCGATGATCATGCCCTCGACGCTGTCGATGATCCGCAGCATGTTCACCGACCCGGGCGAGCGGGCCACCGCGCTGGGGATCTGGGCGACCATGGCCTCGGCGGGCGCCGCGCTCGGCCCGATCGCCGGCGGGCTGCTGCTGGAGAACTTCAGCTGGCACGCGGCCTTCCTGGTCAACGTGCCCGTGATGGTCGTCGCCATCGCCGCCGGGCTGATCCTGCTGCCCGAGTCCCGCAACCCCGAACCCGGCCGGTGGGACGCCTGGGGCACGGCGCTGTCGATCGCCGGCATGGTCGCCCTCGTCTACGCCATCAAGCACCTGGCCTCCGACGGCTGGACCGCCGCGGGCGTCGCCGCGGCGCTGCTGGCCGCCGCGGCCCTGACCTGGTTCGTCCGGCGGTGCCTGACCCGGCCCGACCCGCTGCTGGAGATCCGGCTCTTCGGCAACGGCGCCTTCACCTCCGGCACCCTGACCGCGCTCACCAGCTCGATCGGGCTGGCGGGCGTGCTGCTGATCCTCGTCCAGTGGATGCAGCTGGTCCACGACTACTCCCCCCTCCAGACGGGACTGGCGCTGCTCCCCATGGCGCTCGCCGCCGGGGTGGTCTCCCCGCTGGCGCCCGCCATCGCGGCGCGGATCGGCGCGCGCACGGTGCTGGCGGGCGGCCTCGCCGTCAGCGGCCTCGGCTTCCTGGCGCTGTGGACCGTTCCCCTGACCTACCCGTGGGTCGCCTTCGCCCTCCTCCTCATCGGCGCGGGCCTGGGCTCGCTCGCCGTCGCCTCCGCCGTGATCATGTCCGGCACCCCCGTGGAGAAGGCGGGCAGCGCCGCCGCCATCGAGGAGACCTCCTACGAGCTGGGCGCCACCCTGGGCGTCGCGGTCCTGGGCAGCCTGGCCTCGGCCTTCTACCGCTCCCACCTGCCCGAGGACGCCGCCGCCCCGGTCCGCGAGTCTCTCGGCGGCGCGCTGGCCGTCGCCCACGAGACCGGCTCCCCCGCGCTGGCGGCCCAGGCCGAGGCCGCCTTCACCGGCTCCCTGCAGCTGACGAGCCTCTACGGCGGGATCATCATCCTCGCGGCGGCCGCCGCCATCTGGCGCCTCACCCCCGCCAGACTGGACCTGGCCTCCGCACAGCACTGAATCCGGCGGCCGCCGCCCGCGGCGGCCACCGGGTCATCCCCGCTCGGCCAGCTCGGCCAGGCGGCGCAGCCCCACCCGCATGAAGACCCGGAAGGCGGGCGCCGCCAGCGGCCACAGCGGTCCCAGCGGGGGCGGGTCCAGCCGCTCGGCCCACCCGATCGTGCAACCGCCGCCGGGCAGCGGCGCGGTGGTGAACCAGCCCTCGCCGCGCACGAGCCTCCCGGTGTGCCTCACGGCCACACGGCGGCCCGGCTCCCACTCGGTGATCGCCATCGTGTCGACGAAGCCGACCGGCCCCAGGCCCGTCCGGCCCCGGACCGTCGCGCCGACACCCGTGCCGCCCTCGGCGCGGGTGAAGGGCATCCACTCGTGGTGCCGCGGCCAGTCCGTGAGCATGGCGAAGACCCGTTCCGCCGACGCGGAGCTCCGCACCTCGACCTGGTCCACCCCTCCAGCGTAGACATCGCCCCGGCGCCTTCGACGCCCACCCCGGGAACCCGTCCCGGACGGCGGTGAGCAAAGATCTCTTCCGTCCCTGTTCGTCGTGAGACAGGATTTCCCGTGACCGATCCCTACGCGGTGTTCACCTCCCTGAAGTTCGACCGGCCCGCCGCCGGCGTGCTGCGCCTCACCTTCGACGCCCCCAACCTCAACGCGGTCGACCCGAAGGCGCACCGCGAACTGGCCGACATCTGGCCGGTGATCGACCGAGACGAGGAGACCCGGGCCGTACTGGTGCGCGGGGCGGGCAAGGCGTTCTCCGCCGGAGGCACCTTCGACCTCATCGAACGGCTGGCGGAGGACTACGCGACGCGCGCCAGGGTGATGCGCGAGGCCCGCGACATGGTCTACGGCGTCATCAACTGCGCCAAGCCCGTCGTCTCCGCCCTGCACGGTCCGGCGGTCGGCGCGGGTCTCGTCATCGGCATGCTCGCCGACATCTCGATCGCCGCCCGCTCCGCGAAGATCGTCGACGGTCACACCCGGCTCGGCGTCGCGGCCGGAGACCACGCCGCCCTCTGCTGGCCCCTCCTGTGCGGCATGGCCAAGGCCAAGTACTACCTGCTGACCTGCGAGACCCTCACCGGCGAGGAGGCCGAGCGCATCGGCCTGGTCTCCAAGTGCGTCGAGGACGACGGGGTCCAGGAGGAGGCGCTGCGCGTCGCCACGTCCCTGGCCGCGGGCCCCGCCGCCGCCATCAGCTGGACCAAGCGCTCCCTCAACCACTGGTACCGCGTCGCCTCCCCCATCTTCGAGACCTCCCTGGGCCTGGAGTTCCTCGGCTTCGGCGGCCACGAGGTGGCCGAAGGCCTGGCCTCCCACCGCGAGAAGCGCCGCCCGGACTTCGAGTCGGTGAACCGGGAGCATCCCCTGGACCTGTGAACCCCCGTCAGAACCACCCTCCTGAGCGCCATAAAGGCGCATGAAAGGCAGGAAACACCGCAGAGAGCTGCTTACGTGATCCTGCGGGACGATGGTGTCCCGCAGGCCCCTCCTTCCGGCCCCCGCGGCCACACGATCGCCGCGGCGTCGGCTGAACAGCGCCGGGAACGAACCGGTCACCCCCGGAGGGTGGGGGACTTCCGCTCACTCCCGGGGCCTCCCCGCGGCCTCCTCCCCCTACCGGGGTACCACTCCCACCTTGGGCGCCTGGCGTGATGCCCTCGTGAGGCCCTCGTTCCTACCTTCTTTCTCATCACCGACCCCGCGGTGAGACGAGAAGAAGGACGGCTTCGATGCGCCGTTTGAAGAGGACCTTGACCGCCCTCGCCCTGGTGGCCGTCGCCGTCGGAAGAACCCTCGGCTGGTCCCCGGTCTCGGCGCAGACCCTGCTCACCGCACCGCTTCCAGGCGTGGAGGCATGGCTCGCCGACACCTCCCTGGGACGCCCGCTCCCGGACCCGTCGACCGCCGGGCCCGCCGAGATCGCCGCGTTCTTCGACGGGACGACGGAGCGGCAGCGGGTCCGGCTCGCCGAAGAGCACCCCGCCGTGGTCGGCAACCTCGACGGCGCGCCGATCGGGCTCCGCTACCGCGCGAACAAGGCGGCCACCGGCCGGGACGGCGTCCTCGCCTACGACCCGCGCGGCCGCGGCCGGATCGCCACCGTCATCGGGGACCTGGCCACCGCCGCCCATGTGTCGATCGTCGTCCCCGGTTCGGACATCTCCGCCTCGAGCCGTTTCGGGCGCCTTGAGCGCATGGCGGAACGCCTCCAGAAGGAGGCGGGCGAGGACACCGCCGTCATCGCGTGGGCCGGCTACACCACTCCCGAAGGGCTCGGCATCGACGCGGCCACCGGCCGCCTCGCCGAGGACGGCGCCGAGCGCCTCACCCTCTTCACCCGGGGACTGGACGCCATCGGGGCCCCCGACCCCGTCCTCTTCTGCCACAGCTACGGATCCGTCGTCTGCGGGCTGGCCGCCGCCGGCACCGACGCCACCGACATCGTGGTGCTGGGCTCGCCCGGCATGCGCGCCGGCACCGCGGCCGACCTGCGCACCGACGCCACCGTCTGGGCGGCGACGTCCCCCAGGGACTGGATCCGCCGCATCCCCCACGTCGAGTTCCTCGGCCTCGGCCACGGTACCGACCCCACCGACCCGGCCTTCGGCGCCCGCACGCTCGACGCCTCCCGGGTCCCCCTGCACAGCGCCTATTTCGACACCGGCACCACGACCCTGGCCGCCTTCGCCGCCATCGCCACCGGAGGAGACCCCCGATGACCGCTCTGTCCAGCACGATCAGGAAGATCACCGAGAGCACCCCCGCCCACCGGGACCGCGCCGTCGACGGCCTCCGCGCCCTGGCCCTGCTCAGCGTCCCCACCGGCCACTGGCTCCTCGGCGGCTTCACCCTCGGCTCCGACGGCGGGCTGCGCAACGCCAGCCCGCTCTCCGCCTTCGGCGGCCTCGCCCCGCTCTCCTGGGTCCTCCAGATGCTGGGCGTCTTCTTCCTGGTCGGCGGCTACGCCTCCGCCCTCTCCTACCGGCGCCACCGGGGACGCCCCGGCGAGTGGATCAAGGGCCGCCTGGAGCGGCTGGGCCGCCCGGTCCTCGGCGTCGCCGCCGTCTGGGCCCCGCTCCTGCTCCTCCTCCACCACGGCTTCGGCGTTCCGGTCGCCACCCTGCACACCGCCTCGACGCTGGTGGTCCAGCCCCTGTGGTTCGTCGGCGTCTACGCCGTCATCACCGCGCTGACCCCGTACTGCCTGGCCGCCACCCGCCGCCTCGGCGCGTGGGCCGCCGCCCCGCTGCTCGGCTCGGTCGCCGTGGTCGACCTCCTCCGCTACGGCCCCTACTCCGACGCCATGCCCTCGTGGCTGAGCGTGCTGAACCTCCTCCCCGGCTGGATGTTCGCCTACCAGCTCGGCACCGGGTGGGCGGAGAGGCGGATCGGCCGCCGCGAGGGCCTGGTGCTGCTGATCGGCGGTGCGGCGCTCTTCGCGGCGCTGGTCTTCGTCTTCGCCTACCCGGCGTCGATGGTCGGCGTGCCCGGTGAGGCCAGGACCAACTCCCACCCTCCGTCGCTCCTCGTCCTGGCCCTCGCCGCCGCCCAGTCCGGCGCCGCGATCCTGCTGCGCGACCGCCTCGCCCGCGTGCTGGACCGGCCCGCGCTCTGGGCCCTGGTGGTGGTCGTCAACCTGTCGGCGATGACGATCCTGTGCTGGCACCAGACCGCGATGCTGGCCGCCGCGATCCCCGCGTCGTTCGCCGGTCCCGTCGCCGGCCTGACCACGGCGCCGGTGACGGCCGGCTGGATCGCGGCCCGGCTGGCCTGGCTGCCGCTCTTCGCGCTGCTGCTGATCGGCATCGCCCGCTTCGCCCGGCGCCTGGAGACCCCGTGGACCGGGACGGGGACCGCGCGCCGTGTCATGGCCGTCCTGCTCGCCTCGGGCTTCGCGGTCTTCGCCCTGGCCTGACGGCGGGAGCGGAACCCGTCGGGAGCGGCCCGGTACGCGTACGAACACGGCCGACTGTAAGAATCGACCTGTCATGACCGGAAGAGGGAAACTCCGCATCTACCTGGGCGCCGCTCCCGGCGTGGGCAAGACCTACGCGATGCTCGGCGAGGGACTGCGCCGCCGCGAGCGGGGTTCGGACGTCGTCGCCGGACTCGTGGAGCACCACGGCCGGCCGAGGACGCGCGAGCTGATCGACGGCCTCGAGGTCGTTCCGCGCAGGGAAATGGCGTACCGGGGCGCCTGTTTCACCGAGATGGACGTGGACGCCGTGCTCCGGCGCTCGCCCGAGGTCGTCCTGGTGGACGAGCTGGCGCACACCAACGTGCCCGGCAGCCGCAACGCCAAGCGTTGGCAGGACGTCGAGGAGCTGCTCGAAGCGGGCATCCATGTCGTGACCACGGTGAACGTCCAGCATCTGGAGTCCCTCAACGACGTCGTGCGCAACATCACCGGCGTCGAGCAGCGCGAGACCGTTCCGGACGAGGTGGTGCGCGACGCGGACGACATCGAGCTCGTCGACATGTCGCCCGAGGCGCTGCGCCGCCGCATGGCGCACGGCAACGTCTACGCCGCCGAGAAGATCGACGCCGCCCTGTCCAACTACTTCCGCGTCGGCAACCTCACCGCCCTGCGCGAGCTCGCCCTGCTGTGGGTCGCCGACCGCGTGGACGAGGGACTGGCCCGCTACCGCGAGCAGCAGGGCATCGACAGCACCTGGGAGACGCGGGAGCGGATCGTCGTCGCGATCACCGGAGGCCCCGAAGGGGACACCCTGATCCGCCGCGCGGCCCGTATCGCCGCGCGCGCCGGACACGGCGAGCTCGCCGCCGTGCACATCGCCCGCGGCGACGGCCTCAGCGGGGGGTCTCCGCAGACGCTGGCCCGGCAGCGCACCCTGGTCGAGGGCCTCGGCGGCGCCTATCACCAGGTCGCCGGGGACGACGTCCCGGCCGCTCTGCTGGAGTTCGCGCGCGGGATCAACGCGACGCAGATCGTCATCGGCACCAGCCGCAGGCCGAGCTGGCGCTACCTCTTCGGGCCGGGCGTCGGCCGTGTCGTCACCGACCTGTCCGGCGACATCGACGTGCACCTGGTCACCCACGAGGAGGCCGGGCAGGGCGGACGACCGCGTGCCGCGAAGGCGCCGGCGCTGGGCCGGCGCCGCCAGGGCGCGGGCTGGGCGGTGGCGCTGGCCGGACCGGTCCTCCTGACGCTGCTGCTGCACGCGCCCGACGAGGCCGTCCCCCTGGCCTTCGGCCTCATGCTCTACCTGTGCGCGGCGGTGGCCGCGGCCCTCATCGGAGGACTGTGGCCCGCGATGGCCGCGGCCGTCGCGGGCTTCGTGCTGGCGAACTGGTTCTTCGCCCCGCCGGTCCGCACCCTGGCCGTCTCCGACGGCGCGAACGTCCTCGCCCTGGTGTCGTCCCTGCTGGTGGGCGGCGCCGTCTCCGCCGAGGTCGCCTCGGCCGCGCGCGACCGGCGGGCCGCCGCCGAGCCGCTGGCGGAGGCCGCCACGCTGAGCATGCTGGCCACCGGTGTCCTGAAGGGCGAGTCCACCCTGCCCGCGCTGCTCCAGCGCGTTCTGGAGACGTTCGGCCTGACCGGTGTCTCCCTGCTGGAGCGCGGCTCCGGCGGCTGGACGGTCGCGGGCCGCGCCGGCGCGGCGTGCGCGGCGCCGGACGGGGCGGACCTGCTGGTCAAGATCGACGACGGGCTCGCGCTCGCGCTGCGCGGCCGGACGCTGCCGGCCTCCGACCAGCGCGTCCTGTCGGCCTTCGCCCACCAGGCCGCCGCCGCACTGGAGCGCCAGCGGCTCTCCCGGGAGGCCTCGCGCGCGAAGGAGCTCGAGGAGGCCGACGAGGTGCGGCTCGCGCTGCTCGCCGCCGTCTCCCACGATCTGCGCACCCCCCTCGCCTCGATCAAGGCCTCCGTCAGCAGCCTGCGCTCCGGTGACGTCGTCTGGGACCCCGGCGACGAGGCGGAGCTGCTGGCCGCCATCGAGGAGTCCGCCGACCAGCTGAACGGCCTGGTCGCGAACCTGCTGGACATGACGCGCCTGCAGACCGGCGCCGTCCAGCTGCTCCGCAGGCCCGTGGGGCTGGACGAGGTCGTGCTGCGGGCCGTCCGCCCCTTCCCTCCCGACCGGATCGAGCTGGACGTGCCCGAGACCCTGCCGTGGGCCGACGCCGACCCCGGCCTGCTGGAGCGGGCCGTGGCCAACGTGGTGGAGAACGCGCTGCGGCACGGCCGCGCCCCGGTGCTCATCACCGCCAGCGGGCTGGGCGCGCGGCTGGAGCTGCGGATCGCCGACCGGGGCCCCGGGGTGTCCGACGCCGACAAGGAGCACCTCTTCGTCCCGTTCCAGCGGCTCGGCGACGCGCCCCGCGGCACGGGCGTCGGGCTCGGCCTCGCGGTGGCCCGCGGCCTGACCGGCGCGATGGGCGGCGCCCTCACCGCGGAGGACACACCGGGCGGGGGCCTGACCCTGGTCTTCGACCTCCCGGTGGCCCGGGCCGGGGAGGCGGGATGACCCGCATCCTCGTGGTGGACGACGAGCCGCAGATCATCCGCACGCTGCGCATCAACCTCAAGGCCCGCGGCTACGAGGTCGACACCGCGCCCGACGGCCGGACGGCGCTGGACCTGGCCGCCCGGCACGGCCCCGACCTCGTCGTCCTCGACCTGGGCCTGCCCGACCTGGACGGCGTCGAGGTCATCCACGGGCTGCGCGGCTGGACCCGGGTGCCGATCATCGTGCTGTCGGCCCGCCACTCGGCCGTGGAGAAGGTCGCCGCCCTGGACGCGGGCGCCGATGACTACGTCACCAAGCCGTTCGGCATGGACGAGTTCCTGGCGCGGATGCGCGCCGCCCTCCGCCGCGCCGCCCCCGCCGAGGAGCAGGCCGTCGTCGCCACCCCGGACTTCACCGTGGACCTGGCCGCCAAGCGGGTGACCCGGAACGGCGCCGACGTGCGGCTCACCCCCACCGAGTGGCACGTGCTGGAGATCCTCGTCCGCAACCCGGGCCGCCTGGTCGGCCAGCAGCAGCTCCTGCACGAGGTGTGGGGCCCGGCCTACGCGGCCGAGACCCACTACCTGCGCGTCTACCTGGCCCAGCTCCGCCGCAAACTGGAACCCGACCCGTCCCGCCCCCGGTACCTCATCACCGAGCCGGGCATGGGCTACCGCTTCGCCCCCTGACCGCGAGGCCCGTCAGGGCTGGAAGCGGTAGCCCATGCCGGGTTCGGTGATGAGGTGGCGCGGGCGCGCGGGTTCGGGCTCGAGCTTGGCGACCAGGTCCACGGTGTGCTCCCCCACCTGGACGACCAGTGCCGCGTCCCGCACGTGGACGCGGCGGGACACCGCCTTGATGCGGGCCAGGAGCTCCTCGATGCCGAACGGCTTGGTGACGTAGTCGTCGGCGCCCGCCTCCAGCGCCTCGACCTTGTCCATGCTGCCCGCCCTGCCGGAGAGCACGATGATCGGGATCTGGGTCCAGCCGCGCAGCCCGTGGATGACCTCGACGCCCTCCAGGTCGGGCAGGCCCAGGTCGAGCAGGACCAGGTCGAAATGCCAGGCGCCGGCCTCCCGCAGGGCCTCGGTGCCGCTGGCGGCGACGGCGACCTCGTAGTGGCGGGCGCGCAGGTTGACGCGCAGCGCGCGCAGGAGCTGCGGTTCGTCGTCGACGACGAGGATGCGGATCATCTAGTCCCCCGGGTGGATGTGGAGTGAGACGGTCATGGTGAGGCCGCCGCCTGGCGTGTCCTCGGGGACGAGCTCGCCGCCCATCGCCTCGGTCAGGCCGCGCGCCAGGGCGAGGCCGAGCCCGACACCGGTGTGGTTGTCGCGGTCGTCGAGCCGCTGGAACGGGAGGAAGACCCGGTCGCGGTCGGCGAGGGGGATGCCGGGGCCTCGGTCGATCACCCGCAGCTCGACGCGGTCCCCGTGCGCGCTGGCGGTGACGAGGACCGGCCGGCCGGGCGGCCCGTACCGCAGGGCGTTGGAGACGACGTTGACGAGCACGCGCTCCAGCAGCGCGGGGTCGGCTTCGACGGGCGGCAGCTCGTGCGGGACCTGGACGAGGACGCCCTCCGCGGACGGCCCGATCTCGTCCAGGGCGCGCGGCACCACCTCGTCCAGGGCGAGCGGCCGTGCCGCGATGCCCAGGGCGCCGACCTGCAGCCGGCTCATGTCCAGCAGGTTGGCCACGAGCCGGTCCAGCCGGTCCAGGGACTGGGCGGCGGTGTCGAGGAGTTCGGCGCGGTCCTCGTCCGACCAGTCGATCTCCGAGCCGTGCAGGCTGTCGACGGCCGCCTTGGCCGAGGACAGCGGGGTGCGCAGGTCGTGGCTGACGGCGCTGAGGAGCGCCGTCCGCATGCGGTCGGCCTCCTCCAGCGGCCGCGTCCTCTCGGCTTCGGCGGCCAGGCGCTGCTGGCGCAGCGCACCCGCCGCCTGGGCCGCGAACGCCTCCAGGATCCTGCGGTCCGCGGCGGCCGGGGTGCGGCCCCGCAGGGCCAGGGCGAGGCCGTCGGAGATCGGGATCTCGGTGTCGCCGTCCTGGGGGCTGGTGCAGGGGCGGCCGCCGACGGTCGCCACGACCTGCCAGCCCGATCCGGAGGCCGGGCGTTCGAGCAGCGTCACCGACACCAGCCCAAAGGTCTCCCGCAGCCGCTCCAGCAGACTGCCCACGGCGTGCTCGCCGCGCAGCACGTTCCCGGCCAGGCCGAACAGCACCTCCGAGTCCGCGTGCAGCCGGAGCGCCTCCCGCGAACGCCTGGCGGCCCGGTCCACGACGGCGCTCACCCCGAAGCCGACCAGCACGAACACCACCAGCGCGATCAGGTTCTCCGGCTCGGCGACGGTGAGCAGCCCGATCGGCGGGGTGAAGTAGAAGTTGAGCAGCAGGAACCCGATGACGGCGGTGAACATCGCCGGCCACAGGCCTCCCACCAGCGCGATGCCGACCACCGCCGCCAGGTAGAACAGGATGTCGCTCGGCAGCGTCAGCCCGTCCCGCGCCTGGTAGAGCAGGAACGTCAGCAGCGGCAGGCCCAGCACCGACAGCGTCCACGCCCAGGCCCGGCGGCCCGGGGCCAGCCCCGGGTCGCGGACGGGGCGCTTGTGCCCCTGCCTCGCCTGCTCGTGCGTGACCATGTGCACGTCGATCGAGCCGGACATCGCCGTCGTGACCATCCCCACGCCGGGGCTCAGCATCTGGGCGAGCCTGCCGCGCCGGGACACGCCCAGGACGAGCTGGGTGGCGTTGACGGCGCGGGCGAACTCCAGCAGGGCGCGCGGCACGTCGTCGCCGACGACCTGGTGGTAGGTGCCGCCGAGGCCCTCGACGATCTCGCGCTGCCGGGCGAGCCGGGCGGGCCTGGACCCCGACAGGCCGTCGCTGCGCGTCACGTGCACCGCCAGCAGGTCCGCGCCCTTGGAGCGGGCGGCGATGCGGGTGGCGCGGCGGATGAGGGTCACGCCCTCGGGGCCGCCGGTGAGCGCGATGACGATGCGTTCGCGCGCCTCCCAGGTCCCGGCGATGCCGTGGTCGTCCCGGTAGCGGGCGAGCTGGTCGTCCACCTTGCCGGCGACCCACAGCAGGGCGAGCTCGCGCAGGGCGGTGAGGTTGCCGACGCGGAAGTAGTTGGACAGGGCGGCGTCGATCTTCTCGGCGGCGTAGACGTTGCCGTGCGCCATGCGGCGGCGCAGCGCCTCGGGCGACATGTCGACCAGCTCGACCTGGTCGGCGCGGCGCACCACCTCGTCGGGGACGGTCTCGCGCTGCGGGATCCCGGTGATCTTCTCGACGACGTCGTTCATCGACTCCAGGTGCTGGACGTTCACCGTGGAGACGACGTCGATGCCCGCCTCCAGCAGGCGCTCGACGTCCTGCCAGCGCTTCTCCGCCGCGCCGCCCGGGACGTTGGTGTGCGCGAGCTCGTCGATGAGGGCGACCTCCGGGGCGCGGGCGAGGACGGCGTCCACGTCGAGCTCGGTGAACTCCGCGCCCCGGTAGGTCACGACGCGCCTGGGAATGACCTCCAGGCCGTCCAGGAGGGCGAGGGTGCGGGCCCGGTCGTGGCATTCCACGAACCCGACGACCACGTCGGTCCCCCGCTCGGCCCTGCGGCGGCCCTCGGAGAGCATGGCGTAGGTCTTGCCCACACCGGGGGCGGCCCCCAGGTAGATGCGGAGCCGTCCCCTGGCCATGGCTGTCTCCTCTCTCAGCCCCGGAACGGGGCGGTCTCGTCGAGGGCGAGGTTGAGGGTGAGGACGTTGACCGCCGGCTCGCCCATGAAGCCGAGGGCGCGGCCGGTGGTGTGCTCCCCGATCAGCCGCTCGACCCGGTCGACCGGGACGCCGCGGGCGGCGGCGATCCGCCCGGCCTGCAACCGCGCCCAGTCCGGGGAGATGTGCGGGTCGATGCCGGAGCCGCCGGCGGTGACGGCGTCGGCGGGGACGGCCGGGTGCTCGGGGGCGTCGCCCCGGACCGGCACGATCTGCCCCTTGGCGTAGTCGTCGCCGGAGACGGCGCACTCGACCTTGACGCCCTTGTACTCCGCGAGGAACGGGGTGGCGGGGCATGCCTCGTTGACGCTGACGACCCTGGTGGGGCGGGTGACGGTGCCGGTGGCGTCGCGGGGCCCGAGCACCGACAGCACCGCGCCGACCCCGCCGTCGGTGCAGTACGGGCGGGAGCCGTCCACGCCGTCGAGCTCGCCGAACTTCAGGCTGCGGGCGCAGACAGTGGTGAGCAGCGACTCGCGCTCGGCCGTGTCGACGACGTCCTCCGTCCCCCGGTTGCCCGCGGCGGTGGCCATGGGGTCCCAGCCGTCGCCGGCGTTGGACTCGCGGACCTGGAAATACTGCTTCAGGGGGTCGCCGTTCCCGTCGAGGAACGGCTGGCCGATCAGCTCGCTGCCGACCCGCTTCCCGTCGACCTCGACGTAGGAGCCTTCGGCCTTGCCGTTCAGGCCGGGGAGCTGGGCGACGGCGGTGATGACCAGCGGGTAGGCCGCGCCGCAGACGAGGGTGAGGAACAGCAGCGCGCGCAGCGCCGCCAGGTGCTGGCGCAGCCAGCCGGGCAGAGTGTTCATGAGGAGATCCCGGGGACGAACTGGATCAGAAGGTCGATGATCTTGATGCCGACGAAGGGGGCGACCACCCCGCCGAGCCCGTAGACGGCCAGGTTGCGGCTGAGCAGCCGGGAGGCCGAGCTCGGGCGGTACCGCACGCCGCGCAGGGCGAGCGGGATCAGCGCGATGATGATCAACGCGTTGAAGACGACCGCGGAGAGGATCGCCGACTGCGGGCTGGACAGCCGCATGATGTTGAGGGCGTCCAGGCCGGGGTAGAGGCCGACGAACAGCGCCGGGATGATCGCGAAGTACTTGGCGATGTCGTTGGCGATGGAGAACGTGGTCAGCGCGCCTCGGGTGATGAGGAGCTGCTTGCCGATCTCGACGATCTCGATGAGCTTCGTCGGGTCGCTGTCGAGGTCGACCATGTTCCCGGCCTCCTTGGCGGCGGAGGTGCCGGTGTTCATCGCCACGCCGACGTCGGCCTGGGCCAGGGCGGGCGCGTCGTTGGTGCCGTCGCCCGTCATCGCGACCAGGCGCCCGCCGTCCTGCTCGGCCTTGATGAAGGCGAGCTTGTCCTCGGGCTTGGCCTCGGCCAGGAAGTCGTCGACTCCGGCCTCCTCGGCGATGGCCTTGGCGGTGAGCGGGTTGTCGCCCGTCACCATGATCGTCTTGATGCCCATGGCGCGCATGTGGTCGAACCGCTCGCGCATGCCGGACTTGACGACGTCCTTGAGGTGGATGACGCCCAGGACGCGCGCCCCGCCGTCGGTGGTCTCGCCGACGACCAGGGGCGTGCCGCCCGCGGCGGAGACGCCGTCCACCACGTCGCCGAGCGCCGGGGAGACGATGCCGCCGTTGGCGCGGATCCAGTCGGCCACCGCGGACGCGGCGCCCTTGCGCAGGCTGCGGCCGTCCACGTCGACGCCCGACATGCGGGTCTGCGCGGCGAAGGGGATCCACTCGGCGTGCGCGAGCTCGCCCGGATGGCGTTCGCGCAGCCCGTACGCCTGCTTGGCGTACACCACGATGGAGCGGCCTTCGGGCGTCTCGTCGGCCAGCGACGACAGCTGCGCGGCGTCGGCCAGGTCCTCCTCGGAGACGCCGCCGACGGGGGTGAACTCCGACGCCTGCCGGTTGCCCAGGGTGATGGTGCCGGTCTTGTCCAGCAGCAGGGTGTTGACGTCGCCCGCGGCCTCGACGGCGCGGCCGGACATCGCCAGGACGTTGCGCTGCACCAGCCGGTCCATGCCGGCGATGCCGATCGCCGACAGCAGCGCGCCGATCGTGGTGGGGATGAGGCAGACCAGCAGGGAGACCATGACGATGCCGGTCACCCCGTTCCCGTCCAGCGCCGCGGTGTCCGGGACACCGGGGTTGCTCAGCTTGCCCCAGATGGCGAACGGCTGCATGGTGACGGTGGCGACCATGAAGATGATCGTCAGCGCGGCCAGGAGGATGTTGAGGGCGATCTCGTTCGGGGTCTTCTGCCGGGAGGCGCCCTCGACCAGGGCGATCATCTTGTCGACGAACGACTCGCCCGGCCTCTGGGTGATCTGCACGACGATCCGGTCGGAGAGCACCTTCGTGCCGCCGGTCACCGCCGACCGGTCGCCGCCGGACTCCCGGATGACGGGCGCGGACTCGCCGGTGATGGCCGACTCGTCCACCGAGGCGATGCCCTCGACGACGTCGCCGTCTCCGGGGATGATCTGCCCGGCCTCGACCACCACGACGTCGCCCTGCCGCAGCTCGGCCGCCGGGACCTCCTCCTCCCCGCCGTTCGCCAGCCGGCGTGCGGTGGTGTCCTGCTTGGCCTTGCGCAGGGTGTCGGCCTGGGCCTTGCCGCGGCCCTCGGCCACGGCCTCGGCCAGGTTGGCGAAGACCACCGTCAGCCAGAGCCAGACCGCGATCGCGATCCCGAAGGCGGTGTGCTCGCGGACGGCCAGGAAGGTCGCCCAGACCGCGCCGATCTCCACGATGAACATGACGGGGTTGCGCCACATGACGCGCGGGTCGAGCTTGCGCAGCGCGAGCGGCAGCGAGGACAGCAGCAGCCTGGGGTCGAGCAGCCCGCTGGAGACCCTGGCCGACACCTGCCGAGGCGCCTGCACGGGGGTGGACATCAGTGGATCCCTTCTGCCAGCGGGCCGAGGGCCAGCGCCGGGAAGAAAGTCAGGGCGACGAGGATGAGGGCGACGCCGGCGACCATGCCGACGAACTGCGGCCGGTGCGTCGGGAGCGTGCCCGCGGACACCGGGACGGGGGTCTGGCGGGCCAGCGACCCGGCCAGGCCGAGGGCGAAGATGATCGGCAGGAACCGGCCCAGCAGCATGCACAGGCCGAGCGCGATGTCGTAGAACCAGGTGTTGACCGTCAGGCCCGCGAACGCCGACCCGTTGTTGTTCGAGGCGGACGTGAAGGCGTAGAGCACCTCGGAGAAGCCGTGGGCCCCGGGGTTGTTCATGCCCTCTCTCGGCCCTTCGAAGGCCATCGCGATCGCGGTGCCGGTCAGCACCAGCACCGGGGTGACCAGGAAGTACATCGACGCGAGCTTGATCTCGCGGGCGCCGATCTTCTTGCCGAGGTACTCGGGGGTGCGGCCGACCATGAGGCCCGCGACGAACACCGTGATCACGGCGAGGATCAGCATGCCGTACAGGCCGGAGCCGACGCCGCCGGGCGCGACCTCGCCGAGCATCATGTTCAGCATCAGCACACCGCCGCCGAGGCTGGTGTAGGAGTCGTGGAAGGAGTTCACCGCCCCGGTGCTGGTGAGGGTGGTGGCGGAGGCGAACATCGCCGAGTTCGCGACGCCGAAGCGCTGCTCGACGCCCTCCATCGAGGCGCCGACGGCCTGGGCCACGGTGCCGTGGTGGGCGAGCTGCACGGCGGTGGTGGCGATGATCGACAGGGTCGCCAGGACGCCCATGACCGCGACGATCGCGTAGCCCTGCCTCTTCTGGCCGACCATGCGGCCGAACGTGCGGGGCAGCGAGCAGGCGATCACCAGGATCAGGAAGATCTCGACCCAGTCGGTCCAGGCCGTGGCGTTCTCGAACGGGTGCGCGGAGTTGGCGTTGTAGAAGCCGCCGCCGTTGGTGCCCAGCAGCTTGATGACCTCCTGGGAGGCGACCGGCCCCCCGGTGACGGTCTGCGAGCCGCCGGTCGCCGTGGTGACCGCCTGCGGGTCGGCGAAGTTCTGCACGACGCCGCCGGCCATCAGGACGACGGCGCCGACCGCCGCGATCGGCAGCAGGATCTTGAGGGTGACGCGGGTGAGGTCCACCCAGAAGTTGCCCAGTTCCTGGGTCCTCCTGCGCACGAACCCGCGGACGAACGCGATGGCGACGGCGATGCCGACGGCGGCGGACACGAAGTTCTGGACGGCCAGGCCGCCCATCTGGACCAGGTGGCCCATCGTGTTCTCGCCCGAGTAGGCCTGCCAGTTGGTGTTCGCCACGAAGCTGGCGGCGGTGTTCCAGGCCACGTGGTCGGGCACCGGGTCGAAGCCCAGGCTCAGGAACAGCTTGTCCTGCAGCCGCTGGAGCCCGTAGAGGAGCAGGAAGGAGAGCAGGGAGAACGCCAGGACGCTCTTGGCGTAGGTGCTCCACTTCTGCTCGGAGTCCGGATCCACGCCGATGGCCCGGTAGATGCCGCGCTCCACCTTGTTGTGCCCGGTGGAGTTGAGCACCCGGTACATGTGATCGCCCAGCGGGATGTGCACGAGGGCGAGCGCGGCGAACAGGGAGACGATGAAGAGGACTCCCGCGGTGGTGGAGCTCATCAGAACTTCTCCGGGCGCAGGAGGGCCACTACCAGGAACACGATCAGTCCGACCGCGAGGATCAGGCCGACGATGTTGTCGGGACTCACAGGCGTCCCACCGCCTTCACGACGAGGCCGAGCATCGCGAAGACCGCGATGGTCAGCGCTATGAGCACGAGGTCTGCCATGGCTGCTGTTCTTCTCCGGTTCGAAAGGGTCCGCGGAGGACCGGCGCCGCCCCGTTCGGCGGCGCCAAAGAGAAGAAAACCGCCGATTTTCGGATTTCCGGCGTCCCCTAACGCCTTCCATACGGCGGGACCCGCGATCTTTACGCGATCCATACGGCCGCCCCCGGAAATGACGAAGGCCCCCGATCCGGGATCGGGGGCCGGTGCCGGGGTTCCGGCGGTGGTCAGTCGTTCCTGAGGCGCGGCGGGGCCGGGGTGAGGGTCACGGTGTTCTTGGTGCCGTACGCCCAGTTGAGCATCCTGACGGTGTCCTGGAAGCGCTCCTCGCCGGAGGAGCTCTTGAGGACGACGCCGTAGACGGTGTGCTTCTTGCGGCGGGCCGCGAACATGAAGCAGGCGCCCGCGGTGCCGGTGGTGCCGGTCTTGATGCCGTAGAGGCCGGGGTAGCCGGTGTTGTCCTCGTTGGTGCCGCTGCCGCGCAGGAGGAGGTTGTGGGTGCGCAGCGGGTACCTGCGGCCCTTCGCCGAGACGATGTCCTTCTTCACCGTCTTGACGATCGCGGCGAAGGTCTTGTTCTTCATCGCGTGGCGGGCGAGCTTGAGCTGGTCGGCGGCGGTGGTGCGGTCGCCCTTCTGGGGCTGGCCGTCGAACGAGGTGTAGCGGGTGTTCTTCATGCCGAGCCGCTTGGCCAGGGCGTTCATCTTCGCCTGGGCGCCGAGGAATCCGCCGCTGCCGCCGTAGGTGTCGGCGAGGGCGTAGGCGGCGTCGCTGCCGGACTCGATGAGCATGGCCTCCAGCAGCTGGCGGGCCGTGAGCACGTCACCGGGCACGAGACGGCTGTTGCTGGCGCCCCAGTCGTCCACCCAGTCCTTGTACTTCTGCTTGATCTTGATCTTCTTGTTCAGGCCGCCCTTCTGCAGCACCACCATGGCCAGCGCGACCTTGTTCATGCTGCCGACCGGCATGCGCTTGTTCGGACTGCGCTGCCAGAGGACCTTCTTCGCCGTGGCGTCGTAGAGGATCGCGGAGGTGGCCGACACCCCCTGGGGCGCCTTGGGCTTGGCCCTGGCCTCCGCCGCGCCCACCGGGGCCACGGTGATCATCGATACGGCGAGGGTGGTCGCGGTCAACTTCTTCAGCACCAGCTTGTCCCCTTGCGTCTGGGTTCGTCCCGAGCCCGGAGAGGCTATCGCGATCTTCGGACAGCGGGACGGCCCGGCGGCTTCAGAAGACGGTCCCCGCGTCCTGGGCCAGCAGCTCGTCGGTGGCGCGCTCGGCCACCGCGGCGATCGTCATCGACGGGTTGCAGGCGGCGGTGGTGCCGGGGATCAGCGCGCCGTCCAGGACGTAGAGGCCGCGCTGCCCCTGGACCCGCCCGGCGAGGTCGCAGACCGACCCCATCGCGGCGCCGCCCAGCGGGTGCCAGGTGGACGGGTAGGCGGCGGTGGTGTCGAGGAGGGCCGAGAGCGGGCCGGCGATCTTCTTGGCCCGCGCGTCGATCCGCTTGAACAGCGCCTCGTCGCCCTTGGCCGCCCACTGCAGCACGGCGTCGTCCTTGGCGGCGTCGTAGGTGAACCGGCCGCGGTCGGCGCTCACGCCGAAGCCGACGAGCATGGTGGAGCGCAGGTTCGGCGACGGCGGGAGGGACGCTTGGATGATGGTGTTCGCGGAGGCGGGGTCGTCCCACTCCTTGCTGCCGTAGATGACCGGCCCGCCCTGGGGGGCGCCGAAGTCGTCGGCGAAGTTCGTCCAGACGTAGATGCGGTCGCCGTTGGAGCCCCAGCCGGTGCCCAGGCCGTCGGGCAGGTCGGGGATCTGGCCCTTCGCCCCGGCGCGCATCAGCAGCCGGGTGGTGCCCGCCGAGCCCGCCGCCATGACGAGCGCCTTCGCGGTGATGATCTTCTGCTCCAGCACGGTCCCGTCGGTGGAGATGCGGTCGACGCAGACCTGCCAGCGGCCGTCGGCGGCCCTGGCCACGTCCGTGACGTTGTGCTGCGTCGCGACGGTCACCAGGCCGGTGGCCTCCGCCGCGGCGATGTAGGTGACGTCGACGGAGTGCTTGCCGCCGTTGTTCACGCCCATGGCGCAGTCGCCGTTGGTGTAGGACGGCTTCATCTCGCCGTCGAGCTCGCGCAGCGCGAAGTCCCAGTCGATCGGCATCGGGATCTTCGACACGGCGTAGCCGGCGCGCTCGGCGTTGCGGGCGAAGACGCGCGCCGGTCTGTAGGTCCTGCTGTTGATCAGCTCGTCGGGCGCGGTCTGCAGCTTCAGCATCCTGGCGACGCGCGGGTAGTACTCGCGGTCCATCCTGGCGTAGTCGAGCTCCTGGGGCAGCGTGGCGTTGAACACCGCCTCGGAGGGCTGGAGCGTCATGCCCTGGTAGACCAGCGAGCCGCCGCCGACGCCCGAGGCGCAGACGATGTCCATCCCGTTGCCGAACACCCGCTCCAGGAGGCCGGTGTAGGGCCCCTCGAAGCCCGGCACCTTGATCCCGAGGATCTCGGCGGGCGAGCCCAGCCAGAACATCCGCTTGTCGGGGGTGGCGGCGTGCGGGAACGTCTCGGCGTTCGGCCCGGTCGGCCACCGGACCCCGCGCTCCAGGACGAGGGAGGGCACCCCGGCCTGGGCGAACCGCAGCGCCGCCACGCCGCCTCCGAACCCGGAGCCGATGATGACGACGCGGTGCTCCTCGCGCGTCACCGGCACCCTGCGCCGTCCGGCGGCGGCGGCCCGCGACGCGCCCAGGGCGGTCAGGCCCGTCGCTGCGGCCCCGGCGAGCAGGGAACGGCGGCTCAATGAGGACATGTGTGCTCCACTCGGTCGGTTTCCGGTCAAGCCAGAGCGCGCCTGCGCGCGGCCCGCCTGAAACTAGACACCGGGCGGTGAGAGTGTCAATAAAATTGGACAACAAATGTCGCGAGTGTCAACCGCGGGTGTACGCCGACTCCAGCACCGGAAGCAGCGTCCAGCGCAGGAAGGAGCGCAGGTCCTCGTCGGTGCGGACGGCGTCGCTGTCGAAGAGCAGCACCGACAGGGCGCTGCGCAGGATGACCTCCACCACGTCGCCGAACCGGGCGGCCAGCCGCGGCTCCCGCACCAGCAGCGGCACCAGCAGCCGCTCCGCCGCCGGCTTGGTCCGCACGAAGGTCTCCTCGTCGAACAGCGGGCTGCCCCGGTCCGCGAGCAGCAGCGCGCCCAGGACGGGATGGCGGCGGCACTCCGCCCGCACCGCCACGATCAGCTCCACGACGTACTCCGCCGCGTCCGGCACGTCGGCGATCCGGGCGTCGAGCCGCCCCAGCACCTGGTGCGTGACCCGCACCATCGCCTCCGACAGCAGCTCGTCCCGCCCGCCGAAGTGCGCGTAGACCGTCTGCCGGGAGACCCCCGCCTCCCGCGCCACCGCCACCATGTTCACGGCCTCGAAACCCGACCGCGCCACGAGAGCCGCGGCCGCGTCCAGGATCCGCTCTCTCGCCCCCACACCGAGAGGATATCGGCGTTCACCGGCCGAGCAGAGTTCCCATCGGGACGAAGTCGGCGAACTCCTCCAGGGCGCCCGCGCGGCCGCGCTGGTCGACGGCGGGTTCCGCCGAGGCGGCGGCCGGGCCGGTGCGCGCCCTGGTCGGGGCGACCGCACCGCCGGTGATCCCGGCGAAGCGCAGCATGTACTGGGCGAGCTCGGTGCCGGCGCGCAGGGTCCGCTCCTGGAGGGAGTCCTCCGCCTTGGCGGTGGTGGCCGCGCCGAAGTCCTCCGCGGCGGCGAACACGCTCGTCGGGACCGTGTCGGCCTTGAGGTAGCCGAACAGGGGGCGCAGCGCGTAGTCGATCGCCAGGGAGTGGCGGGCGGTGCCGCCGGTCGCGCCGAGCAGGACGGGCACGCCGGTGAACGTGCCCGGGTCGACGACGTCGATGAACGACTTGAAGACGCCGGCGTAGGACAGGTTGAAGGTCGGGGTGACGGCGATGACGCCGTCGGCGGCCTTCAGCGCGTCGATCGCGGACTGGAGGCGCTCGCCCGCGAACCGCGTCAGCGTCGCGTCGACGATGTCGTGCCCCAGGTCCTTGACCTCGATGAACGAGGTGCGCACGGTGTGCCCGTCGCGTTCGAGGACGTCGCGGGCGGACGCGGCGAGGCGGTCGGCGAGCATGCGGGTGGTGGAGGGGACGCTCAACCCCGAGGAGATCACCACGAGGCCGAGCGGGCGGACGTCACTCATGGCCGTTTCCCTTCTCGGCGGCCTCGCGGGCCGCCGTCTCGCGTCCGGCGGCCGAGCCGGCCAGGCGCCGCTGCTCGCGGAGCTCGCGCAGCGCGGCCTGGCGGCGGGCCTGCTCGCCGCCCTCGGCGGTCAGCCCCGTCCAGTTGTCGCCGGTGCCGAAGCGGTAGGCGTCGGAGTACGGCTGCTCGCCCTCGGCCGCCAGCGCCGCGTCGCGGGCGGCGACGAGGGAGGCGTGGGTGGGGGCGTCCGGCACGTGCGCGGGACGCAGCGCGTCGAGCTCCCTGCGCAGCACCGGGACGATCTTCGTGCCGAGGATCTCGATCTGCTCCATCGCGGTCTTGTGCGGCAGGCCCGCGTGGTCGACGAGGAACAGCTGGCGCTGGTAGTCGCCCACGTGGTCGCGCATGGCCAGGTACCGCTCGATGACCTGGTCGGGTGAGCCGACGGTCAGCGGGGTCTCGCGGGTGAAGTCCTCCATCGACGGGCCGTGCCCGTAGACGGGGGCGTTGTCGAAGTAGGGGCGGAACTCGCGGACGGCGTCCTGGCTCCGCTCCCGGGCGAAGAACTGGCCGCCGAGCCCGACGATCGCCTGGTCGGCGGTGCCGTGCCCGTAGTGCTCGAACCGCTGCCGGTAGAACTCCACCATCTGCTTGGTGTGGCGGATGGGCCAGAAGATGTTGTTGTGGAAGAACCCGTCGCCGTAGTAGGCGGCCTGCTCGGCGATCTGCGGGGAGCGGATCGAGCCGTGCCAGACGAACGGCGGGACGCCGTCGAGGGGCCGCGGGGTCGAGGTGAACCGCTGGAGGGGCGTGCGGAACTCGCCCTCCCAGTCCACGACGTCCTCGGTCCACAGGCGGCGCAGCAGGTGGTAGTTCTCGACCGCCAGCTCGATGCCCTGGCGGATGTCCTGGCCGAACCACGGGTAGACGGGGCCGGTGTTGCCGCGCCCCATGACCAGGTCGACGCGGCCGTCGGCGAGGTGCTGGAGCATGGCGTAGTCCTCGGCGATCTTGACCGGGTCGTTGGTCGTGATCAGCGTGGTGGCCGTCGACAGCAGCAGGCGCTCGGTCTTCGCCGCGACGAAGCCCAGGGTCGTGGTGGGCGAGGAGGTGACGAACGGCGGGTTGTGGTGCTCGCCGACGGCGAAGACGTCGAGGCCGACCTCCTCGGCCAGCTTCGCCTTCTCCACGACGCCGCGGATCCGCTCCCGCTCCGTGGGGACCGCCCCGGTCGTGGGATCCGGGGTGATGTCGGCGACGCTGAAGATCCCGAACTGCATGGGAACGGCTCCTTCCTGTCCGCGCGGGCGGGCACCCGCCGATGGTAGTTGAATATTGAACCATCAGGCTCGGGTGTTTGTTCCCGATCCCGCCGCTCGTCGTCGCCGCTACAGGGCGGGCTTGCCCGGGGTGTGGACCCAGGCGGTGAACAACGCGTCGAGATCCTGTCCGGAGACCTTCTCGGCGAGTTCCTTGAAGTCGGCGGTCGTGACGTTGCCGTCCTTGTACTTCGCGGCCCAGGTGCGGCCGAGGCGGTAGAACTTCTCGTCGCCGATCTTCGTTCGGAGGACGTGGAGGGTCATCGCGCCGCGCGTGTAGGACGACCAGTTGTAGATGCCGTCGCGGCCGGGGTCGTCCATGACGGTCTGCCATGCCGCATGGTCCGCGGCGCGGGCGTAGGAGGCGTCGAACGCGGCCTGCGCGGTGCGGCCGCCGGTGGCCTCGGTGTACAGCCAGTCGTTGTAGGTGGCCCAGCCCTCGTTGAGCCAGATGTCCTTCCACAGGTAGGGCGTGACGCTGTCGCCGAACCACTGGTGGGCCAGCTCGTGCGCGATCGTCCCGGTGTTCGGCTGGCGGCCCGGCTCCCCCACGTCGTAGACCGAGCGGCCCTGGGTCTCCAGGGCGTAGCCGACGCCGATGCGGTCGACGACGCCGCCTGTGGAGGTGAACGGGTAGGGGCCCCAGGTCCTGCGCATCCAGTCGGTCACGGTGTTCGTCGTGTCGAAGAACGTCTTCGACTGGTCCGGGGCGGTGTCGAGGGCCGAGTCGATCGCGGTGACCGACGGGATGCCCGAGGGGGTCCGCCCCGTCGTCACGTTGAACCTGCCGATCGCGAGCATGGCGAGCTCGCTGGCCATCGGGTGCCGCATCCGCCATGTGACGGTGGTGAGGCCGCCGCGCGTCCGCTCCTTCACCTTCTCGCCGTTCGACAGCGCCTTGAGCCCGGACGGCGCCGTGACCGTGACGCTGTAGGTGGCCTTGTCGCGCGGGGTGTCGTTCACGGGGTAGTAGGTGGCGGCGCCGAACGGCTGGTTGAGCGCCACCGCGCCGTCGTCCGTGGCGATCCAGCCGGACGTGCCGAGCGCGGGATCGTCGATGCGCTTGGGGACGCCGTGGTACTTCACCGTCGCCGTGAACCTCTTGCCGGCCTTGATCCCCTTGCGCGGGGTGATGACGAGCTCCTGCGCGCCCTCCCTCTTCCAGGCCGCCCGTCCGTTCACCTTGACGTCGTCGACCTCCAGCGGGCCGAGGAAGTCGAGGTTGAACGACGAGAGGTTCTGCGTCGCCCTGGCCTGGATGCGCGCGGTGGCGGTGATCGCCCCGGTCGAAGGCTCGAACTGGAACGTCAGGTCGTAGTCCCGGACGTCGTACCCTCCGTTCCCGTTCTCCGGGAAGTACGGGTCTCCCGCCCCCGCCGCCCCCGGCGTGAACCGCTCCGCGGCGTGCGCGGCGGGCGCGAACGCCAGGGCCGCCGTCAGCACCGCGGCCGTGACCGGTCCGCTCCGTCTCATCGTTTCTCCCCTCGATGCACCATCTGTCCCTCTCGAGCCTGACGAACCCGCATTTCCCCTACAAGTCCCTCATGAACGCGAGTCCGTTTCGCAACGCGGGGCCGGATCGAACGGAGGGCGGACCCGCCCCCCGGCATTCCGCGGCGTCCTCCTACACCATGACCCCCCGCGTTAATGGGGCCTGCGACCGATGGTGGGGGCATGGCGGGCCGCCCAGACTGGAGCCAGGGAGGGTTCACCACGACCCTCCCCTTCTGTTACCCAGGGAAAGGCGTGTTTCGATGTCGACGTACTCCGGCCAGGAAACTCCGCGATCCGGACGCCTGGACGCCGAGGAGGCGCGCAGGCGGCTGGAACAGGAGCACCGGAACCGAATCGAGCAGCTGACGGCCCTCCAGGAGGACGCGGAGTCGGGGGCCGACGAGATCGCCGGCGTCCAGCGCGCCTCCATCCAGCGCGTGATCAAGGACATCGAGGTCGCCCTGGAGCGCCTGGAGGCGGGCGAGTACGGGAACTGCCAGCGCTGCGCCAAGCCCATCCCCGTCGAGCGGCTCGAGATCCTCCCCTACGCCCGCTGCTGCGTGAAGTGCCAGCAGAAGGAGGGCCGCTGAGGCGCCGCGAAGATTACCGAGACACGATGTCGCACCAACTCTTTACACGCGACATCGTGTCGCACTAACCTCGGGAAGGGAGCCGGAACGAGGAAGGTGCCGAGATGAGTGCGACGAAGCAGACCGCGACCGCCGCGACGAGGACCGGGCGGCCCGAAGCGCGCCGGGACGACCGCAGGCCGGACTACCACGAGACGCTGCGGACGCTGTCGGAGGCGTCGGTGCACCAGCACTTCGACGCGTTCCTCGACATCCCCTGGGACGACCCCGCGTACGCGGTGGACCCCCGCGACGAGCGGTGGATCCTGCCGCAGGAGGACGTGCTGGGGCGGCACCCCTGGTACCGCTCGCTGCCCAAGGAGCGCCAGATCGAGGTCGGTCTCTACCGGCAGGCCAACATCAACAAGGTGGGCCTGCAGTTCGAGCAGGTCCTCATCGGCGGGATCATGCAGCACGCGTTCCGGGTGCGCAACGGCGACCCCGAGTTCCGCTACTCCACGCACGAGGCCGCCGAGGAGTGCCACCACACCCAGATGTTCCAGGAGTTCGTGAACCGCTCGGGCGTCGACGCGCCCGGCGGCTCGCGGCTCTTCCGCATGACCGCGCCGTTCATGCCGCTGGCCGCCGCGTGGGTGCCCGCCGCGTTCTTCGTCGGCGTCCTCGCCGGCGAGGAGCCCATCGACCACCTGCAGAAGTCGGTGCTGCGGGCCGGCGCGCAGGCGCACCCGCTGCTGCGGCGGATCATGCAGATCCACATCGCCGAGGAGGCGCGCCACATCGGCTTCGCCCACCGGTTCCTCCAGCACCACGTGCCGCGGCTCGGCCGGGTGCGGCGAGCCGTGCTGTCCGTGCTCTTCCCGCTCATCATGCGGTGGCTGTGCGACGTCATCATGGTTCCGGGGAGCGAGGCGCGCCGCGGGATGGGCATCCCCCGCGCGGTGGCGCGCGAGGTGTGGTGGCGCGACCCCGAGTCCCGCAAGGTCCTGCGCGACTTCTTCGCCGACGTCCGGATGCTCGCCGAGTCCCTCGACCTGATGAACCCGGTCTCCCGGCGGGTGTGGCGGATGTGCCGCATCGACGGCAGGCCCGCCCGGTTCCGCAGCGAGCCGGCCTCCGCCGCTTCCTGACCAGGAGAAGAGTCCCTCCATGCCGTACGTCGTCACGCAGTCGTGCTGCAACGACGCCTCCTGCGTCGTCGCCTGCCCCGTCAACTGCATTCACCCGGCCCCGGGCGATCCCGGGTTCGCCGAGGCGGAGATGCTGCACGTCGATCCCGCCACCTGCGTCGACTGCGGCGCCTGCGCCACCGCCTGCCCGGTCGGCGCGATCGTCCCGCACACCAAGCTGCAGCCCCACGAGCTGCCCTTCCTGGAGATCAACGCCTCCTACTACCGCGACAACCCGCACGCCGACCGCACGCCGCTGGCGCTGGTCCCGGCGCAGCGCCGGCTCCGCTCCTCCGACCCGGTGCGCGTCGCCGTGGTCGGGGCGGGACCGGCCGGGATGTACGTCGCCGACGAGCTCCTGAAGCACCCCGAGGTGAGCGTCGACGTCTACGACCGGCTCCCCACGCCCTACGGCCTCCTGCGCGCCGGCGTCGCGCCGGACCACCAGGACACCAAGCGCGCCGAGGAGCTGTTCCGCGACATCGAGTCCCAGCCCGGCTTCCGCTACCGGCTGGGCGTGGAGGTCGGCGAGGACGTGGCCCTCGAGGAGCTGCTGCGCCACCACCACGCGGTGGTGTACGCCGTCGGCGCCTCCGCCGACCGCCCCCTCGGCGTCCCCGGCGAGGACCTCCCGGGCTCCCTGTCGGCCACCGACCTGGTCGGCTGGTACAACGGCCACCCCGACCGCCGGGACCTGGACGTGCGCCTGGACGGCGAGCGCGTCGTCGTGGTCGGCAACGGCAACGTCGCCCTCGACGTCGCGCGCGTCCTCACCGCCGACCCCGCGCGGCTGGCCGCCACCGACATCGCCGACCACGCCCTGGCGGCCCTGGCCGAGAGCGGCGTCCGCGAGGTGGTGGTCCTCGGCCGCCGGGGACCGGCGCAGGCGGCGTTCACCCTCCCCGAGCTCGTGGGCCTCGCCGGGCACCACGACCTCAACGTCCGGGTCGAGGCGGCCGCCGAGGACCTGGCGGGCGACGACCCGCGGCTGGTGGCGCTGGCGGAGCTGGCCCGCCGCCCGGTCGACCCGGCGCTGCGCACGATGGTCCTGCGCTTCAACACCGCGCCCGTCGAGGTGCTCGGATCCGACCGGGTGAGCGGGCTCCGCGTGGCCCGCACCGAGCTGGTCCCCGACGGGAACGGCGTGCTCCGCGCCCGGCTCACCGAGGACACCGAGACGATCGAGGCGGGCATGGTCCTGCGCTCGGTCGGCTACCGCGGCGTCCCCGTCCGCGACCTCCCCCACGACGCCGACACCCACACGGTGCGCAACGACGGCGGCCGTGTCCGCCCCGGCGTGTACGTCGCGGGCTGGGCCAAGCGCGGTTCGACCGGCTTCATCGGCAGCAACAAGACCTGCGCCCAGGAGACGGTCGGCCGCCTCCTCGACGACCTCGACGCGAACCTGGTCGACCGGGGCCCGCGCGACCCGCGGGGGCTCGAAGAAGAGCTGCGCCGCCGCGGTGTGACCGTGGTCGACCTGGCGGGGTGGCGCGCCATCGACGAGGAGGAGCGGCGGCGGGGCGCGGCGGCGGGGCGGCCGCGCCGGAAGATCGTCGATCCCGCCGAGCTCACCCGGGTGGCGGCCCGCGACCGGCTCGCGGGCCGCTACGCTGGCGGCGGGAGACGCTAGGAAGACCAGGACGGAGTTGCGACGATGTCGGTGCCGGATCACGCGACGGAGCGGCCCGACGGCCGCCAGGCCCGCTGGGACCGGCACAACCACGAGCGGCAGCAGCACATCGTCGGCGCCGCCATCGCCGTCATCGAGGAGAACGCGCCCGGCACCCACGTCCACCTCCAGCAGATCGCCGAGCGGGCCGGGCTGACCCGCAGCGTGATCTACCGGCACTTCGCCGACCGCGCGGACCTCGACCGCGCGGTGCGGACGGCGGTCGTGGACTCCCTCGCCGACGAGCTGCTGCCCGCCGTCGCCCTGGAGGGGACCATCCCCGACATCATCGAGCGGGTCGTCTCCCGCTATGTCGGCTGGGCGGTCGCCCATCCCTCCCTGCACCGGCTCGCCGAGTCCGAGCCCGCGGCCCGCGCCGGCAGTCCCCTGCAGCGCGGCCTGGAGCGCATCTCCGAGCAGGTCATGAGCGTGATCGTCACCGCCCTCGACACGCTCGGCGTCGAGCTGGACGACGACGAGCGCGCGATGCTCGACCCGCTCGCCTTCGGGCTGGTCGGCGCGGTCTTCAGCGCCGTGCGGCGCTGGCTGTCCGTCGGCGCCCAGCGGCCCCCGGCCCCGGTGCTCGTCACCTCCCTGACCGACTCGGTGTGGTACCTCATCGAAGGGCACGGCCGCTCCCTCGGCGTGTCCCTCCCCCGCGACGAGCCGGTGCAGTCCCTCCTGGAGCGGGCCGCGCTCGTCGAGCGGAGCTGACCCCTCCCGCCGCCCTCCGGCACGCCCCGGCGGCGGCCCCGGGCCCGTCCGGGACGGGCGTGGCCCATAGTGGTGGGAATCCCTGTCGGTCGAGGAGGCGCATCCGTTGTTCCTGTTCTGGCGGATCTTCGGGCTCAACGCCCTGGTGCTGGGCGCGGCCACGGCGCTGCTGCTGTGGGCGCCGGTGACCGTTTCGGTGCCGGTGCTGCTGACCGAGGCGGCCGTCCTGCTCTCCGGGCTCGCCGTGATGCTCGTCGCCAACGCCGCCCTGCTGGGGGTCGGCCTCGCCCCGCTCAACCGGCTGTCCCGGCTGATGACCACCGTCGACCTGCTCCAGCCCGGCAGGCGGCTGCCGGTGCCGGGCAGGGGCGGCCTCACCGGTCTGATCAGCACCTTCAACGCCATGCTGGACCGGCTGGAGGCCGAACGCGCCGACGCCAGCGCCCGCGTGCTGTCCGCCCAGGAGGCCGAGCGGCGCCGCATCGCGCGGGAGCTCCACGACGAGGTCGGCCAGAGCCTGACCGCGGTGCTGCTGAGCCTGAGCCGGCTCGCCGACCGCGCCCCCGAGCCGCTGCACGCCGAGCTGCTGGACGCCCAGGAGGTCACCCGGGAGAGCCTGGCCGAGGTGCGGCGCCTGGCCCGCCGGCTGCGTCCGGACGTCCTGGAGGACCTGGGCCTGAGCAGCGCGCTGATCTCACTGAGCACCGAGATCGCCGCCCACACCGGCCTGGCGGTCACCCGCAGGTTCCCACCGGGCCTGCCCCCGCTGGACCCGGAGGTCGAGCTGGTGCTCTACCGCGTCGCCCAGGAGGGTCTGACCAACGTCGCCCGGCACGCCGACGCCGAGCACGCCGAGCTGGAACTGCACCGCGCCGACGACGCCGTGGTGCTGCGCCTCTCCGACGACGGCCACGGCATCGGCGCGGTCCGCGAGGGCGCCGGGATCCGCGGCATGCGCGAACGCGCCCTGCTGGTGGGCGGCCGCCTGTCCGTGGGCCCGAACCCCGGCGGCGGCACCCTGCTCACCCTGACCATCCCTCTCTCCCGCGAAGGCTCGTGACGACGATGTCCACCACCCGTGTCCTCCTGGCCGACGACCACGCCCTGGTCCGCCGCGGAGTACGCATGATCCTCAACGGCGCGACCGGCTTCGAGGTCGTCGCCGAGGCGGGCGACGGCGCCGAGGCCATCGCCCTGGCCCGCGCCCACCATCCCGACCTCGCCGTCCTCGACGTGGCCATGCCGCGCCTGACCGGCCTGCAGGCCGCGCGCGAGCTGTCGCTGCTGTATCCCGAGCTGCGCATCCTCATGTTGTCGATGCACGACAACGAGCAGTACTTCTTCCAGTCCCTCAAGGCCGGCGCCTGCGGATACGTCCTGAAGTCCGCCGCCGACCGCGACCTCATCGAGGCGTGCCGCGCCGCCATGCGCGGCGAGTCCTTCCTCTACCCCGACGCCGTCGCCACGCTCGTCCGCGAGTACCTGGAACGCCTCCGCCAGGGCCACGAGGTCCCCGACACCGTCCTGACGGCACGGGAGGAGGAGGTCCTCAAGCTCATCGCCGAGGGCCACTCCTCCAAGGAGATCGCCGAGACCCTCGCCATCAGCGTCAAGACCGTCCAGCGCCACCGCGCCAACCTGCTGGACAAGCTGGGCCTGCACGACCGCCTGGCCCTCACCCGCTACGCCATCCGCGTCGGCCTCATCGAGCCCTGACCCGGCTCTCCCGCCATCCCCTCCTCGGCTCCGGGCCCGCGGACCGCCGCGGCCGTCTCGACGCCGTGCTCGTGCAGCACATGGCGCATGCGGGAGACATCGAGGTAGGCCCCCTGGAGGGGATGGGCGAGCAGGCGCGAGAGCGCGGTGCCGTACTTGGCCATCGAGTTCCGGCCCGGAATGAAGATCGAAAGTTCGTCCCGGGCCGCGAAGCCCTGCACCTCGATGTCCCCGGGGAGATCCGCGACGGCCTCCCCTCCCACCGCGACGGGGACCTTCACCAGCCAGTGCGGCCCTTCGGCGGTGCGGCTCCGCCGCTTCTGCTCCGGGGTCTCACCCGCCCAAGCGCGCCAAGGCGTCCCCGACACGACGGCCCCGCAGGACTCCACCACCTCGACCACGTCCCGCACCGTCGCGGCGACGGCGGCATCGACCTTGTCCCAGTCGTCCTCGGCCGACGTGCCGAGCACCGATTTCGACGCCACCGTCATCTCGGGCGCATGACGCAAGATCACCTCCGGCCGCGAGCCGAGCAGCTCACGCGCGTCGCTGATCGCCTCGTCCTGGACCCGCCGCTGTCGCTCGACCTCCGCACTGTGCCGCTGCAGCAGAACCAGCGCCCCCTCCGGATCGTCCAGGGCATCACGGACGAGCTTGAGGCTCATCCCCGCACCGCGCAGAACGGTGACCAGCATGGCCCGCTCGACCTGGTCGAACATGTACGAGCGGTAGCCGGTCTGCTCGTCGACCACGGCGGGAACGAGCACCTCCTCGGAGTGGTAGAGCCGCAACGCCTGCGGCGACAACCGGCACATCTCGCTGAACTCGCTGATGGACAACATGCTTCAAGTCTCGGCCTTGCAGCGACCACAAGGTCAAGCGCGCGGCCCCCCGGACGGTCTCATCTGCTGCGCAAGGCGGTGCGCACACCGAACGTGATCGCGCCGATGACGAACAGGGCGCCCAGGAGCTGGAGGCCGGGTGAGTCGTCGGCCTCCCCCAGCACGACGGCGGCGGAGCCGAGGGCGGCGGCGAGGACTGCGAGAAGAGGCTTCACGAGACTTCCTTTCGAGGGACGGAACCGCCATCGCCAGGAGGCGTCGGCGGACAGGCCGCGGATCATCCGCGACAGGATGCTCAGGGCGATGCGCCGCTCTTCGGTCCCGTGCGCGCGTTCGTGGGCGATGTGGTCGTGGAGGTCGGCGGCGATCTCCTCGACGCGGCGCTGGGAGATCGCGGCGGGCAGGTCCCGGGTGTAGAAGCGCGTCCACCGGACCACCAGCCCGGCCGCGCGCTCCGGGGTCATGCCGACCCCGGAGCGATGCGCGGGGAGCGCCGGACCGCCTTGTCCCTCTGCTCGGCGAGCGCCTGTTCGGCCGCGCGGACGCCTGGTGCCGTGAGTTCGTACAGGCGCCGCCGCGGCCGCCCCTCGGCCGCCTCCGCGTCCTCCCAGCGGGAGGTGAGGAGGCCGAAGTCCTCCAGGCGCCCCAGGGCCTTGTACAGGGTCCCGTGAGCGGTCAGTGAGCGTGAGTCGTTCTGTTCCCGCATGGCCTGCGCGAGACCGAACCCGTGGAAGGCGTCCTCACCGGAACGCAGTATCGACAGCGCGGCCTCCAGGATCTCGGTCTCGAGAGGCAGGAGGGTGCCGGGTCTCCGTCTTGGCATGGACAAAAGAATAGGAAGATATCTTCCTATAAGCAAGCGCCCCTGGGGAGGTCCGGGCGGTGGTGCCGTTCGCGGCGGGCGTCCCGGGTCAGCGGGTGAGGAGTTCGCGGAGGAGGCGGGTGATCTCGGCGGGGGCTTCTTCGGCCATGAAGTGGCCGGCGGTCGTGGTGTGGTGGTGGAGGTCGGTGGTCCAGGCGCGCCACAGGGCGGTGGCGTCGTAGCCGAGGGCCGCGCCCCAGTCCTGCTGGACGACGGTGACGGGCATGCGGAGGCGGGTGCCGCGGGCGCGGTCGGCGCTGTCGTGTTCGATGTCGATGCCCGCCGAGGCGCGGTAGTCGGCGACGATCGAGGGGACGGCGTCGCGGCAGGCGGCCAGGTAGGCGGCGCGGAACTCGGCGGGGATCGCCGAAGGGTCCTGCGTCCACTGGTCGAGGAAGTGGCCGAAGAACGCGTCGGGCTCGGCGCCGATCAGCCGTTCGGGCAGGCCGGGCGGCTGGGCCATGAGGTACAGGTGGAAGCCGACGGCCGCCGACGCGCCGTGCATGACGTCCCACATGTCGAGGGTGGGCAGCACGTCGAGGCAGGCGAGACGGGTGATCGCGTCGGGGTGGTCCAGGCCCGCGCGGAACGCGACGAGGGCGCCGCGGTCGTGGCCGGCGAGCGCGAACCGCTCGTGGCCGAGGGCGCGGGCGACGGTGACGGTGTCGGCGGCCATCGTGCGCTTGGAGTAGGTGTCCGGACCGGTCTCGGCGGGCTTGCCGCTGGCGCCGTAGCCGCGCAGGTCCGGGCAGATGACCGTGTGGTCGGCGGCGAGGTCGGCGGCGACGTGCCGCCACATGAGGTGCGTCTGGGGGAAGCCGTGCAGCAGGACGACGGCCGGGCCCGAGCCGCCGACGGCGGCGTTCAGGATCGTGCCGTCGGCGGCGGGGACGCGGTGGTAGGTGAAATCCTGGATCATGGGTGACATGGGCTTCTCTCCTCGGGGGACGTCGTCGATGTCCTGACTCCTCGAGGCTGCCGTGCGTCGATGAGCAACCGATCAGCACGAGGGAGAAGGGCGGGGCCGGTGGACGTCTTCCTGGGGGTGCTCGGGCCGGTGCAGGCCTGGGACGGCGCGGGCGCGGAGATCTCCCTGCGGGGCAGGCGGCACCGGGAGGTCCTGGCCCGGCTGGTCGCGGCGCGGGGCCGCGTGGTGCCGGTCGATCTGCTCGCCGCCGACCTGTGGGAGGACCCTCCGCCGGGCGCGGTGGGCGCGATCCGCACGTTCGTGGGCGCGCTGCGGCGGGCCCTGGAGCCGGGCCGCCCGCCGCGGACCCCGCCCCGGCTGATCGTCACCGTCGGTCCGGGTTACGCGCTGCGGGCCGGGGCGGACGCCGTCGACGCCTGGCGTTTCGAGCGGGCCGCCGAGTCCGGGGAGGCGCCCGAACGGCTGCTTCCCGTGCTGGACTCGGCGCTGTCCCTGTGGCGGGGCCCTGCCTACGCCGAGTTCGCGGAGGCGCCGTGGGCGCAGCCGGAGCGGGCTCGGCTGACGGAGCTGCGGCTGCACGCGGTGGAGCGGCGCGCCCAAGCCCTGCTCGATCTCGGCCGCGCCGCCGAGGCGGTGCCCGATCTCGACGCGCACGCCCACGCGCACCCGTGGCGGGAGGAGGCGTGGCGGCTGCTGGCGCTGGCGCTGTACCGGGCCGGACGCCAGGCCGACGCGCTCGCCGTGCTGCGCGAGGCCCGTACGGCGCTGGCCGAGCGGCTGGGCCTGGACCCCGGGAGCGGGCTGCGTGAGCTGGAGGCCGGCATCCTGCGCCAGGACGACCGGCTGGCCGCCCCCGGTGACGCGGCGACCCGGCTGTGGGCGAGCGCGACCGCCGCCCACGAACGCGCCGCGCCCGACGCGCGCCTGCGGCTGGAGGCGACCGTCGGGCTCATGCGGGGGCTGGCGGTGACGGGAGGAGGCGGCCTCGTCGCGGCCCGCGAACACCGCGCCGCCGCCATCGAGGCGTCCGAGGAACTCGGCGATCCCGATCTCACCGCACGCGTGATCGGCGCCTACGACGTCCCCGCCAACTGGACCCGCTCCGACGACCCGGCGCAGGCCGCCCGGGTCGTGGCCGCGGCCGAACGCACGCTGGCCGGGCTCCCGTCCGACACGCCCCTGGGCACCCGTGCCCGCCTTCTGGCGTCGATCGCGCTGGAGTCACGCGGTGCGGCCTCACCGCGCGCCCATGCCGCGGCGGCGGAGGCCGAACGGATCGCCCGCGGCCTGGACGACCCGGCGCTGCTGGCCTTCGCCCTCAACGGCGTCTACATGCAGACCTTCACGCGGACCGGCCTCGCCGGAGAACGCGACCGCGTCGGCGCGGAGATCGTCGAGCTGTCCGAACGGCACGGCCTGCGCACCTACGAGATCCTGGGCCACCTCATCCGGCTCCAGTCCGCCTGCGCCTTCGCCGACTTCACCCGCGCCGACCGGCATGCCGCGCGTCTCGACCATCTCGCGCGACGCCACGACCGGCCGCTGACGTCGGTCTTCACCACCTGGTACCGCGCGCTCCGCCTCGCCGAGAACACGCAGGCGGCCTACGCCGACAAGGAAGCGGCCTACCGCGCCGCCGCCGCGTCCCTGGACTCGGCGGGCATGCCGGGCCTGAGCGACGGGCTGCTTCCGCTCGCCCTGCTCTGCCTGCGGCTGCGGCACGACCGGCCGCCCGGTCCGGAAGCCGCAGACGCCTATGGCCCTTACGAGCCGTGGGTGCGTCCGCTTCTGCTGCTGGCCGCAGAACACCGCGCCGAGGCCGCCGAAGCCCTGGGCGCGGCGCCCGACCCTCCCCATGACCTGCTGGCCGAGGCCATGTGGGCCCTCCTGGCCCGCGCGGCGCTGGAGCTGCGGGACGAAGCCTCCCTACGACGCGCTCAGGCCGCACTGCTCCCGGCCGCAGGCGAGCTGGCGGGCGCGGCGAGCGGCCTGGTCTCCCTCGGCCCCGTGGCCGAACTCCTCGCCGTACGCCCGCGCACCGGCTGAGACCGGTACGCGGGCGGCGGGGAGTCAGAACTGGGCGCGGGCCCAGGCGTAGTCGGGCTTGCCGACGGCGGTGAGCTGGAGTTCGTCGACCACGGCGAGGGCGCGGGGGATCTTGTAGCCGGCCAGGAGGCTGCGGCAGTGCTCCTTGACGCCCTCCTCGGTGGCGGTGCCCGCGACGACGGCGGCGACCTTGGAGCCCAGGCGCGGGTCCGGCAGGCCGACGACGATGGCGTCGGTGATGCCGGGGCAGGTGCGCAGGGCCGCCTCGACCTCCTCGGTGAAGACCTTCTCGCCGCCGGTGTTGACGACGAGGGAGCCGCGGCCGAGCAGCAGGACCACGCCGTCCTCTTCGAGACGCGCGTAGTCGCCCTGCAGCGCCCAGCGGCGGCCGTCGGGACCGGTCTTGAAGGTCTCGGCGGACTTCTTCTCGTCCTTCCAGTAGCCGAGGGGGATGTTCCCGGTGCGGGCGACGGTCCCGGTCTCACCGGGCGCCACGGGGAGCAGGTCGTCGGAGAGCACGGCCATCTGCGGGTGCATCTGGAAGCGTCCGCCGCCGAGGGACGGGCCGATCGCGCCGGTCTCCGAACCGCCGAGGTTGTCGGAGATGAAGGCGTGCGGAATGGCTTCGAGCAGCTTGGCGCGGACGTCGTCGGACAGGGGCGCGCCGCCGGAGCCGAAGGCGAAGATCTCCAGGTCGTACTCGCGGGCCGCCAGTTCCTCCGCGACGGGGTGGCCCATGCCGTTGCCGACGAGCATGAGGATCTGCGTGCGCTCCCGCGCGGCGATCTCCAGCGCCTTGGCGGCGTCGAACCGGCGCTCGGTGTAGAGGATGATCGTGCCGCCGGTGGTCAGGTTGATCCAGGTGACCCACTGCCCGCCGCCGTGCATCAGCGGCGCGTGGACCTGGGTGCGCATGCCGTCCCGGTCGGCGGCCGCGGCGAGTTCGGACGGGTCGGAGATCGGCGTCCCGCCGATGTTCCCGCCTCCCATGGCGGAGAAGAAGATGTCCTCCGACCGCCACAGCACGCCCTTCGGCAGCCCCGTCGTCCCGCCGGTGTACAGGATGTACGGGTCGTCGCCGCTGCGCTCGCCCGTCAGGCTCAGCACGTCCGCCCGGGACGGGGACGCCTCCGCCAGCGCCTTCTCGTAGTCCTGCGCGTCCGGAGCCGGCCCGTCGAGCACCACCACGTGCCGCAGGAGGGGCAGGTCCCCCCGGTTGACGTTCTGGAGGAGGTCGGCCTCCGCGACCAGCGCGACGCACTCGGAGTCGCCGAGCAGGTGGGTGAGCTCGTCCTTGACGTAGCGGTAGTTGACGTTGACGGGCGCCACCCGCGCCTTGAAGCATCCGATCATCGTCTCGAGCCACTCGGCGCGGTTGTAGCTGAGGATGCCGACGTGCTCCCCGGGTCGTACACCCGCGTCGAGCAGGTGATGGGCCACGCGCGTGGCACGCTCGTCCAACTGCCGGTAGGTGAGCCGGGTGTCACCGGCCACCAGCGCCAGCCTGTCGGGGCAGGCATCGGCAACGATCTCGAACAGGTCCGCCAGATTGAAAGCCGTCACGGGGCCAGCGTAGATGAACCGAGCAAGCAAGCGATAGGTCGAGTTTTCCCGGGCGATAACCCCACTAGATCAGTCGATAAAGTAGGTTTATGATCGGCGTCGCGATCATCGCCCGATGGCCGCCCCCCGCACCCTTTCCGAGGAATCCCCTTGCGCTCCACCGCCCTGACCCGCGCCGCCGCCGTCGTGGCGCTGCTCGCCGCGGCCGCCTCCCCCGCCGCCGCGGCCGGCCCCTTCGAACCCCTGCCGCCGGCCAACCCCTACGCCGGCCCCCTCGGCACCGCCACCATGCACGGCGACACCGCCTCCTCCGACGCCACCCCGCACGCAGGCCCCTCCGCCGGGTCGCTGACCTCGCACCGCGCCGCCCTCGCCTCGGCCTGCCCGACGGTCCTGGTCGGCGCGGACGGGTACCCCGTGGCGCTGTGCACCGAGATCTTCGGCCGCGCCCCGACGGTCCACCTGCTCGACCCCGCCACCGGCGACTCCGTCGCCGAGCTCGGCCTCACCAAGGGCTCACTGCTCGGCGGCGTCTACGCCTACCTCGACCACCTCGACCGCCTGGTCGTCGTCGACGGCACCCGCGACCTGCTGCGCATCGGCCACCGCAGGAACGCCTCGGGCGGCTGGGAGCTCCACGTGGCGAGCCGCCTGCCCCTGGACTCCGCCATCGCCGAGAACGACTCGGTCATCGGCCTCTCCCCCGACTGGCAGGGCCGCGTGTGGTTCGCCACCGGCGCGGGCGTCGTGGGCACCGCCGACGACGCCACCGGCACCGTGAAGACCCTCGCCCTCCCGGCCGGGGAGAAGGTCGCCAACAGCATCTCCACCGTGCCCCAGGGCACCGCCGTCACCACCACCCACGCCACCTACCTGCTGCGCGCCGACGCCGCCGGGACGCCGTCCGTGGTGTGGCGCCAGGCCTACGACCGCGGGCCGGGCCGCAAGCCCGGGCAGCTCAGCTGGGGCTCGGGCTCCACCCCGACGTTCTTCGGCCCGAACGGCACCGACTACGTCACCATCGTCGACAACGCCGCCCCGACGGTGAACCTGCTCGTGTACGCCACGGGGACGGGCCGGCAGATCTGCAAGCTCCCCGTTCTCAAGGCCGGTGGCAGCGGCAGCGAGAACTCGCCGGTCGCCGGCGGCGACACCGTCTTCGTCGCCAGCACCTACGGCTACCCCTACCCGGCGCTGCCCGACGACGCCGGAACCAGCGTCCCGGCGTCCGCCGACTTCCCCGGCGGCCTGTCCCGCGTGAACGTCACCGCGTCGGGCTGCACCCTGGCCTGGGACGTCGTCGTCCGCTCCGCCGCCGTCCCCCGCCTGTCACTCGGGGACGGCCTGCTCCGCACCATCGTCCGCAAGCCGGTCATCCCCGGCTCGACCTCGACGTCCGTCCTCGACACCTACGCCTACGCCGAGATCGACCCCGCCACCGGCGCCACCGTCCGCAGCAAGAACCTCGGCACCGGCTTCATCTTCGATTCCCTGCAGATGGTCGGCACCATCACCCCGGGCGTCGTCTACCAGGGCACCACGACCGGCGTCGTCCGCATCGCCAACGGCTGACGGCGCGTGAAGGGCGGCCCGGCGCGGGGCCGCCCTTCACGTTCGGCGGATGCGAAGGCGGCTCAGCCGAGGCGGCCGGTGCGGACGGCGGCGACGGCGCCGCCGTCGACGAGCAGGTCGGTCCCGGAGATGAAACCGGAGAGGGGGCCGAGCAGGAAGTCGACGGCCGCGGCGATGTCGGCGGGGGTGCCCACGCGCTGGGCGTTGGAGGCGTCGATCATCATCCGCATTCCGGCGCCGCTCTCGCCGTTCAGCTCCTCCTGGCCCATGGGGGTGGCGATGACGCCGGGGCTCACGGAGTTGATCCGGGCGCCCCGGTCCCCCCACACGGGGCTCGCGCCCCGGACGCGCAGCAGGTTGGCGTACTTGGCCAGGCTGTAGGCCTCGCCGGGGCCGGAGAAGCGGGAGGCGTCGGCGACCGGCAGGGACAGCAGCTCGTCGGCGGGCGCCGTGGCCAGGCTCCGGGCCGCCTCTTCGGGCAGCGGCGGCAGGAAGTGCCCGGCCATGCTGGCGATGACCACTCCGGCCCCGCCGGAGGCGACGACCTCGCCGAACTCCTCCAGCACCAGGGCGACGCCCAGCAGGTCGACCGCCAGGATGGCCTCCACCGGGGCCTGGACCGGGGACAGCCCGGCGGTGTGCACCACCGCGCGCACCTCCCCCAGCGACGCGGCCAGCCGCGCCAGCGCGGCGACCGACTCCCGCGAGGAGACGTCGACCGCGGCGGGCGTCACCTCGTAGCCCTCGCCCCGCAGCTCGCCGGTCACCGACTCCAGCAGCCCCTCGTCGAAGTCCGCGGCCAGGACGTGCGCCCCGGTCCCCTGCCGGCGGGCGATGGCCTGTCCCATCCCGCCGATCCCGATGACCACCACCACGTTCCGCGCCATGCGCCCGCCCCTCGGTTCACCTAATCCGACACATGCCGGTTTTCCGGCATGTGTCGGAAACAATACAGTAGGGGGGTGCCGCCCCGAGAACCCTCCGACCGCCGCGTCCACCGCTCCCGCACCGCGCTGGAGACCGCCCTGCTGGACCTCATCCGCGAGCACGACCTGGCGCGGATCACGATCCTCGACATCACCCGGCGGGCCGGCGTCAACCGCTCGACGTTCTACGAGCACTACGGGAGCGTCGGCGACCTGGCGGCCCACGCGTGCGCCGCGATGTTCGACGAGCTGATCGCCGCCGCCCCCGTGATCGGCGGACGGTACGGCATCGAGGAGCCGGGGCCCGCCGCCGACGCCCTGACCGACGTCTTCGCCCACGTCGCCGAGCACGCCCGCCTCTACGGCGCCCTGCTCGGCGACGGCGGCAGCGCCCACGTGATCGACCACATGCACCAGCGGCTGACCGCCTCCGTCCGCACCAACCTCGTCCGCGGCGGCGGCACGGCCGCCGCCTCCCCCGACACCGCGGCCGTGGTCCTCGCCGGCGCCCTGGTCGGCGCCGTCCTGGACCGGCTGCGCCGCGGCTGCCCCGGCACCGCGCGGCAGATGAGCGCCGCCGTCATCCCCCTGCTCCACGGGGCCGCCCTCGCAGCGGGCGCGCCCCCTCCCCCGCCCGGCTGATCCCGCGCGCCGAACGCCCCGCCCGGATCCCGCGCGGGGCCGCGGCGCCTAGCCGACCGCCGTGGCCTTGGGGACGTCGAAGGACGCGGCGCTGACCAGCTTCGCCTGGACGGTCTCGTGCTCGCCGGACTCCAGCGTGTTGGCGTGGGAGAGGTCCAGGTGCGCGGCGGCCAGCCGGGTGGCCTTCGCCGGGTCGCCGCGCTCGATCTCGTCGACCAGCCGTTCGTGGACCCGCAGGGCGTCGCGGCGGGTCCTGCGCGCCAGCGGCGCCGACGGGTCCGCCTCGATGTCGGCGCCGTCGGCGACCGTCGCCCACACCAGCGAGTCGTGCGCCGACCAGATCGCCTGCAGCGCGCCGATCACGACGATCATCGGCTCGTTGCCGCAGAACGAGACGATGCCGGAGTGGAAGTCCCGCGAATGGCGCAGGTAGGCCTCCATGTCCTCCAGGCTCTCGCGCTGCCGCTCCACGATCGCGCGCAGCGCCGGGACGACGGTCTCCGCCCGGTCCTCCCGAGAGGCGCACAACCCGGCGCAGACCGGCTCCATGTGGCGCAGGGCGACGCTCACCTCCCGGGGCGACGACGACCGCTTCTGCAGCACCATCGCGATCATCTGCGCGGCGCGCTCGGGCGTGGGGCTGTGCACCACGGCGCCGCCGACGTTGCCGCGCCGCACGGTGATGAGCCCCTCGGTCTCCAGGATCCGCAGCGTCTCCCGCGCCACCGGCGGGCTCACCTGGTAGCCGTCGAACAGCCGCGCCTGACTCGCCAGGAGGTCGCCCTCCCGCAGGCGGCCGGTCAGAATGTCCTCGCGCAGCTGCGCCGCGATGATCTCGGCGAGCCGCGGTTGCCGCAGGTGGGCCACGCCGTCCTCCTGTCATGGTCCGTTCCCCGCCGATCCGGGGCTTCTCTATCTATAGTAGATAAGATTGACCGCCTTGACGTGATCAACGGCGACGCCGCGCGTGTCCCGGCGCCCGACGGCCCCGGCGCCCCACCGGAGGCAGCGCCTCGGGACTCCCCGCCGCGTTCCTGGCCTCGGCCGTGCACAGGAGGTCCGAGCCGCGGTAGAGCGCGGCCGCCGAGACGACCTCCCGCTCCGTCACCGTCCTCCTGATCTCGTAGTCCAGGTCGGCGCCGAGCGGCGTCGGCCTGGTGTAGCGGATCTCCAGGCTCTTCGTCCTGCCCGCGACCCCCGCGCGGCAGTTGTGGTGGGCGATGACCGCGTCGAAGAAGACCGCGAGGAAGCCGCCGTGGACGAAACCGGGAGGCCCTTCGTAGACGATCGGGAAACGGATGGAGCCGCTCGCCCGGTCGTGGCCGATCTCCCGGAAGCCGTACTCGGGGAACGCCGGGTTGAACGCTCCGATGTCCGTGGCGTGGTCGAGATACAGGCGTGCTCCGGGGTCGTCGGCGCGGGCCCCGACCCGGACGGCGGGAGTCACCCGCGCGGCCGCGCGCAGTTCGGCGTCCGTCCCGCGGATGTCCGCGATGAGCCGTTCCAGCAGGGGCGACGGTCCTTCGAGGGAGAGCGCCGTCTCGGTCAGGGCGCGCACGGCGGCCGCGAACGCCCGGGTCTGGTCCAGGGGCTCCTCACCGAAGCTCCAGGCCGCGCTCATGCCGAGACCTCCCGCAGCAGCGCCTTCGCCGCGCCCAGGTCGACCTTGCCCGATGTCGTGCGGGGCAGTTCCGCCACGATGTGGACCTCCTTGGGCACCTCGTATCCGGCCAGCGAGCGCGCGGCCTCCGCGCGGAGGGCGGCCGGGTCGGGCGCCGCTCCGGGGCGGGGTTCGACCAGTGCCGCCGGCACCTCGCCCAGTCGGCCGTCCGGCACGCCCAGGACCACCGCCCCGCGGACGTCCGGGAGCGCCTCCAGCACGGACCTGACGCGGTCGGGCAGCACCTTGAAGCCGCCCCGGATGATGGCCTGGTCGGCGCGGCCGAGGATGTAGAGGAACCCGTCGGCGTCGATGCGCGCGAGGTCGTTCGTGCGCATCCACCCCGCGTCCCGGCCGAGCTGCGCCGGTCTGACCTCCAGCAGGCCCGGCCGGTCGGGGCCGAGCACGTCGTGGGTGTGCTCGTCCACGACCCGCAGCGCGCAGCCGGGCTGGGCGCGGCCCGCACTGCCGCGCTTCTCGCTCCAGTGCTTCTCGTGGTCGCGCAGCGTCCATCCCGCCACGCCCCCGGCGAACTCCGTCGCGGCGTAGGACGTCAGCACGGGCACGCCGAAACGGGCGGTGAAGGCGTCCGCGTCCTCCGGCGCCAGGGGCGCCGTGCCCGAGGTGACGGCGCGGAGGCTGGAGAGGTCCGCGGGATCGGGGTCGGCTTCGAGGACCATGCGCAGCGCCGCCGGGACCAGGCTGACCGTCTTCGGACGGTACGTGCGAACCGCTTCGAGCCAGGGTCGGAGGTCGAAACGTTCGAAGAACACGAAGGCGCGCCCGTCGAGGACGCACTGGAGCACGCGGAAGACCCCGCCCATATGGGCCAGGGGCGAGTTCACCAGCGCGACGCCGCTCGGCCTGCGCGCGGGGTCCCGCTTCTTCGCCTCGTAGTGCTTGGCCACGGCCATGCTCGCGTCCAGGGCGTCGTAGGCCAGGTCGATCCGCTTCGGCGGGCCGGTGGTGCCGCTGGTCGGCATGCGGACGGCGACGCCGGGACGGCTCCGGCCCTCCGCCGGGCGGGCGGGGCGGTGCTGTACCCGGGCGTCCGCGTCGAGGTCGTCGAAGGCGACCAGCGCGGTGCCGTCGGTGGCGCCCGCCAGCTCCTCGATGTCGGCGGTCTGCCCCAGAACGAGCCGCAGGCCCAGCCCGGCGACGTCGGAGCGCACGCTCTCCCGGCCGCGAGCGGGGTTGATGACGACGAAGCATCCGCCGCGGCGCAGGACGGCGAGCAGGAGCGCGACGTGGAGAGGGGTGTTGCGGGCCGGGACGCCGACGACGGCCGTACCGCCACCGGCATGGGCGTCGATGACGCCGTCGATCCGGTCCATGGCCGCGGCCAGCTCGGCCCAGGTGTGCCAGCGGCCCCGGAACTCCAGGGCCCGCGCCGCGGGGTCCGCGGCGGCGACCTCCGCGATCCTGCCGGACAGGCGGGGCGTCATCAGCGGATCCTCGGGTTCTCGACGCGCCGGGGCCGGCCGCCCAGCTCCGCCTGGCCGATCGGGTTGCCGAGCCTGGTGTAGAGCAGGCCCTGGTCGAGGGAGGCCCGGTAGGGCCGGTCGAGGGACTCCCAGATGGCGCGCACGGTGCCCTGCGTCGCCGCGGACGGGGCGGCCGCGATGGTGCTCGCCAGCTCGAAGGCGCGGTCCCACAGCTCCTCGCGGGGCACGACCTCGGTGACCAGGCCGATGGCCAGGGCCGTCGCCGCGCCGACCCGTTCGTGGTTGCCCATCAGGCTGATGCGCAGGGTCTGCGACAGGCCGATCTTGCGGATGAGGCCGACGGGCTCCAGCGCGGACACCAGGCCGGCGCTCACATGGGAGTCGAAGAACGTGGCGTCCTCCGAGCAGATCACGACGTCGGACTCGTTCACGAAGTAGAAGGCGCCCGCGGTGCACATGCCCTGCACCGCGCAGACCACGGGCTTCCACACCTTCTGCCACTTGGCGCTCAGCAGTTCTCCGGGGTCCTCGTGGTTCCACACGTCGTCCGGCTGTCCATAGCTCTTCTTGACGTCGAGCCCCGTGCTGAACGCGCGGTCCCCGCTCGCCCGCAGCACGACCGCGTTGATCCCCGCGTCGTCGCGGACGCGCCGCCACGCGTGGGCGACCTCCCGGCACATCGTCCGGTCGAAGGCGTTGAGGACCTCCGGGCGGTCCAGAGTGAGCGTCGCCACCTTCGCCGCGCGGTCGGTCTCATAGGTGATCGTTTCGTAGGTCGTCACGGGTCCCGCCCTCCTGCGTGGTCCGTCAGCGCCCGCGGAATCCGGGGTCCCGCCGTTCGGCGAACGCCGCGAGCCCCTCCTTGAAGTCGAGCGTGCGGCAGGCGAGCTCGAGCCGCATCGTCTCGTCCGTCAGCGCGTCGGCCAGGGTCCGGTTCGCCGCGCCGTGCAGGGCCGCCTTCGCCAGGCCCAGCGCCACCGTCGGCCCGTTCGCCAGCTCCCCGACCAGGGCCGCGGCCGCGGACGGAAGCTCGTCCGGCTCGACGGCGCGGTGGATGAGGCCCATCTCCGCTGCCTCGGCCCCGGTGATCCTGCGCCCGAGCAGCAGCAGCTCCTTGGCCCGCGCCATCCCGACCAGGCGCGGCAGCAGCCAGGTGCTCCCGCTGTCGGGAGTGAAGCCCCGCCGCGTGAACGGCGCCCACAGGAGCGCCGAGCGGGTGGCGACGGTGAAGTCGGCGGCGAGGGCGAGGCCCATGCCGAATCCCGCGGCCCAGCCCTGGACCGCGCACACCACCGGCAGGTGCACGTCGTGCAGGAGCTGGACGATCCGGTGGGCCCGCAGCGGAGTGCGCCGGACGAGGTGGCCCGTCCTCGGGCGGCCGCCCTCCTCGTTGCTCGACACCCAGTCGACGCCCGTGCAGAAGTCACGGCCGGCGCCCTCGATCAGGATCGCCCGGAGGCCGTCGTCGGAGGCCGCTTCCTCGAACGCCGCGGCGAAGGCGCGCACCATGCCCGGGCTCAGGGCGTTCCCGCGCTCCGGGCGTTCGAGGACGACGCGCAGGACCTCGTCCTCACGGCGTACCGCCACCGTTCCGCCATCTCCGTCATCCGCTTCGGCCATTCCGCCTCCCGCGCCCCGGATACGATTTTTAAGATTACTAATGTATATATCTTAGAAGGCGCTCAATCGACAGACCCGCCACAGACGGAGGTCACCCGATGCCGGACGCGAGGATCCTGCGGGACCACGACGAGGAGGCCGGCGTCGTCCGGCTCACCATCGACAACCCGCGGCGCCGCAACGCCTACGACCCCCCGATGCGCGAGCGGCTCGCCGCCCACCTCGACGAGGCCGCCCGGAACGACGACGTCAAGGTCGTGCACCTCCGGGGGTCGGGAGGCGTGTTCTCCACCGGAGCCGACATGGACAACGCCTACGCCTGGTACGGGGGCGGGAAGGGCGACGGCCGCAGGCCCAGCCAGCGGCGGCGGCTGGCCGTCGACCGGCACGCGTTCGGCTTCTACCACGAGTTCATCGGCTTCCCGAAGGTGACCGTCGCGGAGGTCAGCGGCTTCGCGCTCGGCGGCGGCCTGGAGCTCGCCCTCGCCGCGGACATCGCCGTCATCGCGCGCGACACCCGGATCGGCATGCCCGCGGCGCGTTTCCTGGGCCCCGCCCTGGGTTCGCTGCACCTGTTCTTCCACCGGCTGGGGCCGGTCCTGACCCGGCGCATGCTCCTGACGGGCGACCTCGTCGAAGCCGGCGAACTGGAGGCGCTGGGCGTCTTCACCGAGTTCACCGACGCCGAGTCCGTGCCGGCGCGCGCCGCCTACTGGGCGCGCAAGGCGTCCCGGATGCCCGCCGACGGGATCGTGATCGCCAAGGAGGCGTTCCGCCTGGTGGAGCAGCTCCAGGCCTACCAGGGCGAAGAGGTGCTCAGCTACCTCACCCACGCGTTCGGCACGAACCTGCGCTTCGAGGAGGGCGAGTTCAACTTCGTCAAGGCGCGGGCGGAGCACGGGACCAAGGAGGCGTTCCGCCTGCGCGACGAGCACTTCGGCATCGAGGACTGACCGGTCAGGAGGCGGCGCGCACACCGCGGTCGCGCAGGAGCCGCCGCAGCGCGGACACGTCCGGCTTGTCGGAGGCGAGCCGGGGGATCCCCGTCTCGTCGGGGAGCACCAGCCACAGCGAGGGGACCTTGAAGGAGCTCAGGACCGCGCGCCCCGCCGCCGCCAGCCCGGCCGGGTCCAGCCCCTCGCCGACCAGCACCGCCCCCACCTCCCTCCGGGAGGCGCGCTCCACGTCCGTCACGAACACCTGGCGCACCCCGGGCAGGGAGCGCAGCGCCTGCTCCACCTCGACGGGGTAGACGGTCGCCCCGCTCACCTTGAACATGTCGTCGAGCCGCCCCTCGTACCAGAGGTACCCGTCCTCGTCCAGGCGGCCGAGGTCGCCGGTGGCGTAGTAGCCGTCGGCGTCGAACACCTCGCCGTCCCTCCTGCCGTGGACGCCGCGCATCAGCATCGGGCCGCGCAGCAGGATCTCCCCGCTCCCTCCGGCGGGCACCGGCCGCCGGGTCTCCGGGTCGACGACCCTGACCTCGACCCCGGCGAAGGGACGCCCGCAACTGCCGTGCTTCTCCGGCGGCATATCGGTGTCCAGGCGGTATCCCGCGTACGGGCCGAACGTCTCGGTCATCCCGAACAGGTTCGCGCGGGCGCCCGGCCGGGCCCGCAACTCCTCGGGAAGGACCGCGTCGAGGCTGCCGGGTCGCAGGCCGGGCAGCTCCGACGGATCGAACGAGGGATGGGCCGCGATGCGCGCCCCCTGCTGCGGCCAGCCGCGGAACACCGTGACCCGCTCCCGCTTGAGGAAGCCGATGGTCCGTCCGGGCTCCGGGGAGCGCTCGGTGAGGAGCGTCGCCCCGGCGGCGAGGGCGGTGAGCAGGCCGCCCGCGAACCCGCCCGCCCAGAAGAACGGCATCGGAATGTACAGCCGCTCGCCCGGCCGCACGCAGCGCGCTTCGAGACCTCCGGAGACCGCCCGCAACGCGCTGCCGTGCGTGTGGACGGTGCCCTTGGGCGCCCCTCTGCTCCCGGAGGTGAACAGGATGACGAAGTCGTCGTCCGGCCGGACGGCGGGCCCCGGCGGCCCGTCGGCAAAGGCGCCTTCGACCGCGAGGCCCTCACCCCACACCCACACCCTCCGCAGCGAGGGAAGGTACGGGTGGGTTCCGGCGGTGGGCGAGAGCGCGCCGGGCAGCACCTCTTCCAGATCCTCGGCGTAGCGGCGGTCGCGGTAGGCGCGCACGATGATGAGCGCGGCGACCTCCACCGTGCGCAGTTGCGCCTCCAGTTCGCGGGGGCGCAGGAGCGTGCTCAGCGGCACGAGTACGGCGCCGATGCGCGCCACGGCGTACGCGGCGACGGCCCAGTCGATGCCGTTCGGCATGAGGAGGCCGACCCTGTCCCCGCCGCCGATGCCCGCGGCGAGCAGCCGCGCGCCGATCTCGCGGCTGTCGCGGTCGAGCGCCGCGTAGGTCGCGGCGGTGTCGTCGCAGACGACCGCCTGCTCCTCGCCCGCCGTGCGCGCCCGGTACGCGAGCAGCCCGGGAACCGTCTCCGGAGGTTCACCGGCTCCCGACGCTTTTTCATCTATGTTATACATCTATGAAATCTTAAATTGCGGATATGGCGAGCTCCAGGGCCGGGAGCGGTCAGGACGCGACGCGGGGTCCACCGGACGCCGGACGGGCCGCGGCGGCCTCCACGCAGGGGGCGAGCCAGCGCCGCAGGAAGCCGCGGAGCTCGGCGGGACCGCGCACCGGATCGCCCGGGTCGAGGAGGAAGGACTGCACGACCCGCAGCGTCCACTCGATCAGCTCGTTGCGCTGCTCGGGGCCGATCCCGGAGGCCTCCCAGTCCACCGCGCTCCGGTCGAGGAGGGAGCGGCCGACCGCCCTCGCGGTGTCCGAGGTGACGCTGCGCAGCAGCGACCTTCCGCCGCGGACGTCCAGCAGGAGCCGCAGGTACGGCTCCTTCTCCACCTGGCCGATCATGTACGTCACCGCCTCGACCAGCGCCTCCCCCGGATCGGCGATGTGCCGGAGCCGGCGGGACAGGCGCGCCAGGAAGGGCCGCGTCCCCTCCATCGCCGCGGCGATCAGCAGCGCCTCGGTGCTCGGGAAGTACCGGTAGACGGTCTGGCGGCTGATCCCGAGCTCGCCCGCGACATGGGCGATGCTGGTGGAGCCGCCGTGCTCGGCGACGCACCGGTGGGTCGCGTCCTTGATCCTGCGGATCGCCTCGTCGTCGTTCGAAGGCGGCGCACCGCCCCACCCGTGTGTACGCACGCGCTCAACCTACCGCCTCCCCCGAGAGGACACCCGAACAGATGTGTCCTGTCTGCGGCCCCGCGCCCCGCGCCCCGCGCACCGGGGGCCGGTCAGCGGGCGCGGGACTGCCCCGGCCGCAGGGGCAGGATCGAGAACGACAGGGTGGCGACGGCGGCCAGGACGTCACGCCCCTGGTCGCGGACGTCCACCTGCACCACGATGAGCGTCCTCCCGCGCCGCAGCACCCGCGCCACGGCGTGCGCGGGACCCACGGTGACCGCGGAGAGGAACTTGATGTCCATGTCCGCGGTGGCGGCGCTGTCCCCCTCGGGGAGCGCCCTGCCCGCCGCGCGCCCGGCGACGACGTCGACGAGGGTGGCCAGCAGGCCGCCCTGCAGGCCGCCGCGCGTGTTCGCCACCCGGGGGGTGACCGGCATGGCCATCGCGAGGTCGGCGCCCTCCGGCACCTCGACGTCGCGCATGTCGAGCCGCCCCAGCAGATGGTCGTCCTGGACGGCGAGCGCCCCCGTGCCGCCCGCCTGCCCGTCGGCCTTCGCCTCCATGGGACCTCCCCTTCCGCTCCCGGAGGAACCCGCACCGGGAATGATGTTTCCGTTTTTCAGAATTATCCTCTCAGAGCGGGTTCCCCCCTGCTCCACCGGGGCGGCGGCCGTTCGTCTACCGGGCGGTGGCGGCGGGCATGACGAGCACCGGTTTGATCACCGTGCCGGCGTGCGCGTCCGCCTCGGCCCGGTCGATCTCCTCCAGCGGGTACTGCCTGATCAGCCGGTCGAACGGGAACAGCCCGCGCCGCCACAGGCCGATCAGGCGCGGGATGAACACCTGGGGCACCGCGTCGCCCTCGTACACGTAGGTCACGGTCCGGCCGGCGAGGGACGCCGGGTGCACCGTGAAGACGTCCATGCCCGCGCCGACGAGAACGCAGGTGCCGGGCCTGGCCAGCACCTCCACGGCGGCGCCCATCACCGCGGAGACCCCGGTGGTGTCGAAGGCGACGTCCATGCCGGGCCCTCCGGCCCGCACCTCGGCGACCAGCGCCGGGTCCGCCCCGTCGACCGCCCGGGTGGCTCCCAGCTCCAGCGCCGTCCCGCGCCGCGCGGGGTTCAGGTCCACCGCGACGATCTCGCCCGCGCCGGAGGCCTTCGCCGCCATGATCGCGGCCAGGCCCACCGCGCCCGTGCCGAACACCGCGATGGACTGGCCGGGCGCCAGCCGCGCGGTGTTGAGCACCGCGCCCGCCCCGGTCTGGACGCCGCAGCCGAGCGGACCGAGGATGCCCAGCGGAACGTCCTTGTCCACCTTGACCATGTTGCGTTCGGTGGCGAGCGTGAACTGCCCGAAGGACGACTGCCCGAACCACCGGCTGGTCACCGGGGCGCCGGAGGCGTCCGTGACGCACCCGCTGCCGTCGGGCCGATTGCCGGAGAGGTTGTGCAGCTCGAACATCGCGCAGTTCGCCGGCGCCCCGGTGCGGCACGCCGCGCACTCCCCGCAGAAGTCGAAGGACAGCACGACGTGGTCGCCCGGCGCGACCGAGGTCACGCCCGGCCCGACCGCCTCGACGACGCCGGAGCCCTCGTGCCCGAGGATCACGGGCAGGAACGCCTCGCCGAACACCCCCGAACGGCCGAACTGGTCGGTGTGGCACATCCCGGTGGCGGCCACCCGCACCAGCGCCTCCCCCGGCCCGGGGTCGGCGACGGTGACGGTCTCGATGGAGTAGGGGGCGGCGAAGTCGCGGAGGACGGCGCTGCGGGACTCGGTCATGTGTTTCCTTTCCTCGACGACGGGGTCGCGGTCGCGAGCTCGGCGGTCACGAGCATGCGCTCGCCCAGGGACATCACGCCCTCCTCTCGTCCGCGCCCCGGCCGCGCCTGACCTCGCGGAACGGGACGTCCCGGTCGGCGGCGTACTCCCGCGGCATGCCCAGGACCCGCTCGCTGATGATGTTGCGGGAGATCTCGGTGCTCCCGCCGCCCAGGCTCGACTCCTGGCGCATGAGCTGGCGGACCCCGACGAGCCGGCCGAGGCCGGGTTCGTCGACACCGCCGACGACCGCCGCCGGGCCGGCGATCCGCAGCATCGCGTCGTTGGCGGCCTGGGAGGCCTCGGCGCTGAACAGCCTCATGAACGCCGTCGCCGCGGGGGGCAGCACACCATCTCCGATCGACCGGGACACCCGCTCGATCAGCTGGTCCCGGACGTGGCTCATGGCCACCCACTCGCCGATCTCCTCCCGTACCGCGGGATCGTCGACGCGTCCGGTGACGCGGGCGACCTCCGGCAGGTCCTCCCAGCGCAGGCCCCCGTGCCGGAGCCGTCCGCTGACGTACGGGGAGCCGCCGCCGACGGCGGTCTTCTCGTGCACGAGCTGCCGCGAGGCCACCGTCCAGCCGCCGTTGACCTCTCCCACGACCGCGGAGGCGGGCAGCACGACGTTGTCGAAGAACTCCTCGCAGAACTCGTCCGAGCCGTCGACCATCCGGACGCGCCGCATCGTGACGCCCGGCGCCTTCGTCGGCATCAGGAACATCGTCAGGCCGCGGTGCTTGGGCGCGTCCCAGTCGGTGCGGGCCAGGCACAGCGCCCAGTCCGCCGCGTACGCCCAGGTGCTCCACGTCTTCGCCCCGTTGACGACCCAGCCGTCGCCGTCCCGGTCGGCGCGGGTGATGAGGCCCGCCAGGTCCGAGCCGCCTCCGGGCTCGGACAGGAACTGGCAGAGCACCTCCTCGCCCCGGATCGCCGCCCCGATCCGCTCGCGCTTCTGGTCCTCGCCGCCCATGTCCAGGATCGTCGCCGCGCAGATCGCGAACGTGGGGATGTTCAGCAGCAGCGGCATCTCGTAGCCGTCGGCCTCCTCGGTGAACGCCCGCTGGTGCGCCGGGCTCAGCCCGAGCCCCCCGTACTCCCGGGGGAAGCAGATGCCGGCGAAGCCGCCCTCGTAGAGCCTGCGCTGCAGTTCGCGGGCCCGCCGCCAGTCCTCTTCCTCGGCGGTCTTGCGTCCGCTCTCTCCTTCGACCGGCCGCCGCATGTTCTCCGCCAGCCATGCCCTGGCCCGCAGCCGGAACGACTCGACGCTCTCCGCCGCCGGATTCTCGGTCACCACGCTCGCCTCCAGAACGTCAGGAAAGGGTGAGGTCGGCCAGCCGCCGCCGGTGGTCCTCGGGTGTGCCGTACAGGGCGCGGTCCACCGTCGCCCGGCGCAGGTACAGGTGCAGGTCGTGCTCCCAGGTCACCCCGATGCCGCCGTGCAGCTGCACGCAGTCCTGGAGGATGCGCAACGAGCGGTCGCCGACGAAGGACTTCGCCACGCTGACGGCGAGGTCGGCGTCGGGAGAGTGCTCCTGCACCGCCGCCGCGGCGGCCTGGGTGGTGGCGTGGCAGGCCTCCAGCCAGGTGCGCATGTCGGCGAACCGGTGCTTGAGCGCCTGGTAGGAGTCCAGCGGACGGCCGAAGGAGTGGCGGTCGGCCGCCCAGCGGGTGGTCATCTCGAACACGCGGTCCAGGCCGCCGCAGATCTCGGCGCACTGCAGCACTCCGGCGATCCGCGCCTGCCGTGCGACGACCGCGCCCGAGCCGACCGCGCCCACCAGGGCACGCGGGCGGACCAGGACGTCGTCGAAGCGCACCTCGCCGAACGGGCGGGCCAGGTCCAGGCTCCACTGCGGCCGCACCGTGATCCCGCCCGCGTCGGCCGGGACGAGGAACTGGGCGACGCCCTCCCCGGTGTCGGCGGTGACCAGGAAGAGGTCGGCCTCGCCGGCGAGCTCCACCCGGTCCTTCACCCCGTTGAGCCGGTGGCCGTCCGCGACGGGCGTCGCGGCCAGGCCGGGCTCCAGCGGCTCCCACGGCCGCCCCGGCTCGTAGACCGCCCAGGTCGCGATGCTCGCGCCGCCGACCAGCTCCCTGATCACCGCGGCGTGGTCACCGCCGTCCGCCTGCGCCGCCACCAGCCCGGCCAGCACGATGTTGGTCGCCAGCAGCGCTCCCGGGGCGACGCTCTCCCCGAGCGTCTCGGCGAGCAGCGCCAGGTCCCGCACCCCTTCGCCGGACACGCTGCCGCCGCCGAGCTCCTCGGGCGCCAGCAGCGCCGTCCAGCCCAGCTCCGCCGCACGCGCCCACCAGCCGCGGAAGCCCCGTCCGCCCGTGGCCGCCGTCTCGCGGACCCGCGCCAGGGGGAACTCCTTGTCCATGAATGCTCTGGTCGTCGCTCGGAAGAGCCTCTGATCCGGTGAGAGCTCGATCTCCATCGGACTCCGTTCCGCGTCGCAGGGCCACAGCAGACCACCACGCGCCATTTATGTCAATGATATATATCTAAGCGTCTACAGCGTGGCGTTCCGCCGCGCCCACAGGGCCGTCGGGAAACCCGCCGCGATGAACCCCACCCGCGCCGTGTCCGAGCCGCTCATCTCACAACCCCTCTCTCCCTCCGGTGAGCGGGTGCTCACCGGTCCCGGGCGCTTCCCGCTCCCCTTCTCAGAAGTCGGAGCCGCCGTCGACGTTGATGTCCGCGCCTGTCATGTAGGTGTTGGCGCGGGAGGCGACGAAGGCGATGACCGGACCGATCTCGGAGGGCAGCGCGACGCGGCCGAGCTGCGCCGGGTGGCCGAAGTCCTCGGCGATGATCCCCATCACCGCGTGGAGGTCGTCGAAGTCGACCTGCCGCTCCGACGGGAGGCGCAGGATGTAGTTCTTCAGGCCCTGCGACAGGAACGAGCCCGGGGAGACGGTGTTGACCAGGATCCCGTCGGAAGCCAGGGTGAGGGACAGGTTCTTGCTGAAGCTGGTGAGGGCGGCCTTGGCGGCGGTGTAGGCGACCAGTCCCTGGGTCTGCCGCCGCACCGAGTGGGCGGAGACGTTCACGATCCGCGCCCACCGCGCCTTGCGCAGCAGGGGCAGGGCGGCCCTGGCGCACCGGGCGGCGCTGAGCGTCCCGATGTCGAAGGTCGAGAGCCACTCGGTGTCGTCGAGTTCGTCGAACCGGCGGCCGACGCCGACGTCGACCGGGCCCGCGGCGTTCACCAGGACGTTGAGCTCGCCCCAGCGTTCCCCGAGCGCCGCGAAGGCCGCGTCGACCCGGCCTCGGTCGGTGAGGTCGGTGGGGATCTCCACCACGTCGGGCGAGCCGAGGGCCCGCAACGCCTCCGCGGTGTCGGCCAGCGCTTCCGCGCCGCGCGCCAGCAGGGCGACGCGGGCCCCTTCGGCGGCCATCGCCTCCGCGGCGGCCCTGCCCATCCCCTTCGATCCGCCGTTGACGACGACGGCGGCGCCGTCGAATCCCAGGTCCATCGCCTGTCCTTCCCTGCCGGGGGCGTGCTCTCCTGTGGTGCTCCACCGCGTCCGGGCGGCCGTCACTCCAGCAGCTTCCGGAGGCTGCGGAGGTCGGGTTTGCCGCTCGTCGTCATCGGCAGCTGCTCGGCCGTCATCGTGCGCACCCGCCGCGGGATCTTGTAGGGCGAGAGCCGCTCGGCCAGGCCCGCCCGGAGCCCCGCCTCGTCCACCGCCTCCGGGTCGGCGGCGATGACGGCGGCCGCGACGATCTGGCCGCGGCCGGCGTCCTCGACCCCCACGACGTGCGACCGCAGCCCGGTCACGTCGTGGATCGCCCGCTCCACCTCGCGCGGTGAGACGTTCGCGCCGGACGTCTTGATCATTTCGCTGCGGCGGCCCTTGAAGTAGAGGAAGCCGTCGGCGTCGCGGCTCACCAGGTCACCGGTCGCGTACCAGCCGTCGGGGTCGAAGGTCTCCCTGCGTTCGCGGCCGTGGTAGCCCGCCATCAGGGACGGGCCGCGGAAGTGCAGTTCGCCCACCTCGCCGGGACCGCACTCCGCTCCGTCGGCCGTGCGCACGCGCGCTTCGAGCCCCGGCGCGGGCCTGCCGAACGAACCGCGGCGGTGTTCCGGCTGGTCGCCCTCGTCCTCGCTGAGCAGGCAGATGCCGCCGGTCTCGGTCATGCCCAGCATGTTGTGGCGCAGCTCCGGGTCCGCGGGCCTCGCTCCGTCCGGCATGACCGGGTAGAGGTTGCCGCGCCGGAGGGACGACAGGTCGCGGCCGGGGAAGCTCGGGTGCTCGGCGAGATGCGCCACCGTCTGCGCGAATCCGTTGCAGAGGGTCGGCCGCTCGCGTTCGATCAGATCGAGGACCTCCCCCGCGTCGCGGGCGCCGGAGCAGACCAGACGGGCCCCTGCGGCCAGGGTGATGAGGAAGGCCGCGGCGAACCCGCCGATCCAGAAGAAGGGGCTGTTGGAGAACAGGATGTCGTCGGCGCCGTATCCCCGCACCCTGTTCAGGTCCGCCGCGTGGCGCAGCAGGCTTCCGTGCGTGTGGACGACGCCCTTGGGGTCGCCGGCCGATCCGGACGTGTGCACGATGACGAACGGGTCCGCCGGTCTGACCAGGTCCTCCGTCGCGCGCAGCAGGTCCGCGCCGACCCGCTCCGCCGCCGTGTACAGGGACTCGGCCCGCCACCGCGCCGGGACCGCGCCGCTTTCCGCTCCCGAGAACCACACGTGCCGCAGCGTCGGCACGGTGGACGACAGCACGGGAGGATCCGCCTCCGCCGCGAACCCGGGAACCGCCTCCCTGACCGTCTCGACGAAGTCACGCGACCGGTAGGAGTCCGCGGCGAGCAGGAAGCGCACGTCTGCCTGCCGGAGCAGCGCGCGCAGCTCATGGGCCGTGGACATGGTGCTGATCGGAACGGCGACGGCGCCGATGCGGGTGACGGCCAGCGCCGCGACGGCGAACTCCGAGCCGTTGGGGTACAGGAGGCCCACATGCATGCCCTTGCCGACGCCGGCCGCCAGCAGGCCGCGGGCGAGCAGCGCCGAACGCCGCTCGGCCTCGTCGTAGCGCAGAACGTCGGAGTCGCACACCAGGAACCTCTTCGACGCGAACGAGGCCGCCTGCCGCCGGATCAACCGGGGCATCGTCGGGATCGCCCCGGCCTCGTCCGCTTCCGCGATGTCCATCATCACTCTCCTCGCCCGGGTGTCCGGTCCGCCTACCGCGCCTTCCAGTGGGGGTCGCGCTTGTCGAGGAAGGCCTGCGGCCCTTCCCGCGCGTCCTCGGTGGCCGCCACCCGGAGCCGATGGCCCTCCGCGAGGAGTTCCGCCTCGTACACCGGCAGCCCCAGCCCCTTGCGCACGGCCAGCCGTGTGCCCCTGACCGCGAGCGGAGCGTTCTTGTTGAGCATCTCGGCGAGCTCCCACGCCCGTTCCAGCAGCGCCTCCCGCGGCACCAGCTCGCTGACCAGGCCCAACTCGTACGCGCGCTGCGCGCCCAGCCGCTCCTGCCTGCCCATGAGCGCGACCCGCATGGCGATGTTGAGCGGCAGGACCCTGGCCAGGCGGACCGCCTCGCGGCCGGACGCGACACCGATGCTCACATGCGGGTCGAAGAACGTCGCCGAATCCGCGGCGATGACGAGGTCCGCGGTGGTGACGAGGTCCAGGCCCGCGCCCGCCGCCAGCCCGTTGACCGCGCAGATCATCGGCTTGGTCATCCGCAGGTACGGCGGGGTGGCCTCCTGGGGCGCGTCCCACTGCCAGTAGGAGGCCAGCGGTGACTCCCCCCGGGTGTCCTGGCCGGGCAGCGCCGAGTCGGGGATGACACCGACGTCCGCGCCCGAGCACAGCGCCCGGTCGCCGGCGCCCGTCATGATGTACGTCCAGATGTCGGGATCGTTCTCGACGGTGCGGTACGCGTGCTCCAGCTCCGCGATCATCTGGTGGTCGACGGCGTTCAGCCGCTCCGGCCGGTTCAGGGTGATGCAGGCGGTCCTGCCCCGGCGTTCGAAGACGATGGTCTCGTAGGTCATCCCGGCCCTCTCCGGACTGCGCATTATTTAATAAAATATCCATTTTTGCTTTTCGGAATCAAGAAGGCCGACGCGGCGGGTGAAGGCGCCGACCGGCTCGTAGTGGTGGTCGTCCGCGACGAACGGCAGGGCGTGCTCCCGCCGGACCCCCACGCGCTCGGAAGAGGCGGCCGTCACCGCTCCTCGCCTCCGTTGAAGAAGAACCGCTCCGCGTTGGCGTACAGGTAGTCGTCGAGGACCTCGGGTTCGAGGTCCAGCCGCGCCGCCTCGGTCACGGCCCGGGTGAGCGGGAGGACGGGGGCGTCCGAGGCGAAGATGATCTTTTTCCGGCCGCGCGTCCGCATGTAGTGCAGCAGGGAGTCCGGCAGGTGCCTCGGCGACCAGGCCGAGGTCATCAGGTGCAGGTTCCGGTACTTGATCATCAGGCGGACGGCGGTGTCCCACCAGGGGTCGGCACCGTGGATCATGCACAGCTTCAGCTCGGGGAAGCGCAGGCACACCCGGTCCAGGTGGATCGGGTGCTGCGCCTCGCCCGGCAGCGGCGGCCCGGGCAGCCCCGTGTTCACGCAGACCGGCAGGTCCAGCTCGCACGCCTTGGTGTAGAGCGGATAGTAGACCGCGTCGCCGGGCGGGTAGTTGCCGTCGCCCCAGAAGCTCGGACCGACCGAGACGTAGGAGACCGGCGCGTTCGCCGCCACCTCGGCCAGGGCGCGGAGGGTCGGCATCGGCCGCAGCAGGTCGAGGCCGCCGACCCCGAGCGAGAAGCGCTCAGGCGCCTTCTCGGCGAACTCCCTGGCCCTGGCCAGGGAGCCCTTGCGGATGCTGCTCATGAGGATGGCGCGGCGCACGCCGAGCCGGTCCATCTCGTCGACCAGCTCGTCGAAGTCGAGGTCCTCCAGGAACGCCCTTCCGCCCTTGAAGTAGTCCTCCTTGACCCGGACGAGCCACTCGGGCGGGTCCTGGCCACCGGTCAGGCTCACGTTCACCAGGCAGTCGATGGCCCTGGACACCGTCGTCATGGCAGTCCCCTCTCGCGGCGTTCCGCGGCGCCGGGTCGGAGCGCCGCCGTCGACGTGATGAGACATTAAGTCGGAAAGTGTTCAATTGTCTAGCGTCGGTCGAGCGACCATACTGGGATCCGCACGACGATGATCAGGGAGAGCGCGAGATGACCCACGGACTCGACGGGCTCTGGCCGTCGACCGACCCGGTGCGGCCGGGCGTGAAGGACGCCGCCCCGGGAGCCCTCGACCGGGCGGCCGAGGAGCGCATCCTCGACGCCGCGGACCGGCTGGTGCGCCAGATCGGCATCGGCCGGGTCAGCATGGCCGAGGTCGCGCGCGGCGCGAAGGTCGCGCGGGGGACCCTGTACCGCTACTTCGAGTCCCGCGAAGTGCTCCTGGACGCGCTGTCGCAGCGTGCGGCGGACCGGTTCTTCACCGACGTCGCCGCGGCGATGGACGGCCTCCTCCTCCTCTCCGAACAGCTCGGGGAGTTCTCCAAGCGGATCATCCAGTCGATCCACCCGGAGAGCGAGGAGCCGTCCGGCAACAGGATCGCCCTGGTCCGCCTGCTGGCCACGCAGAGCGTGCAGGCGCTCCGCCGCACCGCCCGGTTCCTCCGGCCCTACATAGCCGCGGCCCGCGAGCGCGGCGAGGTCCGCGCGGACCTCGACCTGGACGACGCGGGCGAATGGCTCGCGCGGATCCTGCTGTCCTTCACCATCTTCCAGGCCTCGATCTCGCACGAGGCCGGCGATCCGCTCGCGGTCGGCCTGTTCGTCCGGCGGTACGCCATCAGCGGTCTGACCTGAGACGGGCGGCTGTGCCCTTGCCCCGCCCGTGGCCAACGATTTCCTCTTTCGCGAAAAGGGCTTAACGGTGCCGGCCCTAGGGTGAAGGGGCAGAGGAGCCAGCGCATGAGGGAAACGACGGAAGAAGGCGCGTTCGACGACGATCCGATCACCGCGGCGGCGCTGCGCCTGTTCGCGGGCATCGGCTACGACAACACCTCCGCGCGGATGATCGCGGACGCCGCGGGCGTGGATCTTCAGGAGGTCCAGGACCGAGGGGGCAAGAGCACCCTCTACAAGCGGATAGTCGAGGACTTCCAGCAGGAGCAGCGGTCCCTGTACGAGAAGGGCATGGCGGACTACGCCTCCGGCCCCGAAGGACTCCGCAGGCACCTCGACGACGCGCTGGACCTGTACCTGAGCCACCCCCTCTCGATGGCGATCTGGCAGCACCGGTACCTGGAGGACGCCGCCGACCTGGCCGAGGTCGACGTGCACCGGTCCTCGGTCTTCCGGTGGATGGAGGAGATGGTCGGCCCGGAGATCGCCGGCCACCCGGACTACCGGCTGATCGTGAACCTCTTCGCCTGGAGCGTCTACGGGTTCCTCTTCGGCGGCGTCATCACCGAGAACGGCGTTCCGATGGGTCCGGACACCGCCGAGGGGCGCCGGCGGTTCCGCGCGATGATGCACCGGCTGTCCGACTTCGCGCTCCAGATGGGAATAGCCGATTCGTCCTGGGAGCGGGGCCGCCCTTCAGAAGGCTGAGCGGACCTATCCGCGCTGCCGCTCCTCCAGGACCAGGGCCTGCGCCGACTGCCCGAGCCTGCCTCCGGAGTCGTAGAGGGCGGCGACGCTCAGGCCGCACCCGTGGGGCTGGAGGACCCCCGTGCCGACCAGGCCCACCCAGGAGCCGACCGGATCTCGGGAGAGGTGCAGGCTCAGCTCGGCGTTCATGAAACTCCACCGGCCGAAGGGCAGCAGCGCGTTCGTCGCGACGGACGCGTAGTCCGCCGCCACGGCCGCCCGCGCGATCCCGGGCGTCGGCTCACCGGCGATGACCGGGACCAGCAGGTCGACCCACAGGCCGAGACCGGCGCCGTCCGGCTTCGGTGACCGCAGCGGACGCAGCGAGACCGAGCTGTTGTCGAAGCACTCCCAGCCGACGGCCCTGCGCGCGGACGGCGCGGGTGCGCTCAGGTCCGGCACCGGCTCCCCCGCGAACGGATCCGGATGCTCCGTCACCCCCTCGGGCAGCTCCAGCTCGGCCCTGCGCACCGCCAGGCACTGCGCACGCGCCACCGGGACGTCCCCCTCCAGCAGGGTCACCGTCTGGCGTACCACCCGCTTGCCGCCCTCGGCCTCGGACACCGAGAGGGTCATCGGGACGGTGCGCACCGGCGCCAGCAGATCGAAGACGACACGCGCCGGAGTCCGCCCCGGCACGTCGATCCCGCAGGCCAGCAGGCCCGCCACGGCGGCCCCGTGCAGGGCGTCCGGACGCCAGGGGCCGCGGGCCCTGTTCGTCGGAACGACGCGTGAGCCGTCCCGTTCGAACAGCGCAGCGCCGTCCGGGACGCCCTCTTCGTCGGCGGGACCGTTCACGGGCGTCTCCCTCGCCTTCCTCTGCTCATCGGGCGGACTCCCCGACGTCGAGCCGCGCCTGCGCGCGCCGGACGGTGATCGGCTCGGCGAGGCGCTGCTCGTCGCAGACGCGCTGCATCCGCTCGATCGTCTCGGCCAGGCCGGGGCCCAGGCGCTCGCCGGGGGTGAACGTCGCGGGCAGCTTCTTCATGCCGTTGATGACGCCGATCGTGTCGTAGTGCACCGCGCCGCCGGGGGTGCACGTGAAGTCCGGCATCCGGTCCAGCACCGCGGCGATCATGATCTTGAAGAGCACGCGTGCCACGTTCGAGCCGATGCACCGGTGGATGCCCAGGCCGAAGCTGTTGTGCCGGTTGCCCTGGCGGTCGAGCCGTACGGTGTGGGGGTCCTCGAAGACCTCGGCGTCGCGGTTGGCCATCGCCCACGACAGCCAGAGCCGGTCGCCCTCCTTGAACTCCGTGCCGTTGATCACGCAGTCCCGGGAGATCGTGCGGCCGTCGCCCTGCGCCGGGGTGAAGAACCGCAGGAACTCCTCCGTGGCGCTGTCCAGCAGCGTCTCCCGCTCCCCGCTCAGCCGCTCCCGCTCGTCCGGGTGCTGCGACAGCCACTCCAGGGAGTGCGCGGTCAGCGCGGTGGTCGTGTCGAAACCGCCGCCGATGATCAGCATGACGACGCCGAAGAGCTCCAGGTCGCCGGGCCGCGCGCCGTTGATCTCGAGGTTGACCAGTTCGTCGACCAGCCCGGGGCGGGGGCTGGTCCGGGCGTCCTGGATGGCCCGCATCATGTGCGCGCCCATCTGGAACTGGAGGTCGCGCACCCGGACGTACTCCGGGGAGTCCATCGGGGTGTAGACCGCGGCGTGGACGGGCTCGCAGTAGATCTCCCAGTCCTTCAACGGCATGCCGAGCATCGCCATGGTGAGCACGGCGGGCACGATGTTGGCCAGGTCGTCCACGAAGTCGACGCGGCCCGACTCGATGACCTCGTCCAGGCAGGCGCGGGTCAGCTCCTCGACGACCGGCTTCCACCGGGCGACCGCCGCCGGCGACAGGTAGGGGTTCAGCGCCTGCCGGTAGTACCGCTGCTCCGGCGGGTCCATCTCCAGGAACCCGCCCTGCAGCCGGGCCCTCCCCTCCAGCGACGGCGGCGGGATGGTGACTCCGGTGTACCCCCGCCTGACGCCCTCGACGTCGTTGTCGTTCGACAGCACGTCGGCGCGCCGCGCGAGGTCGAACAGCTCCTTGTTCCCGCTGGCGAACCAGTGGCCGCCGTGCATGTCGTTCCAGGCGAGCGGGCACCCGGCGTGCAGCTCGTCCGTGATCCGCTCGAACTCCACGCGGTGGCGCGGAGAGAGCCGGTCCAGGCTGATGGCGGGCCTCTTGCGCGCCGCGTCGGCGGCGTCCGTCCGCTCCTCGCTCACGGCGTCCTCCTCCGGCGTCGTCCGGCGGTCCTCTCCGCCCCGCGCGGCTCGTAGAAGTGGTTGTCCGCGTCGAAGATCGGGGGCTGGAGGCCGCGTGACGACATGTCTTCCCTCCATCACAGGTGATGATCGAGAATCGTATTACCGTTATTTGCATAATGGAAGTACCACTCAAGGGCCGGGGGCGGTACCCGGATCCGCCGAGGCGGTGCCGACCAGGCCCGCCCGGCAGAACTCCCACATCCGGTCCGGGTCCGAGACGCCGCCGAACCGCGGCGCGCCCAGGGCGTTGAGCACCGCCGCGCCGACGACCAGCTCGACGAAGACCGCCGCCAGCTGCCGGGGCGGGAGGTCCGAGCGGAGCAGTCCCTGCTCCGCTCCCCGCTCGACCTGCTCGCGGACCACCGCCACCAGCGGGGAGAGCGCGCCGAGATAGGCCTCGGGCCGCTGCCGGGCGAGGCCCGCGTGGTACAGCGCGAGCACCCGGTTCAGCCGGTTCCACGGATCGTCGCCGGTGGAGCCGTGGATGCGGTGCACCAGCACCCGCAGGCCGCCGAGCGCGTCCTCGTCCCCGGCCTCCCGGCGCCACTGGGCCACGGAGTCGGCGATCGTCTCCTCGAGCAGGGCGAGCAGGAGCTCTTCCTTGTTGGCGAAGTACTGGTAGAAGGACCGCAGCGAGGTGCGGGAGCGCTGGACGAGCTCGTGGACCGTGAAGTCGGTGCGGCCGCTCTCCTGCAGCATCTGCGCGGCGGTCACGATGTACCGGCGGCTCCGCGACACCGCCTTCGCGCGGGCGGCCTTGAGCGAGCGTTCGAGGGCGCGGTCCTGCCACGACGCGTCGGGGGCGTCCCGGATCTCGATGGCCTCACCGTCGGACCGTGCCATGCGGCCTCCAGGACCTGCGGGCTTCCGGGCTTCCGGGCTTCCGGCCGGGAGCCGGGCGTTCCCTCTTGATGAAACGTCCATGTACCGGTTAAAGATAACACGGGTACCAGTTGGCGAAAATCTTCCTCTCCCATCTCCTCCCGCCGCCGTCCTTGACAGGACACCAAATGAAATGTGTATTGTCAGCGACCGGTGCCACCGCCCTGGCCGCGCCCCTCCGGCGAGCCCCGCCGCCTCCGCGGCGGCGCCGGTCGCGCGGACGGGCGAACCGCCGGAAGCCCCAGCGGCGGACGGCAGAACGGATGTGCCGAATGGACGATGTACGGCAACCGCAGACGGCTCCGGAAGGCGCTCCCCGCGTCGCGGACATCTGCGGCACCGACCTCTCCGACCCCACGACCTACCTGCCGGGCGCACCGCACGACGCGTTCGACGTCCTGCGCGCCGCCGCGCCGGTGGCCTGGAACGACGAGCGTCCGGTCGCGCACCGGGCGAGCGAGGCCTCCAGCGGGCTGCCCGCCCCGCCGTCCCCGGGCTTCTGGGCGGTCACCTCCCACGCGCTGGTGCACGAGGCCTCCCGGCGGCCGGACGTCTTCTCCTCCCGCCTGGGCGGCGTCCAGCTGTTCAACGCCGACGAGCTCACCCTCGCCGGACTGCGCCTGATGCTGCTCTACATGGACCCGCCGGAGCACTCCCGGATCCGGAAGATCATCTCTCCCGCGTTCTCGCCGCGCGCGGTCGACGCGCTGCGCGCCTCCGTCGGGCGGCACTCCCGCGAGATCGCCGACGGCATCGCCGGGGCCGGGTCGGTCGACCTCGTCACCGCCGTCTCCAAGGAGCTGCCCACCCGGGTGCTCGCCGACCTGCTCGGCATGCCCGAGGCCGACCGCCACCTCATCGTGAAGTGGTCGGACGCGATGATCGGCTTCGAGGACGCCGAGCTCGCCGGCGACCCCGCCGAGGCGGTGGCGTCGTTCGCCGAGGCCGTCGAATACGGCAGGCAGGTGGCGGCGGAGCGCCGCGCGCACCCGTCCGACGACATCATGTCGGCCATCGCGAACGCGGAGATCGACGGCGAGCGGCTCAGCGACGACGACTTCTGCATGTTCTGGATCCTCCTCGTCATCGCGGGCAACGAGACCACCCGCAACTCGCTGTCGGGATCGGTGCTCCTCCTCCAGGAGAACGGCCTGTGGGAAAAGCTCGCCCGCGACGGAGGGCTGACGATGACGGGCATCGACGAACTGGTCCGCCTCGTCTCCCCCGTCATGCAGTTCCGGCGTACGGCGACCCGCGACACCGAGCTCGGCGGGCAGCCCGTCCGCGCGGGCGACAAGGTCGTCATGTGGTACAACGCCGCCAATCGCGACCCCGCGGTGTTCACCGACCCGCACCGCCTCGACCTGACCCGCGACCCCAACCCGCATCTGGCCTTCGGCACCGGTCCCCACTTCTGCCTCGGCACGCGCCTGGCGAAGCTGGAGATCTCCGTCATGCTCGGCGAGCTGCTCGCCCGCTATCCCCGCCTCCGCCTCGACGGCGAGGCCGAGCGCATCACCTCCAGCTTCATCGCCGGCATCGACCACCTGCCGGTCTCCCCGTCATGACCCGACCGCGCACGGAACAGGGGAAGACATGTCCGCAGACCTCGGCGCCGCCGTCCGGGCGCTGCCCCACGCCGCGACCCACCCCGACCGGCCCGCCGTCGTCTGCGACTCCGGGGAGACCCTGACCTACGGCGCGCTCGCCGACCGCGCGTCGCGGCTGGCGGGTGAGCTGCGGCGGCGCGGCCTCCGGGTCGGCGACGTCGTGGCGATCCTCGCGGACAACAGCCCCGCCTACCTGGAGATGGCCTGGGCGTGCCGCCTGGCCGGCCTGTACTACGCCACCGTGAACAGGAGCCTCGGGACCGAGGAGGCCTCCTACATCCTCAACGACTCGGGAGCACGGGCCCTGCTGGCCACGGCGGGCCGCCCGGTCCACACCGCGCTGACGGCCGACCGCGTCCCCGGCGTCGAGCACCGGCTGTTGCGCGGCGGCTCCCACCCCGGCTGGGACGACTACGAGGCGGCGATCGCGGCCGCGCCGTACTTCGCGAGCGACACGGAGTACGAAGGGGACCTCCTGCAGTACTCCTCCGGCACGACCGGCCGTCCGAAGGGCATCAGGCGCCCCCTTCGGACCGCCACCGGGCCGGCCGAGGACTCCTTCACCCTCCTCGTCAGGCTGATCGGCGTGGACCAGGACTCGGTCTATCTCTGTCCCGCGCCGCTCCACCACTCCGCCCCCCTCATCTGGACCATGGCGGCACTGCGGATCGGCGCGACCGTCGTGCTGATGTCCAGGTTCGACCCGCACGACGCGCTGCGGCTCATCGAGGAGCACCGCGTCACGCACGGGCAGTTCGTGCCCACGATGTTCACCCGCATGCTCAAGCTCCCCGAGGACGAGCGGCTCGGCTACGACGTCTCCACCCTGCGGGGCGTCGTGCACGCCGCCGCGCCCTGCCCGGTCGAGGTGAAGCACGCCATGATGCGGTGGTGGGGGCCGATCGTCCACGAGTACTGGTCGTCCTCCGAGGGCGCCGGCTTCACCTTCATCGGCCCCGACGAGTGGCTCGCGCACCCGGGTTCGGTCGGGCGCTCCCTCCTGGGGCCCCTGCACATCTGCGACGACGGCGGCAAGGAGCTGCCCGTCGGCGAGACCGGGGTGATCTGGGCGGAGAACGTGGACTTCGTCTACCTCAACGACCCCCAGAAGGACGCCGAGACGACCAGTCCGCAGGGCTGGCGCAGCGTGGGCGACATCGGGCGGCTCGACGAGGAGGGCTACCTCTACCTGACCGACCGCGCCTCCTTCATGATCATCTCCGGCGGGGTGAACATCTACCCGCAGGAGGCGGAGAACGCCCTCATCGAGCACCCCAAGGTCTACGACGCCGCGGTCCTCGGACTGCCCGACGCCGACCTCGGCGAGGTCGCCGTCGCGGTCGTGCGGCCCGTCGACCCGGCCGAGGCCGGACCCGGGCTCGCCGCCGAGCTGACGGACTGGTGCGCCGCCCGGCTGGCCCGCTACAAGTGCCCGCGCCGCGTCCTGTTCGCCGACGAGCTCCCCCGCTCGGAGACCGGCAAGCTGTTCAAACGCCAATTGCGCGACCGGCTGGTGCGGGAGGCCGCGCAGGAGGGGTGACACCATGGATCTCGCGCTCCGGCCCGAGGACGAGGAACTGGTCGCCGCCCTGGCGGCCCTGCTGGCCAAGGAGTCCTCGACCGACCGCGTCCGCGCGGCCGAGGGACTCGGATTCGACCCCGCGCTGTGGGCGGCGCTCCGGCGGATCGGCGTTCCGGACCTCGCGTCCGGTCCCGACGCCGCCGGGGCGGGTCAGCTCGTACTGATCGCCGAGCAGGCGGGCCGCCACCTGGCCTGCGCCCCGGTCGTGGAGACCCTGGCGGCCGCGCGGCTGCTCGAACGGTGCGGCGGTCCGGTGGCGGACGCGCTCGCGGCGCGGTGCGCGGACGGCGCGATCGCGACTTTGGCCCTGCACCCCCCTGCCGAGGGATGGGCGGAGCTCGTGCCCGCCGGTGCCGTGGCGGAGATCGTCCTGGCCTGCGACGGGGACACGATCACGGCGGTCTCCGCTGGACCGCCGATGGCCGCCGTGCCCAACGTCGGCCATCTGCCTCTGGCCGACCGCGACCTGACGGGCCCCGCCGAAACGGTGGCCGAAGCGCTGCGGGCGGCGTTCGAGGACGCGCGGCGCGACTGGCAGCTGCTGACGGCCGCCCAACTGGTCGGCGTGGCGGCCCGCTCGCTGGAGATCGGCGTCGAGTACGTACGGGAGCGCCGGGTGTTCGGCCGTCCGGTCGGCTCGTTCCAGACCGTCGCGCACAAGCTCGCCGACCACGCGACGGCCGTCGACGGGGCGCGGCTGCTGGTGCGGGAGGCCGCGTGGGCCGTCGACGAGGGAGACCCCCGCGCCGCCGGGCTGGCGGCCATGGCGTTCTGCTTCGCGGCCGAACAGGCCGTCGCCGTCGCGGGCGACAGCCTGCACTTCCACGGCGGCTACGGCTTCACCCTCGAATACGACATCCAGTTGTACTACCGGCACGCCCAGGCCTATCCGCTGGTCTGGGGTTCGGTGCAGCGGGAGTACCAGCGCCTCGCCGACCTGCTCTTCGGCGCGGCCGGACGGGAGGCCGGCTCGTGAACTTCGCCCTGGACGCCGAGAGCGAGGCCTTCCGGGCGGAGGTCGCCGCCTACCTCGACGAGCATCTGACGCCCGAGGTGCGCGAGCGCGTCCGGCGCACCGGCTCGATGCACGACTGGGAGCTGCACCGCGCGCTCGCCCGGCGCGGCTGGCTGGCCGCGGGCTGGCCGAAGGAGTACGGCGGCCAGGGCCGCAGCCCGCTGGAGCTCATGGCGATGCGCGAGGAGCTGAAGAGGCGGCACGCGCCGACCGAGGGCATGGGCATGACGATGCTCGTGGCGCGCACGATCCTGGCCGCGGGGTCGGAGCGGATGCGCGCCGAGGTCATCCCGCGCGCGATCAACGGCGAGATCCTCATCTGCCTCGGCTACACCGAATCCCAGGGCGGCTCGGACATCGCCTCCGCACGCACCCGCGCGGAGCGGGACGGCGACGGCTGGGTCATCGACGGCCAGAAGGTGTTCACCACCCTGGCCGAAGAAGCCCACTACGTCTTCCTCCTCACCCGTACGAATCCCGAGGCCGCCAAGCACCGCGGCCTCACCCTGTTCCTCGTGCCCATGGACACACCCGGCATCGAGATCCACCCCATCGCCACCCTCGGCGGCGAACGCACCAACACCGTCCACTACACCGGCGTCCGGGTGCCCGACAGCGCCCGCGTGGGCGCCGTCGACGGCGGCTGGGACGTCCTCATGACCGCCCTGACCTTCGAGCGCAGCGGGGTCGGCGACGACTCCCGCCTCCTAGAGGAACTCGTCCGGGCGGTGCGGGAGCCCGGCGCGGCGGGCCCGGCGCCGATCGGCGACCCCGTGGCGCGCGAGCGGCTGGCCCGGCTCGCCGTCGAGGTCGAGGTGGCCAAGCTCCTGGGGCGGCGCAGCTGCTGGATCGAGGCGACGGGCGGGACGCCGACGGTCGAGGCGTCGATGCACAAGCTCTTCCACGCCGAGTCCCGGGTGCGGTTCTCGACCGTGATGCTGGACCTCCTCGGCCCTCGGGGCCTGCGCGAGACCGGCGATCCGCGGGCGGTGGCCGGCGGGGCGTTCGCCGAGGAGTTCCGCCACGCGGCCATCCTGTCGATCTGGGGCGGGTCCAGCGAGGTGCAGCGGCGCATCATCGCCGAGCGCGGCCTGGGCCTGCCGCGCCCGGGGTGAGCACGGAGAAGGCGACATGACCGACGACGAGGAGGAACGTCCATGCCCATGACCCTCGGCGGCCGTCCATTCCGGCCGTTCGACGCCGACAACCACTACTACGAGACGCTGGACTCCTTCACCCGGCACCTGGACAAGCGCTTCCGCCGCCGCGGGGTGCAGGTCGTCCGGGCCGACGACCGGCCGATGGTCCTCATCGGCGAGAGGGTCAGCCGGTTCATCCCCAATCCCACTTTCGACCCGGTGCTCGTGCCCGGCGCGCTCGACCCGTACTTCCGCGGCCGCATCCCCGAGGGCGTGGCCCCCGACAGCCTGCGGGTCGTCGAGCCCCTCCACCCCGAGTACCGGGACCGGGACGCGCGCGTCGCCCGGCTGGAGGAGCAGGGGCTCGCCCTCGCCCTGCTCTTCCCCACCCTGGGCTGCGGGGTGGAGGAGGCGCTGCGGCACGACGTCCCCGCCACGATGGCGACGCTGTCGGCGTTCAACCGCTGGCTGGACGAGGACTGGGGCTTCACCTACCAGGACCGCCTCTACGCCGCGCCGATGCTCTCGCTGGCCGACCCCGAGGCCGCGCCGGCGGAGCTGGACTGGGTTCTCGACCGCGGCGCCCGTGTCGTCTGCGTGCGTCCGGCGCCCGTGCCCGGCGCCGACGGCCGGCCCCGCGACCTCGGCCACCCGGCGCACGACCCGGTCTGGGCGCGGCTCGCCGAGGCCGGGGTGCCGGTCGCCTTCCACCTCTCCGACAGCGGCTACACGCTCCTGTCCGGCGCGTGGGGCGGCCCCGCCCACTACGACCCCTTCCACCTCGACCCGCTGACCAAGCTAGTGGTCAGCGACCGCGCCATCCACGACACGATCGGCTCGATGATCGTCCGGGGCGTCTTCGACCGGCACCCGGCCCTGAAGGTCATGAGCATCGAGAACGGCGCGGCCTGGGTGCCGCTGCTGGTCGAGCGGCTGCGGAAGCTGGCCAACCAGCAGCCCCGGCACTTCGCGCACGACCCGGGCGACACGCTGCGCGAGCACGTCCGGGTGGCTCCGTACTTCGAGGACGACGTCGCCGGGCTCATCGCGTGGATCGGCGTCGAGCGCGTGCTGTTCGGTTCCGACTGGCCGCACGGCGAAGGACTCGCCGAGCCGACCGACTACGCCGAGGAGCTCGCGGGACTGGGAGACGACGCGGTCCGCCGGATCATGCGGGACAACCTGGCCGACTGCCTCGGCATGACGGTCGGGGAGCGCGCGTGACGCACCCCGATGAGCCGCCCGTCCTCTACCGTCCGGGAACCACCGCGCGGATCGTCTTCAACCGGCCTCGGGTCAAGAACGCCCTCGACGCCCGGTCCTGGGAGCTGCTGGCCGACGCGCTCGAACGGTTCGAAAAGGACCCCGAGGCCCGCGTCCTCGTGCTCTCCGGCGCGGAGGGGAACTTCTCCTCCGGCGCCGACCTGGGCGGCGGCATCACCGGGTCGGCCGAGCAGGTCTCCGCGAAGATGCGCGAGGTCGCCTCGGTCATCGTCCGGCTGCACACGATGCCCAAACCGACGCTGGCGAAGGTCGACGGGGTGGCCGTCGGCGTGGGGCTGAGCCTCGCGCTCGGCTGCGACCTCGTCGTCGCCTCCGAACGCGCACGCTTCGGCGCGGTGTTCTCCCGGGTCGGCCTCACCCCGGACGGCGGGCTGAGCTGGCTGCTGCCCCGCATCGTCGGACCGCACAAGGCCAAGGAACTCACCCTCTTCGGCCGGATCGTGCACGGGCCCGAGGCCGGCGAGCTCGGCCTCGCCAACCTCGTCGTACCGGCCGGTGAGCTGGATGCGACGGTCGACGACTGGTGCACGCGGCTGGCCGCGTGCGCGCCCGTCGCGGCCTCGGGCACGCTCGAGCTCATCGACGACGCCTGGCACTCCACGTTCACGCAGGCGCTGGAGCACGAAGCGGTGGCGCAGCGGCGTGCGGTGGCGGCGCGGCGTGGAGCGAACGGGGCTATCGGATGAGTGATCTGGTGCGGCGGACCTTTCCTAACGCCTCCGGTAGCGGGTTCGGACGGTCTCTCATCGGGCCGGGCGGGGCGTACCGCGTCGTTGAGGAGGACGTTCTGGGCGAGCGGATGGCCGTGTTCGAGCAACGCGCTACGTCGATCCTCCAGTTGCTGACCGACGCCACGGCGGCGTACCCGGACCGTGAATACCTGGCCGACGACGAGCGCGGGCTGACTTATCGCGAGCATCTGTCGGCCGTGGCCTCCCTCGCGCGGCTTCTCCGCGACGAGTACGGGGTGGCTCCAGGGGACCGGGTGGCGCTGCTCGCCGCCAACTCCATGGAATGGGTGATCGGTTTCTGGGCCGTGCTGGCGGCCGGGGGCGTGGTCGCGGCGATGAACGGCTACTGGAGTGAACCGGAGGTCGACGCGGCGCTCTCCCTCGCGGCGCCGCGCGTCGTGCTGGGCGATGCGCGCAGGCTCGACGTCGTGGCGCGGGTGGCCCCTGATCTGCCGCGTGTGGAGTTCACTCCCGGCCTCTACGCGCGGATCACCGGATCGTCCGCCGACCTGTCGGAGACACCGCCGGCCGCCGAGGACGACGCGGCGTTGCTGATCTTCACCAGTGGGACGACCGGACGCCCGAAAGCCGTCGCGCACAGCCACCGCGCCGTCATCGGGTTCGTGGCCTGCAATCGGTTCAACACGCTGCTGCGCGCCGGGGCGCCGCCCACCGCGCCACCTCCTCCGGCACGGGTCCTGGTCTCCCCTCCCCTCTTCCATCTGTCCGCGCTGTACGGGGCCGTCCTGATGTTCACCGTCTCGGGCGGGCTGCTCATCATGCGCCCCGGGCGGTTCGACGAGGAGCGCACCCTGCGCGCGATCGAGTCCGAGCGGGTGACCGTCTGGCTCTCGGTCGGCAGCGCCGCGCCCCGCGTCGCCGCGCACCCGGCGCGCGGCTCGTACGACCTCTCCAGCCTGGCCGGCGTGGTGGTCGGCGGCGCGCCGATGAGCCCGGCCGTCAGGCGGCTGCTCTGCGAGGCGTTCCCGACCGCCGCGGCGGGCTTCCGGATGGGTTACACCAGCAGCGAAGGGGGGAGCATCGTCGCCAGCATCGGCGGTGCGGACTTCGCCGCGTTCCCCGAGTCGACGGGGCCGCTCCAGGACGGGGTCCAGGTCGCCGTCCGCGACGCCGAGGGCCGCGACCTCCCGTCCGGCGCGGAGGGATTCATCCACGTCCGCAGCCCGTACGTCATGCTCGGCTACTGGAACGACCCGGCGGCCACGGCGGAGGTGCTCGGGCCAGGGCGTTGGCTGGCCATGGGCGACGTCGGACGGATCGAGGACGGCCTGCTCCACGTCGACTCCCGGGCACGAGAGCTGATCTTCGTCTCGGCCGAGAACGTCCATCCGTCCGAGGTGGAGTACCGCCTGGAGGCCCACCCCGACGTGGTGGAGTGCGCCGTCGCCGGGATCGACGACCCCGTCACCGGGCAGGCGGTCAAGGCGTTCGTGGTGCTGCGCGGCGGGGCCTCGGCCGGGGAGCAGGAGCTCGCGGCCTGGTGCCGTACCGCGCTCGCCCCGTACAAGGTGCCGTCCGCCTGGCAGTTGCGTGAGCGGCCGCTGCCCCGCAACGCCGCGGGCAAGGTCCTGCGCGCGTCGCTGGTCACCGAGTCCGTGTCCATGAACCCCTGAGCTGAGGAGAGACCGATGCCGCGTGACATCAGAGAGTTGAAGGACGATCCGCAGGCCTACGCGGACGAGCTGCGGAAGCGCTGGACGGGGCTGCTGAGCTACCGGTACATCGGCCGCAACCACGGCTCGATGAACACCGGCCCGGCCGACGACACCGTGACGCTCCGCCGCGACATGCGCAACACCGCCGGGGGCCTCCTGGTCGCACCGCTGTCGATCAGCGCGCCGGAGGGCAACGTGGGGTCCGACCTCGTGACGGTCCCCAATCCGGTCGTCCACTGCTGCCAGATCCTCGACGACGCGCGCGACGTGAAGCGCATCGAGGTGGTGGATTCCGAGGTCCTCCACTCAGGCACCCGCATGGGTTACAGCCGCTCGAAGATCGTCGACGCGGACGACCACTCCCGTGTCATCGCCTTCACCGAGGGCCAGGGCGTCCGGATCGGCACGCCGCCCGAGGGCCTGCGGAAGATGGACGAGGACCGCCTCGAGATCGCCGACTCCCCCGACCTCCCGCCCCTGTGGCAGGCGTTCGGCGCCTTCCTCCGCGAGGACGGCCACTGGGTCCTGCCGCCGCTCTCCGCGGAGCTCGCCTCACCCGACGCCGCCTTGCACATCGGCCCGCAGCACGTCCTGCTCGAAACGGCCGCGAACGCCCTCGCCGCCGAACTCACCGGTGACGACCGGCTCCAGATGCGCACCTGGCACGTCATGTTCCTCGCCCGCGGCAAGACCGGCCCCTTCCGCGTCGACGGAGAGGCCTTCCACGGCGGCGCCGGAAGGACCGGCGTGCGGCTGACCCTGCACGACGAAGGCGCCGGAGACCGCAGGATCACCTCGGCGTCGGCGATCCTGGAGCACCTCGCATGACTCCCGGCTTCCACCTCTACCTCCCCCAGATGCGCATGCCCGTAGAGGCGATCGTCGAGCGTGCGCTGGCCGCCGAACACGCCGGTTTCGAAGGCATGGCCTTCATGGACCACCACGCCCCGCCGCTGGCGGAGGACCACGACATGTGGGAGGCCATGACGATCGCCGGCTGGGTCCTGGCCCGCACGAACACCCTGCACGCCGGGCACCTGGTGCTGTGCGACGCCTTCCGCCACCCCGCCGTCCTCGCCCGCCAGGCCACCTCGCTCGACCACGCCTCCGGCGGCCGTTTCGAGCTGGGCATCGGCTGGGGTTCCGCTCCACACGAGCTGTCGACGTTCGGCACCGGCCCGTCCACCGCCCCGGACCGTGTCGCCCGCCTGGCCGAATCCCTGGAGATCATGCGAGCACTGTGGGCGGGCGAAACCGTCGACCACCAAGGCGCCCACTTCACCCTGACCGGCGCCCGCCAGCGCCCCCTGCCCACCCGGCGCATCCCCATCACCATCGGCGGCGTCGGCCGCCGCACCCTCGGACTCGTCCGCGCCCACGCCGACTGGTGGAACGTCCCCGTCCACCACCTCGACAAGCTGCCGAAGCTCCGCGACCAGGCAGGCGACGCCCGCATCTCCATCCAAACGATGGTCGCCCTGGTCCCCGACGAACGCGAGCGCGCGAAGGTCACCGCCACCGTCGAACGCCGCTTCCGCGGCACCCTCATGGGCGCGGGCCTCGCCCTGGGCACCGCGGAAGAGCTCACCGCCCGCTTCACCCGCCTGCACGCCGACGGCATCGACCGCTTCTACGTCTGGTTCACCGACTTCGCCCCGCCCGAGACCCTCCACCGCTTCGCAGAAGTCATCACCGCCGTCACCACGTCCCCGGCGAAGTGACCGAAGCCCGCCGAAAGAGAAGAGTCGCTTTCCCGCATCTCCCCCGCATGATGAACTGAAGTCCCCTCGCCACCGGAGGACCTCCCGATGGATCCGATCACGCTCGCGATCGCGGCGGCCGTCGCCACCGGCGTCGCCACCGGAGCGGGTGAGACGGCGGGCGCCGCCCTGGCCACCCTCACCGGCCGCATCCGCGACCGTTTCACGGACCGCCGAGAAGAACTCGAATCCACCGAGACCGCCGCAACGGCGCTCGACGAGGAGTTCGCCCGCGACCCGGAGTTCCAGCGGGAATGCCTGGACCTGTGGCGCCAGGCCGGGGGCGACACCACCAACTCCTTCACCGGCCAGGCCAGGAACGTCATCCAGGCCCGCGACGTCCACGGCGGCATCACCCTCAACTGACGCCCACCGCACCGAAGAACCCGTCCCACGGCCCGTGGAGAGGTCGCGCCTTCGGAGACACGGCCGGGCGGGTGGTCGGCGGTGTTTTGACCTGGAGCGAAAGAGAGACGGGTGTTGCGGTGGGGAGGCCGCGGGCACGGGGAAGGCGAAGGGTGAGGAAAGACCGCTCTCGGTATCCGGGATGCGCAGCCTTTTCGCGTGCGCGGCTGGCTCCTGATCGGTCGGCCGGATACCGGACCGGGAGTCCCCTGCATGACCGCAGTAATGATCATCATGGCCGTGGTCTTCCTGTGGGGTGTGGTCTCGGCCCGCCTGGAAAGGGCGGATCTCACCGCCCCCATCGTCTTCACGGCGGCCGGAGGGCTGCTCGCCGCGACAGGCCTGATCACCGGCCCCTCGGCTCCCGAGGTGCTCCGGCCGCTGGTCGAGTTCACCCTGGTCTGGGTGCTGTTCTCCGACGCCGCGGGCGTCCCGTACCGCGAGCTGCGCTCGGACGCGGGGCTGTACCTTCGCCTGCTGGGCATCGGCCTGCCCCTGACGGTGCTGGCCGGCTGGGGCCTGGCCCTCTGGCTCTTCCCCGGGCTGGGAATCTGGCTCGCCCTGCTGGTGGGCGCGGCCCTGGCACCGACCGACGCCGCGCTGGGGCTGGCCGTGGTGACCAACCGGGTCGTGCCTCCGCGCATCCGGCGGCTGATCACCGTGGAGAGCGGGCTCAACGACGGGATCGCCACGCCCGTGGTCATGTTCGCCCTGGCGGGAGCCGCGTCGGCGGAGGGCGCCGAGGGCGCGCCCGGCCCCGGCGAGGCGCTGGCCGAACTGGGCGTCGGCGCCGTCACCGGCGTCGTCATCGGCCTGGCGGGCGGATTCCTGCTGAACCGGGCGCGCCGCCGGAGATGGGCCGCCGAGGAGTTCACCGGCGTCGCCGTCCTCGCCCTTGCGCTGGTCGCCTACACGGGCTCGGTCGCCCTCCACGGCAACGGCTTCATCGCCGCCTTCTGCGCAGGCCTCGCGTTCGGCGCCACGTCCGGCGAACGAGGCGCCGCCGAACTGGCCTTCCTGAAGCAGACCGAGGACCTGGTGTCCCTGCTGGTGTGGCTGGCCTTCGGCGCCATCGCCATCCCGGTCCTGGCCGGGCGGGCCGACCTGCTCATCCTGCTGTACGGCCTCCTCAGCCTCACCCTCCTGCGCATGCTCCCCGTCGCCCTCTCCACCCTCGGCTCCGGCCTCGACCGCGCCTCCGTGCTCTTCATCGGCTGGTTCGGCCCCCGCGGCCTCGCCTCCCTCGTCTTCGCCCTGCTGGCCCTCGAAACGCTCGGCTCCCAAGCCGACGAGGCCATCGCCGTCATCACCGTCACGGTCCTCCTCAGCGTGCTGGCGCACGGCTTCAGCGCCGGACCTCTCGCCACCCGGTACGGCACGAGAAGTTCGCGTCAGCCGTTCGGACCCGTGTAGCCGTCCGCCGGTGGCCGGGGCCGGCGCGACCACGGCCCCGCCCGGCCGGAGGCCCACACTCCGTTGAGCAGGCGGGCGAGGCTCCGGTTGGTATGCTCGAGCCGGAGAGCGGGACGGGGTGGACGCGGGCGAAGTGGACGCGGGCGGGGTGGAGACGAACTCGGTGCTCGGCAAGGTCGCGGCCGTGCTGTACTCCTTCACCGCCGACGATCACGGGGTGAGCCTCGCCGAGCTGGGGCGGCGGACGGGGATTCCCAAGGGGTCGCTGCACCGGATCGTGGGCGACATGGTCGGGGTGCGGCTGCTGGAGCGGACCGGGGGCGGGTACCGGCTGAGCGGGCAGGTCTTCCAGCTGGGCATGCGGGCCTCGGTGGAGCGGGGGCTGCTGGAGGTCGCGATCCCCTTCATGGAGGATCTGCGCGAGCGGACGCACGAGCTGGTCCACCTCGGGGTGGCCGAGGGGACCGAGGTCGTCTACGTCGCCAAGATCGGCGGGCATCGGCAGGCCGTGTCGCCGTCCCGGATCGGCGGACGGATGCCCCTGTACTGCACGGCGATCGGCAAGGCGCTGCTGGCGGCCTCCCCGCCGGAGCTGCTGGAGCGGGTCCTGGCGGGGGGACTGACCCGCCGGACGCCGCGGACGGTCACCGCGCCGGGGCTGCTGCGGCGGCAGCTGGAACGGGTGGCCGAGACCGGTGTCGCCTTCGAGCTGGAGGAGTCCGCGGTCGGCATCGTCTGCGTGGCGGCGCCGATCCTCGACCCCGCGGACCGGCCCATCGCCGCGGTCAGCGTCACCGGGCCGGTGACGCGCTTCAAGCCCGAGACCCACGCGACCGTGGTGAAGGCCGCCGCGGCGGGCATCGCCGGCACGCTCGCCCGGCGGGCCGCGCTCGTCCAGGGGGACTGAGCCAAGAGGGTTCCACTCAGTGGAACGTGCCGGTGGCCTTACCCCCCTGAGCTGGGCGATCGTGGTGTCATCCACCCGACACGAGGACTGTGATGACACCGAACGACCCCCTGGACCGCGACACGATCACGGCGGTGGCCGCGGCACGCCTGGAGGCCGCGGAATCCACCCGCAAGCCCTGCGCCCCGGTGCGCGACCTGCTCGGCGAGACCGACATCGAGCTCGCCTACGCCGTCCAGCGGCGGCTGACCGAGCACCGGCTCGCCGCCGGCGCGAAGATCGTCGGCCGGAAGATCGGGCTCACCTCGCCCGCGGTGCAGCGGCAGCTGGGCGTCGACCAGCCCGACCTCGGTGTGCTCTTCGACGACATGGACGTCACCGGCCTGGCCGAGGTGCCCAGCGGGCGCCTGCTGCAGCCCAAGGCCGAGGCGGAGGTCGCGTTCGTGCTCGGCGCCGACCTCGACCACGAGATCTCCGGCGTGGACGACGTGCGCGCGGCGGTGTCCTACGCGGTGGCCGCGCTGGAGATCGTCGACAGCCGGATCGCCGACTGGGACATCAAGATCACCGACACGGTCGCCGACAACGGCTCCAGCGCCCTGTACGTGCTGGGCGACGAGAAGCTGACGCTGGACGAGTTCGAGCCCGTCGACGTCGTCATGAAGCTCTACTCCGACGGCGAGCTCGTCTCCGAGGGCGACGGCGCGGCCTGCCTGGGCGACCCGCTGGAGGCCCTGGTCTGGCTGGCCCGTACCGCGCGCGCCTTCGGCGCTCCGCTGCGCGCGGGCCAGGTGGTGCTCTCCGGCGCGCTCGGCCCCATGATCCCCGCTCCCCCCGGCTCGGTGATCCGGATGGAGCTCTCCTCGCTCGGCTCCGTGACCGCGACCTTCTCCCGAGAGGACGACCGATGAACGACGCCAAGAAGACGAAGGTGGCGGTGATCGGTTCCGGCAACATCGGAACCGACCTGATGATCAAGGTGATCCGCCTCTCCAAGACCCTGGAGATGGGGGCGATGGTCGGCATCGACCCCGACTCCGACGGCCTGGCGCGCGCCCGGCGGATGAAGGTGCCCACCACCCACGAGGGCGTCGACGGGCTCATCGCGATGGACGGCTTCGACGAGATCGGCATCGTCTTCGACGCGACCTCGGCCAAGGCGCACGTCGCCAACGCCGCCAAGCTCGCCCCGTACGGCAAGAAGCTCATCGACCTCACCCCCGCGGCGATCGGCCCGTACGTCGTCCCGCCGGTCAACCTCGACCAGCACCTCGAGGACGAGGCCGACAATGTGAACATGGTGACCTGCGGCGGGCAGGCGACGATCCCGATCGTGAACGCCGTCTCCCGCGTCACCCCCGTCGCCTACGCCGAGATCGTCGCGTCCATCTCCTCGCGCTCGGCCGGGCCGGGCACCCGCGCGAACATCGACGAGTTCACCGAGACCACCTCGCAGGCGATCGAGGCCGTCGGCGGCGCGGGCCGCGGCAAGGCCGTCATCATCCTCAACCCGGCGGAACCGCCCATGATCATGCGGGACACCGTCTTCTGCCTGATCGGCGACGCCGACGAGGGCGAGATCCGCGCGTCCGTCGAGAAGATGGTCGGCGAGGTCAGCGCCTACGTGCCGGGCTACCGCCTCAAGCAGGAGGTGCAGTTCACCCCGATCCCGGCGGACGAGCCGACGCACACCCTGCTGCCCGACGGCGGGACAGTCACCGCTGTGACTACCAAGGTATCGGTGTTCCTGGAGGTCGAGGGCGCCGCCCACTACCTCCCCGCCTACGCCGGGAACCTCGACATCATGACCTCCGCCGCCCTCCGCGTCGCCGAGAGCATCGCCGAGCGCTCCTCCGGGGCCGCGTGATGGGCACCGCCGACGAGAACGTGAGTGAGAACATGGACCAGCCGCGCCTGTACATCCAGGACGTCACCCTGCGGGACGGCATGCACGCCGTCCGGCACCGCATCGAACCCGCGGACGTCGCGAAGATCGTGGCCGCGCTCGACGCGGCGGGCGTCGACGCCATCGAGGTCGCCCACGGCGACGGCCTCGCCGGCGGCAGCGTCAACTACGGCCCGGGCAGCCACACCGACTGGGAGTGGATCGAGGCGGCCGCCGCCAACATCCGGAACGCCACGCTCACCACCCTGCTGCTGCCGGGCATCGGCACGGTCGCCGAGCTGAAGCACGCCTACTCCCTGGGCGTGCGCTCCATCCGCATCGCCACGCACTGCACCGAGGCCGACGTCTCCGCCCAGCACATCGCGGCCGCCCGCGACCTGGGCATGGACGTGTCCGGCTTCCTCATGATGAGCCACATGGCGCCCGCGGACGAGCTGGCCAAGCAGGCCAAGCTGATGGAGTCCTACGGCGCGCACTGCGTCTACGTCACCGACTCCGGCGGCCGCCTCACCATGAACGGCGTCCGCGACCGGGTCCGCGCCTACCGCGACATCCTGGACGAGGGCACCCAGATCGGCATCCACGCCCACCAGAACCTCTCCCTGGCCGTCGCGAACTCCGTCGTGGCCGTCGAGGAGGGCGTCACCCGGGTCGACGCCTCCCTGGCCGGGCACGGCGCGGGTGCGGGCAACTGCCCGATCGAGCCGTTCATCGCCGTGGCCTCGCTGCAGGACTGGAAGCACGGCTGCGACCTCTTCGCCCTCCAGGACGCCGCCGACGACCTCGTCCGCCCGCTGCAGGACCGCCCCGTCCAGGTGGACCGGGAGACCCTCACCCTCGGCTACGCCGGCGTCTACTCCAGCTTCCTGCGCCACGCCGAGGCGGCCTCCGCCCGCTACGGCATCGACGTGCGCACCCTGCTCGTCGAGGTCGTCCGCCGCCGCCTCGTCGGCGGCCAGGAGGACATGATCATCGACATCGCCCTCGACCTCCAGGCCCAGGCCCGGGCCTGAGAGCACGCGGGGGGCCGGGGCGGACGCGCGACCGCCCCGGCCCCCCGCGCCGTTTCACGGACTCGTCAGCGGGGGCCGGTCAGGTAGCGGGTGAGCATGTCGACCAGCTCGTTCTCGAACCGGTCGAAATGGGCGGGGTCGTCGCCGGAGACGAAGCGGTGGACGAGGGACTCGATGGCGTTCACCACCAGGCGCGCCGCCATCGCGACGTCGGTGACGCTCACCTGCGGATCGGCGGAGAGGAGCCGCTCGGCCGCGCTGATGCCCTCCCGCTCCGCCTCCTGCAGGTACTCCAGGAGTTCCGGCGGCCTGGGAGCCTGCTCGAACAGCACGCGGTGCAGGGCCGGGTCGTCGCGGTGGTTGTCTATGGCGGCGCGTACGAACAGGCGGAGCCTTCCGTCCAGGGTCTCCGGTAGCGGTCCGTCCTCCAGCCGCCGCCGGATCGACTCGATCCCGGACCGGGCGTGCGCGGCGGCCAGTTCGACCAGGATGGCGTCCTTGTTCGGGAAGTACTGGTAGAGCGAGCCGATCGAGTGCCCCGCGGCCTCGGCGATGCGGTTGGTCGTGCCCGCCGCGTACCCGTGCTCGGCGAAAACGCGAGCAGCCGCCGCCAGCAGCCGTTCGCGGGTCTCCACCGCCCGCAGCTGACCCGGCCGCTTCCTGGGCCGCAGCCGCCTGTCCGTCACGTCGCGACCTTTCGTCAAAAGCGAGTAGCCAGGAAAACGAGCAATTGCTCACAATCGAGATGCGGCAAGCCTACGCCGCCCCCTTCTTCTCCCGGAGGTTCTCGTGACCGTGGCCGCTCTCGTCCTCTACGCCGTCTGGGCGGTGCTGGCCTTCGGGCTGCGCGCCTGGATCCAGTGGCGCCGCACCGGCGACACCGGTCTCCGCGGCATCGGCTCGTCCCCCGGCAGCGCGCGCTGGTGGGCGGGGCTGCTGGTCGCGGCGGGGCTGCTCGTCTGCGCCGCCGGCGCGGTCGCGGCGGCCGCCGGAGCCGAGCCCCTCCCCGTACTGGACCACGCGCCGGTGCGGTCCGGCGGTCTGGTCCTGGCGCTCGCCGGGGTGGCGGCCACGGTCGCCGCCCAGCTGGCGATGGGCGCCTCCTGGCGGGTCGGCGTCCAGGTCGACGAGCGCACCGAGCTCGTCACGGACGGCGTGTTCGGCCTCGTCCGCAATCCGATCTACACCGCGATGATCGCCACCCTCGCGGGCCTGGTGGCGATGGGCCCCAACCCCGTTTCGGTGTGCGGGCTGGTCCTCAGCGTCATCGCCCTCGAACTCCAGGTGCGCGCCGTCGAAGAGCCCTACCTCCGGCGCACCCACGGCGACGCCTACCGGCGCTACGCCGCCGCCGTCGGCCGTTTCGTCCCCGCGATCGGCCGCACCGGTCCGAACTGAGCGGGGCAGGGCGTGGAGGCCGGGGGCCTCCACGCCGTTCCGTCAGCCCGGAGATGTTCCCGGCGCCCCGTCTCCGTCGCCGTACCAGTTGTCGAGGGCCAGGTCGAGAGCGGCCAGATCGGGGTGGTCGAGGAGCCCGTCGAGGCGGTCCCGCCCCTTGTCCTCCTGGAGCGCGAGCTGCCGCATCCTCGCGTTCACGACCCGTACGACGTCACCGGTGGTGCGGTGCCACAGTTCGGCGATCTCCTTCATCCGCGCCGCTTCTTCATCCCTCATACCACGCATACCTACCCGTTCCAGCGCCTCCGCACCCCCGGGGGAAGGCTCGGTGACCCACGTCACCCAATTTCCTACTAATCAGGTTTGTAAAACACACTCCTCTGGCACTAGCCTCCTCTGTCATCAGGGAGTATTTTCTCCGAAGATCCGGCAAAAGTGAGGCGGTGGCCGTGTCCGAACCCGGGGTGCTGGAGCTGGTCCGGCGGGGGCACGAGGAGCGCGTGCTGCGGCTCCTGGGCGAGCACGGGGCATTGAGCCGCAAGCGGCTGGAGACGTTGTCGGGGCTGTCGCGGTCGACGCTCTCGGACATCGTCGGAGCGCTGCAGGCGCGCGGCGCCGTCGTCGCCTCCACCCCGGAGGCCGGCAGGCGAGGTCCCGGACGGCCCGCCGAAGTGCTCACGCTGAACCCGAAGGCGGGCCAGACCGTCGGAATGGACTTCGGGCACCAGCGCGTGCACGTGGCGGTGGCGAACGCGGCACAGGAGGTCGTCGGCACCGCGACCCGCGGATACGCCCGCACCACCTCATGGGCGCGGCGGCTGGAGCTCGCATGCGCGCTCGTCGACTCCCTGCGGGCCGACCTCGGCGCACTGCAGGGCGTCGGCGTCGGGGTGACCGGCGCCGGCGACGCGCGGAAGCAGCACGCGGAGGCCGTCGTCGAGCACCTCGCCGAGCGGTGGAACGTCCCCGTGCTGATCGACAACAACACCCGCCTGGCGGCGCTGGCCGAGATGCTGCGCGGGGCCGGGAGCGGCTGCTCCGACGTGGTCTACATCCGGCTGTCGCACGGCATCGGCGGCGGCATCGTCGTCGGAGGGCGGCTGCTGCGCGGCGCGCTCGGCACCGCCGGGGAGATCGGGCACATCCCCGTCCCGGACGGCCCCGACGCGCGGCCCTGCTCCTGCGGCGGCCGCGGCTGCCTGGAGACCTACGCCGCCATCCCGGCGCTCCTGCGCGACGGCGGCCTGCCCGACCTTCCCGCGGCCCTCGCCGCGCTGGAGGGCGGCGACCCCGCCGTCCGCGCCGTCTTCGACCGGGCCGGACGGGCGCTGGGCATGGCCCTGGCCGGGGTCTGCGCCACCCTCAGCCCGGAACGGATCATCGTCGCCGGCGAGGTGGCGCCCGCGGTGCTGGAGACCGCCGAGGCCGCCCTGCACCGCCACCTTCCCCCCGCCCTCCACCACGGCCTGAGGCTGCACCCCGCGAGCCTCGGCGACGAGGTCGGCGCGCTCGGCGCCCTCGCCCTCGTGGCCCACGAATCACCGCTGCTCAGCGGCTACCCCGACCCCAGCCGAAAGGACGGATCATGACGACCGCCGTACTGCCCGTGTTCGACCCCGAGCGGGGCACCACCGTGCTGAGGCCCGAACGCGACGAACCCGGCTACTGGGTGGGCTGCGCCAGCGTGCTGGCCGAGGACGGCCGCTACCTGCTCACCTACCGGCAGCGCCGCCCGCGCGGCGAGGCCGCCACCGAGCGCGGCTGGCGCTGCGCCGTCGCCGTCAGCGAGAACGGCCTGGACTTCCAGGACGTGTGGAGCGTCGAGAAAGGCGAGCTCGGCACCTCCTCCATGGAGCGGTTCTGCCTGCACCGCCGCGCCGACGGCACCTACCAGCTCTACATCAGCTACGTGGACCCGGCCGACAACCGGTGGCGGATCGACGTGCTGGAGGCCGCCTCCCCCGAAGCCTTCGACGTCGCGGCCCGCCGCCCCGTCTTCACCGCCGCCGCCACCGGCACCGAGGGCGTCAAGGACCCGCGGGTCGTGCGGACCTCCGACGGGCGGCTGGTCATGCTGATCAGCGCCGCCGAGGGCACCTTCGCCGAGGGCGAGCGCGACCTGGCGCACGGCACCGCCGACATCTACAACACCGGCCTGTCCCGCTCGGTGTCCGCGCTGGCGGTCAGCCCCGACGACGGCGCCACCTGGGAGTGGCAGGGCGTCGTCCTGCGGCCCGGCGACGGCTGGGACAGCTGGGCCGCGCGCCTCAACAGCCTGGTCGAGACCCCCGAGGGGTTCTACGGCTTCTACGACGGCGAGTCCGACCACACCCGCAACTACGAGGAGAAGACCGGCTTCGTCTTCTCCCGCGACCTCCTGTCCTGGGAGCGCCTCACGCCCGACGGCCCCGCCGTCGTCGCGCCGTCGGGCACCGGCTCCGTCCGGTACGTCGACGCCGTTCCCGAGCACGGCGGCCTGCGCCTGTACTACGAGATCACCCGCGCCGACGGCGCCCACGAGCTGCGCACCCTCACGATCGGGATCCCCGGGTGAGCGTCGCCGCGCCGCCCGTGACGAAGGAGCGGCCGAGGAGCGCCGTCCGCGCGCCCCGGCCGCGCCGCGCCCTGCTGCTGCTCAACGCCGTCTCGATCGCGCTGGGCATCGGGCTCTGGTGGGTCCTGTCGGTCAACGGCTTCCAGTTCCCGACCCCGCCGGAGGTCGCCGTCCGCGCCTGGGAGCTGCTGGCGGACGGCACCCTCCAGGCCGACGTCCTGGCGTCCCTGCGGCGGGTCCTCACCGGCTTCCTCCTCGGCTCGCTCGCCGCGGTCGCCGTCGGGTTCCTCATGGGCTGGTACACCGCCGGACGCGGCCTGTTCGAACCGTGGATCCAGTTCTTCCGGACCATCCCGCCGCTGGCGATGCTGCCGCTGGTGCTGGTGATGCTGGGCATCGGCGAGACCCCGAAGATCTTCGTCATCTTCCTCGCCGCGTTCCTGGCCTGCGTCATCTCCACCTACCAGGGCGTCGTCGACGTCGACAGGACGATGATCGACGCGGCGCGGGTGCTCGGCGCCAAGGACGCGGCGATCTTCCTGCGGGTGGTCGTCCCGGCCTCCACGCCGTTCATCCTGGTCGGCATGCGCGTCGGCCTCGGCTCGGCCTGGGCGACGCTGGTGGCCTCGGAGCTGCTCGCCGCCCAGGAGGGCCTGGGCTACCGGATGCAGAACGCCCAGCTCTACTACGACCTTCCGACGATCTTCGTCGGCGTGATCGCGATCGGCCTCCTCGGCCTGTTCATGGACAAGCTCCTGCAGCTGGCGGGCGGCAGGCTCACCCGCTGGCAGGAGACACGATGAGCGGCCCCAAGATCCTCGTCCGGGACGTCAGCAAGGTCTTCCCCCCGGCCGGCGGCGGGAACGGGGCCTTCACCGCGCTCGGCGGGGTCTCCCTGGAGATCGCCGACAACGAGTTCGTGACGGTCGTCGGGCCGTCCGGCTGCGGCAAGAGCACCCTGCTGAACATCCTGGCCGGACTGGAGACGCCCAGCGGGGGCGAGGCGCTCGTCGACGGGAAGGCCGTCGACGGGCCCGGCCCCGAACGCGGCGTCATCTTCCAGCAGTACGCGCTGTTCCCGTGGCTGAGCGTCCGGGAGAACGTCGAGTTCGGCATGCGCTCCACCGGGGTGCCCAAGAAGGAGCGCCGCGAGCGCGCCGAGCACTTCATCCGGCTGGTCGGCCTGGAGCGGTTCGCGGACGCGCTGCCCAAGACGCTGTCCGGCGGCATGAAGCAGCGCTGCGCGATCGCCCGCGCCTACGCGGTGAACCCCTCGATCCTGCTCATGGACGAGCCGTTCGGCGCCCTGGACGCCCTCACCCGGGTCCGGCTCCAGGAGCAGCTGCTGCAGACCTGGAGCAGCGACCGGCGCACCGTCCTGTTCATCACCCACGACGTCGACGAGGCGGTGTTCCTGGCGGGCCGCGTCATCGTGATGGCGGCGCGGCCCGGCCGGATCCACGACGTCATCGACGTCGACCTGCCCTACCCGCGGACCGAGGAGGTCCGGCTCAGCCCCGAGTTCGGGAAGCTGCGCAACGAGGTGTGGCAGGCCGTCTACCACCAGGACCACTGAGACCCCTCCCTCCGATGCAAGGAAAGACCGACATGAAGCTCAGCAGAAGATCCTTCGGTGCCGTCGCGGCCGCGCTGGCCCTGTCCGCGGGCCTGGGCGCCTGCGGATCCTCCGACGAGGGCGCAGGCGGCACCGACAAGGTGAACTTCGGCTACATCGCCGACTACAACGGCGCCTCCCTCCTCGCCGTCGCCGACGACCAGGGCCTGTGGAAGAAGCACGGGCTGACGGCCGAGAAGAAGGTCTTCACCAACGGGCCGCTGCAGATCCAGGCCCTGGGCACCGGCGACCTGGACTTCGGCTACATCGGCCCGGGCGCCATGTGGCTGCCCGCCTCCGGCAAGGCCAAGATCGTCGCCATCAACTCGCTCGGCAACGCCGACCGCGTCGTCGCCCAGCCCGGCATCACCTCGATCGAGCAGCTCAAGGGCAAAAAGGTCGCCGTGCCCGAGGGCACCTCCGGCGACATGATCCTCACCCTGGCGCTGCAGAAGGCCGGCCTGGACAAGAAGGACGTCGAGGTCGTCCCGCTGGAGCCCGCCGCGATCGTCTCGGCCGTCTCCTCCAAGCAGGTCGACGCCGCGGGCTTCTGGTACCCGGCCATCTCGACGATCAAGCAGCAGGTCCCGGACCTGGTCGAGCTCGCCAAGAACGAGGACTTCGCCGACACCGTCTCCTTCCCGACGGCGTTCGTCGCGGGCAACGACGTCGTCGCCGGGGAGAAGGACAAGGCCGAGAAGGTCACGGCCGTGCTCCGCGAGGCGATCCAGTACCGCTACGACAACCCCGACAAGACCGTCGAACTGACCGCCGAGCTGCTGAAGGTCCCCGCCGACCAGGTGAAGGCCGACGCGGCGAACTCCAAGGCGCTGCCGCTGAGCGACCTGGACACGTACACCGCCGACGGCACCATCGTGAAGTGGCTGAACGGGATGAACGACTACTTCCTCGGCGCCGGGAAGCTCACCGAGAAGACCGACCCGGCCACCTACTACACCGGCGACCTGTTCACGGCGGCCGGCAAGTGACACAGCGCACCAACGTCCTCTTCCTGATGACCGACCAGCACCGGGTGGACACCCTCGGCGCCTACGGGAACCAGGCGGCGGCGACGCCCGTCCTCGACGAACTGGCGAGGACGGGCACCCGGTTCGACCGCTGGTACACGCCGACGGCGATCTGCACGCCCGCCCGGGCGAGCCTCCTCACCGGGCAGGCACCGTTCCGGCACAAGCTGCTGGCCAACCACGAACGCAACGTCGGCTACATCGAGGACCTCCCCGCGGAGCAGTTCGCCTTCCCGCAGGCGCTGCGCGCGGCCGGATACCGCTGCGGCCTCATCGGCAAGTGGCATGCCGGGCACCACCGCAACGCCGCCGACTTCGGCTTCGACGGCCCGGACCTGCCCGGCTGGCACAACCCCGTCGACCACCCCGACTACCTGGCCTACCTGGCCGAACGCGACCTGCCGCCGTACGAGATCAGCGGCCACATCCGCGGCGCCCTGCCCAACGGCGGGCCGGGCAACCTGCTCGCAGCCCGGCTGCACCAGCCCGTCGAGGCGACATTCGAGCACTACCTGGCGACCCGCGCCATCGAGCAGCTCGAACGCTACGCCGCGGACGGAGAGCCCTTCTTCCTGCAGCTCAACTTCTTCGGCCCGCACCTGCCGTACATCCTGCCCGACTCCTACTTCGACCTCTTCGACCCCGAAAAGGTCGAGCTGCCGAAGTCGATCGCGGAGACCTTCCACGGCAAACCGCCCGTGCAGCGCAACTACAGCGCGCACTGGGCGTTCGACACCATGCCGATCGAGGACACCCGCAAGCTCATCGCCGTCTACCAGGGATACGTCGCGCTCATCGACGCCGAGATCGGCCGCGTGATGGAGGCGATGGACCGGCTCGGCCTCACCGACGAGACCGCCGTCTTCTTCACCAGCGACCACGGCGAGTTCACCGGCGCGCACCGCCTCCACGACAAGGGGCCGGCGATGTACGAGGACATCTACCGCACCGCCGGCCTGCTCCGCGTCCCCGGACGGCCCCCCGGCGTCGTCCGCGACGAGTTCGTCAGCCTCCTGGACTGCACGGCGACGATCCTGGAACTGGCGGGCCTCGACCCGTCCCCCGCCGTCGACTCGCGCAGCCTCCTCCCCCTGACCACGGGCGAGCCGGTGCCGTGGCAGGAGGACATCGTCTGCGAGTTCCACGGGCACCACTTCCCGTACGCGCAGCGCATGCTCCGCGAGGAAAGGTACAAGCTCGTCATCAACCCCGACTCGGTGAACGAGCTGTACGACCTGGCCACCGACCCCGACGAGCTGCTGAACGTCTACGAGCACCCGGAGCTGGCGCCCGTCCGCAAGCGCATGACAGCCCGCCTCTACACGCTGCTCCGCGAGCGCGGCGACAACTTCCACCACTGGATGACCACGATGTACGACATCGGCGAGGTCACCTACGACCCGACCCTCAGCGGTCTCGACAAGGACACCTACTGACGGGCGTCCGCTACGCCTTCCACTGCCCGGCGGTCAGCCGGTACAGCACGTGGCGGCGCAGCGGATGCCCTTCGGGCACGAGGGGGTGCTCGAAATCGTCTTCCGGGTCGCGGAGCATCCCGATCCTCCGCATCACGGCCTGGGAGCGGACGTTCCCCACCGCGGTGAACGAGACGATCTCGTCCAGCCCGAGCCCGGTGAACCCGTACGCCAGCGCCGCCCGCGCCGCCTCACTCGCGTACCCCCGTCCCCAGCTCCGGCGCCCCAGCCGCCATCCGATCTCCACGGCGGGCGTGAAGTGGGAGTCGAACCTCGTCCGCGCCATCCCCGTGAACCCGACGAACTCCCCGCTCCCGGCGACCTCCAGCGCCCAGAACCCGAACCCGTCCTCCGCCATCCGGCTCTCGATCCGGTCGGCCAGCACGTCGCTCTCCGCCCGCGTCAGCACGGCCGGAAAATGCTCCATGACCTCGGGATCGGCGTTCAGCTCCGCGAACGGCCCCCGATCCTCCGCCCGCCACTCCCGCACCAGAAGCCGCTCGGTCCGCAGCACCACTCCATCGCCCATGTCCCGACCGTACAACCACCGCCCGCCGGATCTCACGGTCGCGAGAGCCCGCCGCCCCCTTAGACTCCTGGCGTGTCCCCCACCACACGGCGTATCGCCTGGGCTCTGCTCCCCCTCGTCCTTCTCACGGCGTGCGGCTCGGAGGCCGAACCCCGGGATTCCGCGACCTCTCCCGCTCCGGCCGCGGCGGAGTCCGCCGGGCCTGCCGGTCCGGCCTTGGACGGCACCGAACCCGCCCTGCGGGCGGGCCAGACCAAGAGCCTCGAGAAGACGTGGGAGATCACGTATCAGGGCCTGGAGTCCCATGTCCCCGCCGACAGGGACATCCCGCCCGGCTGGGACCACGAGGGCCCGACCTGGCTCGCCACGTTCACCCTCCGCAACCTCCTCAAGGAGCCGGTCCGGATCCGTCCCACGATGGCCGTCCAGTCGGGGGAAGGCGTCGCCGGGGTCTTCGGCGGCTTCCTCGCCTACGAAGGGGCGAGCGATCTGAAGCCCGACGACCGGCTGGAGCTCCGCGCCCTCGTCGGGACCCAGGGCACGGACGGCGTCAAGCTGGTACTGGACCTGGGCGCCGAGAGCCCGGCCAAGGTCGTCCTCATGGGGTGAGGCGCGCCGGGCCCGGTGGCGGCGTTCACGGGTTCGCGGACCGGCGGGCGCGGAGGGCGCGGAGCTTGTTGCGGTTGCCGCAGCGCTCCATCGAGCACCAGCGCCGGGCGCCGGGCCGTGAGGAGTCGACGAACACCAGCGGGCAGTCGTCGCTCGCGCACACGCGGATGCGCTCGGCGAGCGGCCCGGACAGCAGCTCGATCGTCTCCCGCGCCAGCGTCGACAGCGCGTGCTTCACCCGGACCGGAGCCGCCCACCCGGCGGTCGCGCCGTCAGCGGCGAGCTCGGGCACCAGCGGCGGCGCGGCCGCCGCCCGGTTGATGGCCGCGATCGCCTCGGCGGGCAGCGGACGCCCCGCCGCCCGAGCGTGCGCCGCCTCCCAGATCGCCCGGCGGAGCGCCTTGGCCGCGGTCAGCTCCCGGGCCGTGACGGGAACCGTGACGGCCGCGGCCAGCGGCGGCCGAGCCAGCCACTCCCCCAGGTCGACGGGCTTGTGCAGGGACTCGAACACCGCATACCGCCCCTCACCCCCCGTATGGGCGAAGTCCAGGCAGACCGCGCCGGCGTCGAACCAGAACGACCCCCCTCGGGGATCACGCAGTGTCCGTCCGGTCGCACTCGCTCGCATGGAACCACCATAACCGGTGTCGCCACCCGGGCGCCCGCCCCGCCCCGAGCCGAGGCCCGGGAGAACGCGGCCGCGCCCCGTGTGATCATCTGGGGATGACACGCATCCTGTCCCGCACCGACCTGATCTCCCTGCTCGACCCGGCGGCCTGCATCAAGGCGTTGCGGGAAGGCTTCCGGCAGAGCCGCGAGGCGACCGTTCCAGGACTGCGCGTCCGCACCGACCTGCCGTTCCCGGGCACGGCGACCGCCCTGCTCCCCGGCCTCCTCCCGGGAATCGACGCCTACACGGTGAAGGTCAACGCGAAGTTCCCCGCCGCGCGGCCCGCTCTGCGCGGCGTCATCTGCCTGCACAGCGGCCGGGACGGCGAACTCCTCGCCCTGCTGGACTCGGCGACCATCACCGCGTGGCGGACCGGCCTGGCCGCGGCCCTCGGCACCCACGAACTGGCGGCCGATCCCGAGGGCGGGACCGTACTGGGGATCATCGGCGCAGGCGCACAGGCAGAGCAGGTCCTCACCGGCCTGCGCCTGCTCCGCCACGTGGCCGGTCTGGTCGTCCACGACATCGACCCCGCCCGCGCCCACGCGTTCGCCACGCGCCACGGCGGCCAGGCCGTCGACTCGCCCGCCGCCGTCGCCGCCCACGCCGACACCGTGGTCCTCGCCACCTGGTCCCGTACGCCCCTCCTCTCCCTGGACGCCACCCGCCCCGGCCAGCACTTCACCACCCTGGGCGTCGACGAGCCGGGCAAACAGGAACTGGCAGGTGACCTCCTGGCCGACTCCCTGCTCGTCGTCGACGACCGAGACCTCGCCGGCACCTCAGGCGTACTCACCGGAACCCCTCTGACAGCGACCACCCTGGGCGAAGTCCTGCGCGGCACCCGCCCCGGACGCACCACCCCGACCCAGCGCACCGTCTACGCCCCGGTAGGCCTCCCCTGGCAGGACCTGGCCCTGTCCTGGCTCGCCCACCAGGAAGCCGAACACCACACCATCGGCCTACACGTCGACTTCCTCGCAGACCCCTCGACGAGCGACGCGACCACTCGGTGAGACCCAGATCTTGAGGAAACAACGCCACATCGAAGTCGACGGAGGAGGCGACACCGCATCCCCGGCTGCCTGGTCATGCTGTCCGGGGCCAGGAGCCGCGGCATTCGTTCATGGCGCCGACGGGGTCGATCCTTCGCCGAGAACGTCGACCGTGTCCCGCAGGATCTCGACGAACTCCTCGACATCGATCTCGACGACGAAGACCGCTCCGACGTGCTCGGGATGCAGCCGCAAGTGCTCCTGCCGACAGAACGCCAGGGTGATCGTCAAGCGGCCCCCTTCACGAAAGAGATACGCGCTCACATTGTCGGTCGTAGGGCCCCAATGCAGGAACCACCACGGCTCGCCCAGCCCCTCGTCGTCGGCGAGCAACCGCTGATGAGCAGCCACAGGAGACAGACCGGGGAAGGGCTGCGGCAAGCCTCCGCCTGAGTCCAGCCATGCGCAGTCGGCCTGCACACTGTGCCGGAACTGCTCGACGTAGACCCAGTCGTCGTCGCACGTCACCCACTGTCCGGCCGCCCGCAAATCCACCCGGCGCAGGCCGCCATGCCGTTCACCGATCTCTACCGCGAAACGACTCTCATCGCCCAAAATGATCGTCACCCCGGAAATCCTGTCAGCTCTCGCGGCCGGCGGTCATGACCGCCAGACGGCGGCTGTGCTCGTCGCGCTCGGGGTGGGCGGATCGTATTCCTCGGTCGCGGTGTCGGGGGTCACGGCTGGGGTGGCGGGGATGGTTGTTTTGATGGGGTGGCGAGGTGGTTGATGTCGGGGGTGCGCAGGAGGGTGGGGCCGCCTCCGTTGAGGCGGGTGACGGCGAGCATGGCGGCTCCGACGGCGTCGGTGGTGGTGACGTAGCGGGGGAAGGCGCGTTTGAGCAGCGGGTAGAGGCCTGCGGTGAGCCGGTAGAGGGCGCGGTAGAGCGGGGTTTTGGAGGTGGCGCCGCCGACGGGCTGGATGTAGCCGGGGCGGAACATGTAGGCGGGTATGGGCATGGCGAGCAGGTCGTTCTCGGTTCGGCCCTTCACTCGCGCCCACATCTGGCGGCTCCTGCCGGTGGAGTCGGTGCCTTCGCCGGAGACGTAGACGAAGACCAGGGCGGGGTTGGCGGTGTGGAGGGCGCGGGCGGCGGCGAGGGCGTAGTCGTAGGTGATGCGGGTGTATTCGGCCTCCTTGCGTCCGGCTGCGGAGACGCCGAGGCAGTAGAAGCAGGCGTCCAGGTCTTGGAACCGGTCCTGGACGGCGGTGTAGTCGGTGAAGTCGGTGTGGACGATCTGCCGCAGCTTGGGATCGTCGAGGGGAAGAGGGCTGCGGACGATGGCGAGGACCTCGGTGACGGTGTCGTCGGCCAGGCAGGCGCGCAGTGCGCCGTGCCCGACCATGCCGGAGGCACCGAAGATGATGACGCGCACTGCTGCTCCTTGGGCGGTGGGGTTCAAGCGGCCCGGCCGAGAGGGAACGTCACGCCGGTGAGTTCTTCGGAGACGGTCCACAGCCGTTGTTGAGTGGCCCGGTCGTGGGAGTCGGGGCTGGAGGCGACCGGCTTCGGGTAGCCGCGGATCTCGCCCCAGCCGCTGGGGCCGTAGTACTGCCCGCCGACGACCGCCGGGTCGGTGGCGGCGCGCAGGGTGGGCAGGGCGCCCATCTCGGCCTTCTGGGTGAACAGCGGCGCGAGCCAGGTGACGGGCGTGCGGAGCGCGGTGGGCACGTTGCGGGTGAGCTCGGTGTTGGACGCGCCGGGGTGGGCGGCGACCGCGACGGTGGTGCCGTGGGGTGCGAGCCGGCGCTGCAGTTCGTACGTGAACATCAGGTTGGCGAGTTTGGCCTGGCCGTAGGCGCCGACGCGGCTGTACGAGCGCTCCCGCTGCAGGTCGTCGAAGTGGATCGCGGCCCGGATGCGGTGGCCGGTGCTGCTGACCGTCACGACGCGGGAGCCGGGGACGGGCAGGAGCAGGTCCAGCAGCAGGCCCGTCAGAGCGAAGTGGCCGAGGTGGTTGGTGCCGAACTGCAGCTCGAAGCCGTCGGCGGTGGCCTGCCGCGGGGTGTACATCACGCCCGCGTTGTTGATGAGGAGATCGATGCGCGGGTGGGCGGCGCGCAGGTCGGCCGCCGCGGACCGAACCGAGTCCAGGGAGGCCAGATCGAGGGCCTGGACGGTGACGTCGCCGGTGATGCGGGCGGCCGCCCGCCTGCCCTTCTCGACGTCGCGGACGGCCAGGACCACCGCCGCGCCGCGTGCGGCGAGCATCCGGGCGGTCTCGAAGCCCAGCCCGGTGTTGGCGCCGGTCACGATCGCCACCCTGCCGCGCTGGTCGGGGATGTGCTGCTCGGTCCAGTTGCCGCTCATGACGCACTCCTAAGGAACCGCTGGTCTGTTATGGGGGCCAACGTAAAAGACCGGCGGTCTGTTGTCAAGGGTCCGACGGTCTTTGGCTAGGGTGAGGGCGTGTCATTTCAGCGGGCGCGCAGCGAGGAGCAGCGGGAGATCCGCCGCCGGGCGATCCTGGACACGGCGGCGGCGATGCTCGACGAGATGCCCGTGGCCGACGTGAGCCTCAACGAGCTCAGCCGGCGGGTGGGCCTGGCCAAGTCGAACGTCCTGCGGTACTTCGAGTCGCGCGAGGCGGTGCTGCTCGAACTGCTGGACGACTTCCTGGGGAGCTGGCTCGCCGAACTGGCGGACGAGCTGGCCGCGGGCGTCGAGGCGCACGCGGCGCCGGAGGCGCGGGCGGAGCAGCTGGCCGAGATCCTCAGCCGGTCGCTGGCGGACCGGGTGGTGCTCTGCGACCTCTTCGGCGCGCAGGGCGGCGTCCTCGAACGCAACGTCTCGGTCGAGGTGGTCAAGCGGCACAAGCGCTCCTCCCTCGCGAGGCTCGCGGACATGGTCGAGCTCATGCGCCGCCACCTGCCGGAGCTCGGCGACGGCGCGCAGCTGTTCTGCCTGATGAGCCTGGTCTCGGCGGGCGCCCTGTCGTCGTCCGTCCCGCCGCCGCCCAGCCTCCTCGCCGCCTACGCGGAAGATCCCGCCCTCGGCGCGCTCCACATGGAGCTGCGCGACGCCCTGCGGGCCTCCTTCACCGCGGCACTCCTGGGCGTACTGCCGCGCACCTGAACCTTCCGTTCCCCGTGAGGGAAAAGCACGGCCGACGCAGGGCATGAGGATCGCAGTCGTCCCTTCGTCCGCTAGGACAGGTCGTATTCGTCCACGTCCAAGACCGCGCCGACCATGCTCATGAAAGTCATGATTTCGTGGCCGAGGTGCCAGCCGAACAGATTGGGCCCCTCCGTCGTCTCCGCCGATGAGTCGGCATCCGGCGCATCGGCTTCGTCGTTGAAATAGCGCACGACCTGGAGTACGACCCTGTTGCCGGCCTCTTCCTCGTTCAGATGCTCGGAGAGTTCGGCGATCTTGTCGAGATGAGGCCGGAGCCTCATCAGTATGCGTGAGATCTGCTCGTCGACCGGTAGGCCGTCCTCCCTGCACTCGACCTTCCAAGCGTGGCGGACAGGGACCGCCGGTTCACGGCGGCGGCTCCCGCGGACCGTGAACGCATCGGGTTCGACACCCAGCCAAGCCGTCATCTCCACCGCGGACATGCGTTCACTGAACAAGCCGAAATAGACGTACTGGCGGACAGGCATCCCCGTACGGTACTCGGCGGGATTCTTTTTCGAACCGCACATACCGGTCCGGCTGTTCACGGTCGAGACCGGCATGGGCTTCGGCCGCCGACGGCGTCAGGTCGACCCTGTGCCGCCGTCCGGTAGGGTCGGGGACCTTAGACGATCATGCCCCTTTCCTCCGGATTCAAGGAGACGCCATGGGTGATGGTGCCGTTTCCCCTTTCGTCGACACCTCCGTTCCGCATCCGGCGCGGATCTACAACGCATTCCTCGGCGGGAAGGACAACTTCGCCGTCGATCGGCAGATCGCGGAGCAGACGCTCGCCCTCTTTCCGGATATTCCAGTCATGGCCCGACAGAACCGGGAGTTCCTCCATCGGGTCGTGCGGTACATGGTGGAGGAGCTGGGCATCGGCCAGTTTCTGGACATCGGCTCGGGGCTTCCGGCCGAAGGGAACGTCCATGAGATCGCCCAGGAACTCGATCCCGGGGTGAAGGTCCTCTATGTCGACAACGATCCGCTCGTTCTGGTGCACGGGCAGGCGCTGCTGGCGAAGAACCGCAATACCAAGGTGGTCACCGCGGATCTGCGCGAGGTGGACGAACTACTGACCGCGGTCGAGGAGAGCGCGCTGCTGGATCTCTCTCGCCCTGTGGGGCTGATGCTCGTCGCGGTGCTGCACTTCATCTCCGACGAGGAGGATGTCGAGGGCCTTCTGCGTGCTTACCTGGCGCGTCTGGCTCCGGGATCGGCCATGGCGATCTCACACGTCTCTCCCGGTGGCGCCGACTCCGAGCGGCTGGACCAGGCGGTCGACATCTACTCTGCCGCCACCCCGCCCGGAGTACATCTGCGCACCGCCGAGCAGGTGACCCGGCTGTTCGACGGCACGACCCTGCTGCCCCCGGGCGTGGTGCCCATCGCCGACTGGCGGCCCCGGCGCGGCGACGACACCCGTCCGACCGCCGCCACCGGCCTGGGCGGAGTGGGGCTGCTCTGACGGCGTTCCCGCCTCCTTGACACGGTCGCCCCTTCGCCGCGATCAGGGCTTTCGGCAGTCCGCGTGCGGAAGTAGGCGCGGCATGGGGCGGCGGGCCCTTGCGGGCACCGCGCCCTATTTACGGTACGAGCGTTGCGTAAATGAAGGCCGTCGTCTAGCTTAATTTCGCTACGCACGTAGCTGAATGGAGGGGGTCGTCATGGCGGAGCGGGGGCGGCGGGGGCGGCCGCGCAGTGCGGAGGCGGACGCGGCGATCGTCGCCGCCGCCACCGAGCTGCTGCTGCGGCACGGGTACGGCGGGTTGTCGATGGAGGAGGTGGCCGAGCGGGCCGCGGTCGCCAAGACCACGCTGTACCGCCGCTGGCCGACCAAGGACCATCTGGCCGTCGCCGTGGTCGCACGGCTCCAGGAGGACGACGAGATCACCGACACCGGCGACATCCGCAAGGACCTCACCGACTACATGGAGAAGGTCGCCGGCGGGCTCAACCGCATGCGGGCGGCGGGGCGGCGGCCGGGCGAGGACAGCACCTCGGCCGGCACCGTGGCCGAGCTCGTGGCGGCCAGCGGACGCCACGACGACATCGCCGAGTTGCGCGGCCGGCTCTATGCGCGCCGCAACGCGCTCGCCCGGGAGCTGATCGAGCGGGCGCGCCGCCGGGGCGACCTCCGTGCCGACCTCGACTCCGAGGTACTGCTCGACCAACTCGCCGGCGCCCTGTACTACCGCGTCCTCATCACCGGCACTCCCGTCGACCGCGCCTACGCCGAACGCCTGGTCGCCGCCGCCCTCGACGGCGCCCTCTGAACCCGGAACCGAACCCGCATCGCTCATCCTTGAAACGTCCCGAAGGAGCCTTCCCATGTCGCTGTTCGTGCCGGAGTTCGATGAGTCCGTGGTCGTCCGCGCCGCCGAGGCCGAGGTGATCGGCCACGCCCCCACCACCATCCGGCTGCTGGCCGACAGCAGCTCGACCGGCGGTGCGCTGTCCACCCAGCGTGTCACCCTGACCGACGGCGCGAACGGCGCCCAGCCGCACCACCACGCCGGTTCGGCCGAGCTGTTCTACCTCCTGGACGGCACGGCGCAGCTGCTGTCCGGCGACCAGATCGTGACCGCCGAACGCGGCGACCTGGTCATCGTGCCGCCCGGCCTGCCCCACGCCTTCGCCGCAGCCCCGGGGCACGACGCCGACATCCTCATCGTCATCACCCCGGGCGTCGAGCGCTTCGAGTACTTCCGCCACCTGGAGCGCATCGCCTACGGGAAGGTCCCGCCCGCGAGCCTGCTGGAAGTCCAGGAGCTCTACGACACCTACTTCCTCAGCAGCCCCGCCTGGGACACCGCCAGGTCCTGACACCGGCCCGAATCCGGCCGCGGGGTGAGCGGTAAGGGGGCTTCGTCCGCCTGTTAGGGTGCCTCGACATGACGCGATCAAGGCTCGTCCTGCTCGTCGGTCTCCCCCTTCTCTCCACCGTGCTGGTCGCGGGATGCTCGTCCCCGCCGGAGATCCGGTTCGGTTCGGCCCAGCCCTCAGGTCAGCGGATCACCCTTCCCAGCGCGCCGGATCCAGGGCTGCCGGGAGCGCAGTGGCCCGATGCGTGCACGCTGCTGAGCGATGCCGAGGTCAAGGCGGTGCTCCCGCAGGCGGAGGACTTCACGAGGGAGAAGCAGAGCCTCACCCTCCGGCGGATCGACTTCCTGAAGCCGGAGAACTCCACCACGGAGGAGATCCCCGCGGCCGGGTGCGACATCTGGTTCAGGCTTCCCGACGACTACGACGGACGCAACGCGAACATCGACCTCTTCGTCCTGAGGATCGCCGGCCCGTCGGTCATCGAGAAGGAGTACCGCGACGACCGGAAGGACAAGTCCGCGATCCAGGAACTCGGCAGGGCCTGGGGTGCCGACGACTGCTACTCCGACCGGATCTCGGAGGGCACCTCGCCGAACGTCCACTGCCGGCTGGGGCGCTACTACTTCCGCGTCAGCGGGCACGGCCCCAACGGTCGCCTGACGAACCAGGACTACACGGACAAGGTCCTCTCCCAGGTCGTGCAGACGCTGGCGGCCCGCATGCGCTGACCCGCCGTAGCGCACGCCGGACGGCGCCAGGCCGCCGGTTCTCCCGGCTCTCGGACCGAACGGGGCAAAGCACCAGGGAAGCTGGTGTTCTTGGAGGATCAACGGGATAACGTACGTCGGCATGGGCACGACCGTGGAGAAACGACCCTCGACCGGGGTCACCCGGGTTCGCCGGCGGCGGGTGGCGGGGCTGGCCGCGCTGGTGGCGGGCCTCGTGGTGGCGGGAGGCGTGTCGCTGGCGGTCGGTCCGCGGTCGCTGGGCCTCTCGGAGGTCTGGTACGGGCTGTTCGCGGCGCCCGATCCCGACCAGCGGCTCACCGAGATCCGGCTCATCGTGCAGACCGTGCGGGTGCCGCGGACGGTGCTCGCGGTCGTGGCGGGCATCGCCCTGGGCATCGGCGGGGCGCTGATCCAGGGACATACCCGCAACCCGATCGCCGACACGGGACTGCTGGGCGTGAACGCGGGCGCCTCGTTCGCCGTGGTGCTGGCGATCGCCCTCTTCGGATTCGCCGACCCGTTCCAGTACGTCTGGTTCGCCTTCCTGGGCGCGGCGGCCGCCGGCGCCGTGGTGTTCGGGTTGTCGAGCATCGGCCGGGGGGCGGGCAACCCGCTGACGCTCGCGCTGGCAGGGCAGGGGATCGCGGTGTTCCTGGTGGCGATGACCACGGCGGTCGCACTGTCGGACCAGACGGCCCTGGACGCGCTGCGGTTCTGGAACGCGGGCTCGGTGGCCGGCGTCGGGTTCGACGTCATCTGGCCGGTGAGCGGGTTCATCGTGGTGGGGCTGCTGCTGGCGCTGTCCACGCTGCCCGCCGTCAACCTGCTCAACCTGGGCGACGACGTGGCGCGGGGGCTGGGCGTGAACGTGGCGCTGAGCCGTACCGTCGGCATCGTCGCCATCACCCTGCTGGCCGGGGCGGCGACGGCGGCGTGCGGGCCCGTCGCGTTCCTCGGCCTCATGGTGGCGCACGTGTCCCGCTACCTCACCGGCCCGGACTACCGCTGGCTGGTGCCGTACGCGGGCCTGCTCGGCGCCCTCATCCTGCTCGTCTGCGACATCGCGGGGCGCCTGGTGGCGCGGCCGGGCGAGTTGCAGGCGGGCGTCGTCGTCGCCCTCGTGGGCGCCCCGTTCTTCGCGGCGCTGGTGTGGCGCGGAAAGTTGAAGCAGACATGAGCGGAACGGCCGTGAAGCGGCAGGCGGCACCGGGCGTGCGGGTGGGCCGGGTGTCGTTCGTGTGGCGCCCGTGGATGGTCCTCGCCGTGCTGCTGCTGGCAGCGGCCGCCTTTCTGGTGTTCTGCCTGTCCATCGGCACCGGGGACTTCCCCATCGCCCTCCCCCAGGTGATCGCCACGATCTTCGGCCGGGGCGAGCAGATCGACGAGTTCGTCATCATGGACCTGCGGATGCCGCGCGCCCTGGTCGGGCTCATCGTGGGCGTCGCGCTGGGGGTGTCCGGGGCGATCACGCAGTCCATCGCGCGCAACCCCCTGGCCAGCCCGGACGTCCTGGGGATCACCTCGGGCGCGAGCGCGGCCGCGGTGTTCCTGGTGACGGCGTCGGGCGGCGCGGCCACGGCGGTCACCGCCTCCCTGGGGCTGTCGGCGGGGGCGCTCGCGGGCGGCCTGGGCACGGGGCTGCTGGTGTACCTCATGGCGTGGCGGCGCGGGATCGACGGGTTCCGCCTCATCCTCATCGGCATCTCGGTGAGCGCCGTGATGGAGGCGATCACCGTCTGGCTGCTGACCAGGGCCGACATCCGGGACGTGGCCAAGGCCCAGGCGTGGCTCGTCGGCTCGCTCGACGAGCGCTCGTGGAGCGAGGTGTGGACGGCGCTGTGGTGCCTGCTCGCCCTCCTGGCCGTCGTCGCGTACGCCGCGTTCCACCTCAAGCCGATGCACTTCGGCGACGAGATCGCGGCCGGGCTGGGCGTCCGGTACGGGGTGGTGCGGGCGGTCCTGCTGCTGTGCGCGGTGCTGCTGGCCGGCGTGGCGGTGAGCGCGGCGGGCCCGGTGCCGTTCGTCGCGCTGGTGGCGCCGCAGGCGGCGATGCGCCTGACGCGGCATCCGACGCCGCCGATGGCCGCCTCCGGCCTGGTGGGCGCGCTGCTGCTGATCGGCTCGGACCTGGTGGCGCGCACGGCGCTGCCGGTCTCCCTCCCGGTGGGCGTGGTCACCGCGGCGATCGGCGGCCCCTTCCTGGTCTACCTGTTGGTTCGCGCGAATCTCCGCAAGGGGATATGAAGGCTAGCCTTGCCTAAGTAAGGTGGGTCTCGTGGCCACGCAGACCAGCATCCAGGACCCTCCGCGGCTGACGGCCGAGGGCGTCACCGTCGGATACGGCGGCCGTACCGTCATCGACGGCCTCGACGTGGCGATCCCCTCGGGGGTGATCACCACGATCATCGGCCCCAACGGCTGCGGGAAGTCCACCCTCCTGCGGACCCTGTCGCGGCTGCTCAAGCCGGCCAAGGGCACGGTCGTGCTGGACGGCGAGGACATCGGCAGGCTCCGGACCAGGGACGTGGCCAAGAAGCTCGGCCTCCTGCCCCAGACGCCGGTCGCGCCGGAGGGCCTGACCGTCGCCGACCTGGTGGCCCGGGGCCGCCATCCGCACCAGAGCTGGCTGCGGCAGTGGTCCTCCGACGACGCCGAGGTCGTGGAGCGCGCGCTGGCCATGACGGGGGTGGCCGATCTGGCCGAGCGGCCGGTGGACTCGCTGTCCGGCGGGCAGCGCCAGCGCGTCTGGATCTCGATGACCCTGGCCCAGGGCACCGACCTGCTCCTGCTGGACGAGCCGACCACCTACCTGGACCTGGCGCACGCGATCGACGTGATCGACCTGGTGGACGACCTGCACGAGTCGGGGTGCACCGTGGTCATGGTGCTGCACGACCTCAACCTCGCGACGCGCTACAGCGACAACCTCATCGTGATGAAGGAGGGGTCGGTCCTGGCCCAGGGGCACCCGGGCGACGTGATCACCGCCGAGCTGCTGCGGGAGGTGTTCGGGTTGCGGGCGAGGGTGATCGACGATCCGGTGAGCGGCGGACCGCTCATCGTGCCGATCGGCCGCACGCACGTCAACGCCTGACTCGACAAAAAGTTAGGTTAGCCTAACCTAATTTACGCGTGTTAGGGTTTGCCTGCCTCACCCACCCCCCGAACAACTTGAGCAAGGAAGTCCGGATGCTTCTTCAGCGAACGACAGTGACGAAGACCTTGCGAAAGGCGGCAGCCGCCCTTTCCGCCGTCGCCCTCGGCGTCGGCCTCCTCTCCGGATGCGGTTCGGACTCCACGGAGAAGCCCGCCGCCGACACCTCGGCCGCCGCGGGCGGCACCTTCCCGGTCACCGTGGAGCACGCGTTCGGCTCCACCGAGATCACCAAGGCGCCCCAGCGTGTCGTCTCCGTGGGCTACACCGACGACCAGGCCGTCCTGGCGTTCGGCATCAAGCCCGTCGGCATGGTCGACCAGTACCCCAACCCGGCGGGCCGGACCCCCGACATCAACACCCAGTGGCCCTGGGTGAAGGACGTGTGGGGCGACGCCCGGCCCGAGGTCATCATGAACAACGGCGACTCCGGCCCGAACTACGAGAAGATCGCCGCCCTGCGGCCGGACCTGATCATCGCGGTCTACTCCGAGATCGACAAGGCCGCCTACGACCACCTCACCAAGATCGCTCCGACGGTGGGCCGCACCAAGGGCGAGGCCGAGCCGTTCAGCGCCCCGTGGCAGGACAACGCCGTGCACATCGCCAAGGCGCTCGGCCGGGAGGCCGAGGGCGCCAAGATGGTGCAGGGCATCCAGGACAAGCTCGACGCGGTCCGCAAGGCGCACCCGGAGTTCGCCGGCCAGACCGCCGTGGCCCTGTCGTGGTACGAGGGCGCGATCGCGCCGTTCACCACCACCGACGTCCGCGGGCAGCTGCTGACCGGCATGGGCTTCAAGGGCGCGACGAAGATCGACGAGATCGCGGACGGCAAGTTCTTCACCACGCTCTCCCCCGAGCGCATCGACCTGATCGACGTGGACCGTATCTTCGTCATCAACGACCAGGCCGACCAGGACGCGCTGAAGAAGTTCCAGCTGTTCGCCAACCTGACCGCGGTCAAGGAGGACAAGGTGTCGTACCTGCTGGACAGCGAGGGGCCGGCGATCGGCGCGGCCGTGTCGCAGAGCACCCTGCTGTCCCTGCCGTACGCGATCGACCAGATCGTCGAGTCGGTCGGATAGGAAGAGAGGCCAGCGCCGTGACCCGTCCCCGATCCGCGGTCCGCGGATGAGCGCCACCACCGCCGCCGTCGCCCGCGTCGCCCCTGCCGTCCTGCGCACGGCGACCGGACGCGAGGCCTCCCGATGGGTCGCGGCGCACTGCCGCGAGACGCCGTGGCTGACGGCCGCCACCGTGCTCACCACGGTGGCGGGGGCGGCGCTCCAGGTGCTGCCGGTCCTCCTGCTCGGCCGGGTGGTCGACGGGGTGGTCCAGGGCGAGTCCCGCTCGGTCCTGGCCGTGATCGGCGTGCTGCTGGTGGCCGCCGCGCTGCTGCGCCCCTACGTGCTGCCCGGGTTGGGGTGAGCCGATGGACATCTGGGGGATCCGCGAAGGCCTC